>NZ_LKIC01000010.1:0-201958 GCF_001482475.1 Bacillus sp. G1(2015b) | reverse complement strand
AACCTTTGAAGTCTAGGAAGTTCGAGCACTGGAGCGGAGCGAATTTGACATTCGTGAGCACCAGCGCGCAGGACTGACACCGAATGCGAGGGTTTGTCTACACGCTGAAAGGAATAATAACTCGCTATTATTCCTTTTTACATGGTCAAAAGACGAGAATCGGCTGGATCTCACGTAATGCTTGTTTTTTGAAGTGTGCATCATATAACATAGAACGTAAAGACAAACTGAGAATAAAACGCCTAGGGGGGTCAAATATGAATAAAGGTCAAAGGCATATTAAAATTAGAGAAATCATTGCAAGCCAAGAGATCGAAACACAAGATGAATTGGTCGATATTTTGAAAGCCGATGGATATAATATCACACAAGCGACCGTTTCTAGAGATATTAAAGAATTACATTTAGTGAAAGTTCCGACGAATAATGGAACATATAAATACAGTCTTCCTGCGGATCAGCGGTTTAACCCGCTGTCAAAGCTGAAACGATCCCTAATGGATGCATTTATTAAAATGGATGCTGCCAGTCATTTAATTGTTCTGAAAACAATGCCGGGTAATGCTCAGGCGATAGGTGCTTTAATGGATAATTTAGATTGGGAAGAAATTATGGGGACGATTTGCGGAGATGATACCATTTTAATCATTTGCCGCACCCCAGATGATACAGAGACAGTTTCGAGCAAAATTTTAGAGCTTCTATAAAGAATCAGGTTTACTAAAAGAGGTGTCAAATGAGTGTTAGCAGAACTAACCATTAAAAACTTTGCAATCATTGAAGAGTTAACGGTTTCATTTGAAAAAGGACTCACAGTCCTAACAGGGGAAACAGGTGCCGGAAAATCCATCATGATTGATGCTGTCTCACTTCTCGTGGGAGGAAGAGGGTCCTCTGAATTTGTCCGCTACGGTGAAAAAAAAGCAGAGCTGGAAGGGCTTTTTCTTGTACCAGCCGATCATCCTGTATTTGCTCTATGCGAAGAGCAGGGAATTGACGCATCAGATGAAATGATGATCCTCCGCCGTGATATTAACAACAGCGGGAAAAGCATTTGCCGGATTAATGGAAAGCTTGTCACCATCTCACTTTTACGTGAAGTAGGACGGCTTTTGCTTGATATACATGGTCAGCACGATAACCAGCTGCTTATGGAAGATGAAAATCATCTGCATTTGCTCGATCAATTTGGAGCAGAAGAAATTGCACCGGCTCTCTTGCAGTATCAAGAAGCATATGATCAATATATGAAAACGGCTCAAAAGCTAAGACAGCTGTCCGAGAATGAGCAGGAAATGGTGCACCGCTTAGATTTACTGCAATTTCAGCTAGAGGAGATTGAGGCAGCGCAGTTAGAGCCGGGAGAAGATGAGCGGCTTCAGGAAGAGCGTCATCAAATCAGCAACTACGAAAAAATCTATTCCTCACTTCAAAACGCGTATAACGCCTTGCGTAATGAGCAAGGAGGACTAGATTGGGTTGGCATGTCCTCAAGCGAGCTTGAGCAAGTGTCTGAGATCAATGATGATTTGAAAAAGCTATCTGAACAAGTATCGAATTCCTACTACTTATTAGAGGATTCAACTTTCCAAATGCGAAGCATGCTGGATCAATTAGAATTTGATCCGGCTCGTCTTGATTTTATTGAATCCAGGCTGAATGAAATGAAGCAGTTAAAACGAAAATACGGCTCAACCGTTGAGGAAATTTTGGAGTATGCGGCGAAGATTGAAGAAGAAATAGATCAAATTCAAAATCGAGACAGCCATCTGCAGACGCTCAAGAATAAACTGGATGCGATGAGCCGTGATGCCCTGCTGGAAGCACTTAACGTTTCGGAGCTGCGTAAAAAATGGGCCAAAAAGCTAGCGAAGCAAATCCAAACGGAGCTCAAGGATTTGTATATGGAGAAGTCTTCATTTGACACAGCTTTTTCTATTCGATATGCGCCTTTTGGAAGCACCGATTGTCCGCTATTAGACGGAAAACCTGTCCAGCTCGGGAAAAATGGAATCGACCAAGCACAATTTGTCATTTCTACAAATACAGGCGAACCGATGAAATCTTTATCGAAAGTAGCCTCAGGTGGAGAAATTTCACGTGTCATGCTCGCTGTGAAGAGTATTTTCTCAGCCAAACAAGACGTCACATCCATTATTTTCGATGAAGTTGATACAGGCGTCAGCGGCAGAGTCGCACAAGCCATTGCTGAAAAAATTTACAAAGTAGCATCTGGATCACAAGTGCTCTGCATTACACATCTGCCTCAAGTAGCCGCAATGGCAGACACACATCTCTTCATTTCGAAACGCTCGAAAGCGGGCAGAACACTGACGAGTGTCAAACCATTAAGTCATGAAGAAAAAGTGAGCGAAATTGGCCGGATGATTGCCGGTGTGGAAGTCACTGAGCTGACAAAACAGCACGCAAAAGAACTATTGCACCAAGCAAATGATGTCAAAACAACAGGGTAGCTGAATCATCAGCTGCCTTTTTTATATGTTGTGTAAAAGCCGGCGTATATACCCATAAAATCGTCTTTTTCTTTTATCAATTTATCCAATCATTTTCTAAAGCTGCCGGTTATAAATCCTCTCGAAGAAGGCAAAAGTAAAGATGTAGCCAAAACATGAGTGTTCTGGTGTGGGTAAGGAGCGAGGAGAGTGAAAAATGAATGCCCGAAAAGATGAGAAAAGCCATTGGTGTGATTCTCCTTGTTTCTTTAATAAGTACAGGGTTTATGAGCATAGTGAAGGAATACATCAGCATTCCAACAAATGTTGCTGTATTTGAAAAACAGAAGCACTCAATTGACACATCGATTGAAGCGTCAGCCACTGCTTCTTCGCCAGCCTTTAGCCTATCAGAGAAAGAGAATCAGCTGGATATTACAGGACAAAAGGCGGGAAAAGCCGAAATTGTTTATGATTTTAAAGGATTTCCTATTAAGAAAACAAAAGTTGATGTTCTCCCTGAATTAAAAGTCGTTCCTGGAGGACAATCCATTGGCGTCAAGCTCCACTCTGTAGGAGTTCTCGTTGTAGGTTTTCATCAAATCACAACAGCAGACGGCAAAAAATCACCAGGTGAAGCCGCAGGCATTCAATCAGGGGATATGATCATTGAAATCAATGGTCAAAAAATGGAGAAAATGAATGACCTCACCCCATTTATTCAGAAAGCAGGGAAAACGGGTGAAACGCTTCGTTTGCTCATAAAGAGAGATCATAAAACCTTTCAAACAACATTAACACCCGCAAAAGATGCAAGTGAAGGCATCTATCGAATTGGTCTTTACATTCGTGATTCTGCAGCAGGAATCGGCACGATGACCTTTTTTGAACCTTCATCTAAAAAATATGGTGCCCTTGGGCATGTGATTTCTGACATGGATACAAAAAAACCAATTGTTGTCGACAATGGTGAAATTGTCAGATCAACCGTGACATCGATTGAAAAAGGTACAGGAGGCAATCCTGGAGAAAAATTGGCGAGATTCTCTTCTGAAAGAAAAACAATAGGAGATATCTCCCGCAACAGCCCTTTTGGTATCTTTGGTACGTTAACCGAAAAGCTTGAAAATCATGTAGCAGATAAACCACTTCCAGTCGCTTTATCAAATGAAGTAAAAGAAGGCCCAGCAGAAATTTTAACCGTTGTGGATCATGATAAAGTGGAGAAGTTTGATATTAAAATCGTCAGCACAACACCGCAGAAATTCCCAGCAACTAAAGGAATGGTATTAAAGGTAACAGATGAGCGGCTCTTAAGCAAAACGGGCGGAATCGTCCAAGGAATGAGCGGAAGCCCCATCATTCAAAATGGCAAAGTCATTGGAGCTGTCACACACGTATTCGTCAATGATCCGACTAGCGGGTACGGCGTACACATTGAATGGATGCTGTCAGAAGCAGGAATCGACCTTTATCAAAAAAACAAAAAAGCAAGCTGATCATTTAACTGCCGCGAATCTTCCGGCAGTTTTTTTCTACCCTTTCTTTCTCTTCCATCATGTTATAAAATAAGGAAAAAGAGATTTTTCGACAAAATGGAAAAAAGCATGTTGTCAAATTGCAATAATCGTCGATTCTTTAAGAAAAACATAGAAAAAGCTAGATAATGCTCTATTATTCGGAAAATTAAAGTTTTTTAAAGGGGATAGCATGGTTTTGTCGAATTGAACACTCAGAAGAGAAATGCAAAAGACTAAAGGAATCGACATTGGGGAGGAAAGAACGTGGAGAAAATTAAAGTGTGTGTAGCTGATGACAATCGAGAGCTTGTTGGCCTTTTGACAGAGTACATTGAGGGACAGGAAGATATGGAAGTACTTGGCGTGGCGTATAATGGTCAGGAATGCCTGACATTATTTAAAGATAAAGAGCCCGACGTTCTCCTCTTAGACATTATTATGCCTCATTTAGACGGTCTTGCTGTACTAGAACGCCTCCGTGAAAACAATGAAATGACAAAACAGCCAAGTGTGATTATGCTAACGGCCTTTGGACAAGAAGATGTCACGAAAAAAGCAGTTGATTTGGGCGCATCTTATTTCATTTTAAAGCCATTTGATATGGAAAACCTAGTAGGTCATATTCGTCAAGTCAGTGGAAACGGCACACAAGTTACCCATCGCTCTTCATCAATCCAAAACAGTGTTCTTCGCAACAAACCTGAACCGAAACGTAAAAACTTAGATGCGAGCATTACGACCATTATTCATGAGATTGGCGTGCCCGCTCATATTAAAGGGTATTTATACTTAAGAGAAGCGATTTCTATGGTGTACAATGACATTGAGCTTCTCGGAAGCATTACTAAAGTGTTGTACCCAGACATTGCAAAGAAATTTAACACGACCGCCAGCAGGGTGGAACGGGCGATTCGTCATGCCATTGAAGTCGCTTGGAGCAGAGGGAACATTGATTCCATTTCCTCACTCTTTGGTTATACTGTCAGCATGTCAAAAGCGAAACCAACCAATTCAGAATTTATTGCCATGGTAGCTGATCGTTTGCGATTAGAGCATAGAGCTAGCTAGTTTATTTTTCATGAAAAAACGTTTCTTCATTGAGACGTTTTTTTATTTTGAAACATGTTGTCAAAAATTGGTTAGGTTGATAAAATCATCTTAATGTTTAAATTGGACAAACGGGCTGCTTTATTTTCAGAATAACATGAAAAATAAAGCATGAAAAAAATAAAAAAGACATAAAGTAGTGGTAATCAGCTGCGCCAATCGATCATGAAGTCTTCAAAATAGAAGAAGAAAACGCTCATTCGTAAGAAAAAGGATGAGAGGAAAAGGTCTTATGGAAATGGTAATTAAAGCAAACGAGATCGAAAGTTCTATTTCTATTGACCTGATTGATTGGCGTTTTAAAGTCACTGGCTTCTTAGAGATTGTGCCATTTGAACTGAATATTCCCATTGTCGAATTTAATAATTTTCACATTCTTTTACTATGCTATAATAATGAAAAGAAGAGGGTGAGGTTATGGGAAAGCTGAAAATCCACTCTGCTGAGGTAGCGAACGAAATTAGCAAGTGGACGAGGGTCATTTCTCAGAATGACTTAGAAAAATCTGCTATCTATAAAGAGAAAATTCAGAATTTGCTAAAAAATACAGATGAAGACCGTGAAGTTCTCCTTTATTATCAGCTTGTTGACGGCAGACATGAAATGTTACTTGGAAATATTGAAAAAGCCAATCAAATTATGAAAAGTGTCGGAACGCTCGATGAGAAGGCAGATGACATTATTAATTTTTATTTTTACTTTTACAAAGGCCAATATGCTGCATATGTGAAAAAGTATGATGAAGCTATTAGTTTTTACAAAATTGCAGAACAGCGGCTAAAACGTGTGAATGAAGACCTTGAAGTAGGAACTTTTCACCATAAGGTTGCTTCAATTTATTACGAACTGAAACAAAATTTCATATCCATTAATCATATTAAAAAAGCCATCGATACATTTAAAGCGCATGAAGAGTATACAGCGCAGGCAATTGACAGCTTGATTTTACATGCAAGTAATTGTATTGATTTGTTCCAATTCGATGAAGCAGAGGAGAAGTATCAAGAAGCACTTGAGAAAAGTAAGCGCATTAACAATGAAGTGCTGATTGGGAAATGCTATCACAATTTAGCTGTTCTTTATTATGCAAAGCATGATTATGAAAAAAGCGCACATTATGCAAAAAAAGGAATGGGCATTCAAATTCACCGTGACAATAGTCATTATTACATCCAATCTTTATATGTTCTGGCAAACGCCTTAGTGCATCTAGGAGATCAAGAGGCGAGGGAATATATTAAAGAGGGTATTCTGTATAGCTGCGATATCCAAAATAATGAATATATAGTAAAATTTGAAATTTTGGATTTGATGTGCGAGAATAGTGGGGCAGCAGACGTATTCTCTGAAAAATTAGACTACATAGAAAAAAATAGATTATATGTGGAGCTTGAGGATTTGTCTGAACAAATATCGAAATACTTCAAGGAACGAAATGATTATCAAAATGCCATTCGTTTTCTTGAAAAGAAATTCGATGCACAAATACTTCAAAAGAAAGTGGAGGTTATCTTATGAAAAAGTTGTTGTTAGGTGTAACCGTTGTTACAGCAGTCGCAGTTGTTTCTTCCCTTTTTGCTCTTGACGCAGAGACGACAGAGCAAGCCATCAGAGCGATTACGTGATCGAATTTATCTGTCAACCTCTTCATGCGAATCAGAAGAGGTTTTTTTATGTGCTCAAAACTGGAAAAACGAAAAAAGACACGTCATAATGAAAGGAAGCATCATATTAGAGGTGACCTATGACGAAAATTTTTGCACACAGAGGCTTTAAAGGCATTTATCCTGAAAACACCATGATAGCCTTCGAGCATGCACTCCATTCGGGAGCTGACGGAATTGAGCTGGATGTTCAGCTGACGAAAGACGGCAGACTTGCTGTCATTCACGATGAGAAACTGAACAGAACCACGAATATGAAAGGTTTAGTGAAAGACCATACATATGAAGAATTAAAAGCGGGAGATGCGAGTCATTCTTTTTATGAAGAAACCGGTGCTGTATCCATTCCTCTTTTAGAGGAAGTATTAGAGCTAGTGACGCAGCAATCATCATTGATCATTAATATTGAACTGAAAAACTCCATTTATCGATATCCAGGTATCGAGGAGAAAGTAAAAAAGCAAATCGAGCATTTTCAAATAGAAGATCGTGTACTTGTTTCATCGTTTCATCACGGCAGTTTAGCTCTTTTTCACAAACTGATGCCGCATGTTGAACTTGCTGTACTCACAATGGATGTGATTCATCAGCCGGAGATGTATATAAAAACAGTACCAGCAAGAGGCTATCATCCAAATATTAAGGGTGCAGGCGTGACCAAAGAGGTTGTGTCAACTCTCCATGCATCTCAGCAAGTAATCAGGCCGTTTACAGTAAACAGTGAAAAGCAAATGAAAAACATGTTTTCCTTAGGTGTCGATGGCATTTTCACTGATTTTCCTGACCGAGCCGTGAAAATAAGAGAAGAAATGAAATAAAGACCTGCTATCATCAGCGGGTCTTTTTTCACGTTTTATCTCTGCTTAAAGCGAGCAGTCACTTTATTTCGTTTACGGTCTCTATATAAAATAAAGCCAGCCACTACATAAAGCCCTCCCCCTAAAAATAACAACCCTGCAATTCCTTGCAGCCATAAAAATGGAAATGGTGCAATGATGATGCCGAAAACAGTGTCACGCAGCAGCTTAATCCCAAGTGCAGCAAGCGCGCCAGGTATTAAAATAATCACTAGTGCAAGTATTCTCCCCATCAAATGTCCCCTTAAACGTCATTTACTTCCATTGTCTAATTCAAAAAATATTTTGTCAAGAAAGGAAAACGTGGTAATATAAGAGTTGTGCAATTTTTTGCAACGGAAAAATATGGTGTGCAAATTTTTTCATATAAAGGGGTAACGGGATGCAGAGAGTCTTGATTGTCGGTGCAGGACAGGGTGGATCAGCATTGCTAGAAACATTGCTGAAAACAAATATGATTCAAATCATTGCGATCGCCGACCTTGATCTTGAGGCACCGGGGATGGCAGAAGCGAAAAAGAATGGAATTGATACGACAACGGATTGGAAAGAATACATAAAAGATGACATTGATATCATCATTGAAACAACGGGCAGTTCAGCAGTGCTGAAAGAGCTGATGGAAGAAAAGCCGGAGCATGCTGTCATTGTTCCAAGTTCAATGGCTTACGTCATATCAGAATTAATGTCAGAAAAACAACAGCTAATTCAAATATTAAAGGAACAAACCTATAAGCATGACCGCATTTTTAATGCAACGAACGATGGGATGATTTTTATAAACATGGACGAAGAAGTCGTCCTGTTTAATCGATCAGCGGCCAAAATGGTTGGATGTTCGCAAAAAGATGCGATTGGCCGCGACATACGAGAAGTGATCCCAAACACAAAACTTCCCGACATTTTAAGATCGAGAGAGCCAGAATTTAATCAAAAACAATTTCTGAACCAGCAAATACAAATTGTCACAACGCGTTTGCCAATTATTGATGACGCGGGGAGAATGCTAGGTGCTTTATCCATCTTTAAAGATATTACAGATGCCGTTGAGCTTGCGGAGGAAGTAACGAACCTTAAAGAAGTGCGAACCATGCTGGAGGCGATCATTCAATCGTCAGATGAAGCCATATCGGTTGTTGATGAGCAGGGAAAAGGGATTTTGATTAACCGAGCTTATACGAAAATGACTGGATTAACAGATAAAGAAGTTGTGGGGAAACCTGCAGGTGCAGATATTTCTGAAGGAGAAAGCATGCATTTGAAGGTGCTTGAAACAAGAAGACCGGTCCGAGGCGTCAGAATGAAAGTCGGGCCGAATAAAAAAGATGTGATCGTCAACGTAGCGCCAGTCATCGTTGATGGCATCTTAAAAGGCAGTGTCGGCGTCATTCATGACGTATCAGAAATTCAATCACTCACGAATGAACTAAATAAAGCAAGGCAGCTTATCCGGACACTTGAAGCAAAGTACACATTTGAAGACATCATTGGAGAAAGTGAGCAAATGCTTGTGGCACTGGAGCAGGCAAAGCTAGGCGCAAAAACGCCAGCCACCATTTTACTCCGGGGAGAATCAGGTACTGGAAAAGAGCTGTTTGCCCACGCCATTCACAATGAAAGTGACCGAAAATATAATCGCTTTGTACGGGTCAACTGTGCAGCCTTATCTGAGACCCTTTTAGAGTCAGAGCTTTTTGGCTATGAAGAAGGAGCGTTTTCTGGTGCAAGGCGCGGCGGGAAAAAAGGACTGTTTGAAGAGGCGAATCAAGGCAGCATTTTTTTAGATGAAATTGGTGAAATGACGCCAAGTACACAGGCGAAGCTGCTGCGCGTCATGCAGGAGAAAGAAATTGTAAGAGTAGGCGGAACAAAGGCCATACCAGTCGATGTTCGTGTCATCACGGCGACAAATGTCAATATTGAAAAAGCGATGGCGGAAGGAAAGTTCAGAGAGGACTTATATTATCGCATGAACAGATACCCGATCTCTATACCGCCGCTAAGGCAGCGCCTTGAGGATATTGATTCGTTAAGCAAACGTCTCATCCAAAAGATCAATTTAGACTATGGACGGAATGTGCGCGGGTTAACAGAACAGGCGCTTCATAGACTGCGATCATATAAGTGGCCTGGAAACGTAAGAGAGCTTGAAAATGTACTTGGACGAGCCATGATCTTTTTAAACCCGCAAGAAGAATGGATTGATGAGGGGCATATTTCTTTCATGGAGTCTGAAGATCAGGAAGAAAAAGAGCAGCAGGAACTGGCTGTCAGTCAATTTGAGGGAGAGACGCTTTCGGATGCTGTTGAGGCATTTGAAGCGCAGCTGATTAAACAAACCCTTGAAAAGCATCAATTCAATCGCACGAAAACAGCGAAAACGTTAGGGATCAGCATACGGAACCTTTACTATAAAATGGATAAATATCAACTTGCAAAAGATAGCATGCAATAAAATGCATGTAAACTGCAAAAGATTGCACGAATGGCATGCGAACTGCCTCATTTTACTGTATTTCAAACTGGCACGTAACTTGCATATAAAACTTGAACCGAGCACAAGGAAAGGTGGGCATATATGAAGCTTGACGATCTGATTATGAAAGCCGCCCAGCTGCAGAATAAAACGGCGGCTGTGGCTCATGCAGAAGACGAAGAAGTGCTTCATGCCATCAAGATGGCAATTAAGCGAAAGGTCGCTCGCTTTCTCCTGGTTGGGAACAAACGCAACCTGAAGGAGCTAGTGAAACAGCATGAAATCGATGAGGACTGGATAGATATTATTCATTCAGATTCTCCCGAAGAATCTGCCAAAATAGCCGTGCAGGCAGTGAGCGAGAAGCATGCAGATATTTTGATGAAGGGGCATGTCCCGACAGCCGTTCTTTTAAAAGCGGTACTGAATAAAGAATATGGGCTCAGGACAGCAAGTGTCTTATCACATGTCGCAGCATTCGAAGTACCGGGCTTTGACCGCTTTATTTATGTCACAGATTCTGCGATGAACATCGCGCCCGATTTAAATATGCTGAAAGAGATTACGATCAATTCTGTTCAAGTAGCACAAGCTGTCGGAAACGACATGCCAAAGGTTGCAGTGCTCTCTGCGGTCGAGGTCGTGAATCCGGCAATGGATTCAACTTTAACTGCGGCAAGTCTTGCGCAAATGAATCGGCGGGGGCAAATTTCTGGATGCCTGATTGATGGGCCTCTTGCTTTAGATAATGCTATCTCTCAAACGGCAGCTTCTCATAAAAATATTACGAGTGATGTAGCCGGCCATGCAGATATTTTGCTTGTGCCAACAATTGAGGCAGGAAACATTCTTTATAAATCTCTCATCTACTTTGCACATGCGAAGGTGGGAGCTGTGGTGGCAGGAGCCAAGGCGCCGATTGCTTTAACAAGCCGGTCTGATTCAGCTGAAAGTAAGCTTTATTCAATTGCGCTTGCCATCTGTACATCAAATTAAGCGGAAGTAATAGGAGGAATAACACAATGGAACTTTTTAAATATATGGAACGATACGATTATGAGCAGCTTGTATTTTGTCAGGATGAGCAGTCTGGCTTAAAAGCGATTATTGCAATTCATGATACAACACTTGGGCCTGCACTAGGCGGAACGAGAATGTGGACGTATGAAAACGAAGAAGCAGCTATTGAGGATGCACTGCGTCTAGCAAGAGGAATGACTTATAAAAACGCGGCAGCAGGACTTAATCTTGGCGGCGGAAAAACAGTGATCATCGGCGACCCGAGAAAAGACAAAAACGAAGAAATGTTCCGTGCATTTGGTCGTTACATTCAAGGGCTGAATGGCCGCTATATTACAGCGGAAGATGTCGGTACAACGGTAGAAGATATGGATCTCATTCATGAAGAAACCGATTTTGTCACAGGGATCTCTCCTGCATTTGGTTCATCCGGAAATCCGTCTCCAGTCACAGCTTACGGTGTATATAAAGGGATGAAAGCCGCTGCCAAAGCTGCTTTCGGTACAGATTCATTAGAAGGAAAAACAATTGCTGTCCAAGGTGTTGGAAATGTGGCCTACAATCTGTGTAAACATCTGCACGAAGAAGGCGCACAGCTTATTGTCACAGATATCAACAAAGACTCTGTCAAGCGAGCTGTTGAAGACTTCGGCGCAAAAGCAGTCGATCCTGACGATATTTATGATCAAGCATGCGATATTTATGCACCGTGCGCACTTGGTGCAACCATTAACGATGTAACCATTCCTAAGTTAAAAGCAAAAGTGATAGCAGGTGCTGCAAATAACCAGCTAAGAGAAACGCATCACGGAGACCTTATCCATGAAATGGGGATTGTATATGCTCCTGACTATGTGATCAATGCAGGCGGTGTGATTAACGTGGCTGATGAGCTTTATGGCTATAATGCAGATCGTGCGATGAAAAAAGTCGAAGGCATTTATCAAAATATTGAACGTGTGATTGAAATTTCAAACCGTGATGCCATTCCAACTTATAAAGCGGCAGACCGATTGGCTGAAGAGCGAATTGAAAGAATGCGCAAATCAAGAAGTCAATTCTTGCAAAATGGTCAACATATTTTAAGTCGTCGCTAATTGGAAGAATGAGTTGAAACGGAGGTTTTGTTTTTGCTGACAAAAGAATGGCGTATTCTCACGATTAATCCTGGCTCTACTTCAACAAAAATCGGTGTGTTTCATAATGAACGTTCTATTTTTGAAACGACACTTAGACATACAGATGAGGAATTAAAGTCGTTTCCTCATATCATTGATCAATTTTCTTTCCGAAAAGAAACCATTTTGAAAACACTGCATGAACAGGGGATGAATATCTCAAAGTTTGATGCAGTGTGCGCGCGCGGCGGTCTTCTTCGTCCGATTGAAGGAGGCACATATGAAGTCAATGAGCAAATGGTGAAAGACTTAAAAGAAGGATATGCCGGCCAGCATGCATCTAATCTCGGCGGAATCATCGCGAGAGAAATCGCACTTGGCCTGAATATCCCAGCTTTTATTGTCGATCCAGTTGTGGTGGATGAACTAAAGCCAATTGCTCGTATTTCAGGGCTGCCAACGATCGAAAGAAAAAGCATCTTTCATGCATTAAATCAAAAAGCGGTCGCAAGAAAAACAGCGGCTTCTTTTGGAAAAAGTTACGAAGATTTAAACATGATTATTACTCATATGGGCGGCGGTATCACCATTGGTGTTCATGAAAAAGGGAAAGTCATCGATGTCAATAACGGTCTGCATGGCGAAGGTCCTTTCAGTCCTGAGCGTGCGGGAACCTTGCCGACAGGTGATCTTGTAAATCTTTGTTTTTCGGGTGAGTATACCCAAGAGGAAATGCTCAAACGCATTATTGGTGAAGGCGGGCTAGCGGGCTATCTTGGCACGACAGACGCTGTAAAAGTGGAACGCATGATTGAAGCAGGTGATGAGCGTGCGGCGCTCATTTATGAAGCAATGTGCTATCAGATTGCCAAGGAAATTGGTGCGGCTAGCGCTGTTTTAAAAGGAGTAGTTGACGTCATTGTATTAACAGGCGGACTTGCGTACAGCAAACAAATTACATCAAGTATTCGCGGCTATATTGACTGGATTTCAGATGTTGTCGTGTATCCAGGTGAAAATGAGCTGCAATCGTTAGCGGAAGGTGCGCTTCGTATTTTAAAAGAAGAAGAATCACCGAAAGAATACCCAAATGATCAACAGGAAAAGAAAGGAGTGACAAGTCATGGCAACTGAATATGACCTCGTCATTCTTGGTGGAGGCACAGGCGGCTATGTAGCAGCCATCCGTGCCTCACAGCTTGGATTGAAAACAGCAGTTGTAGAAAAAGAAAAGCTCGGCGGAACATGTCTTCATAAAGGCTGCATTCCGTCTAAAGCGCTGCTCAGAAGTGCAGAAGTATATCAAACCGTCAAACGCGCAGCTGATTTTGGTGTTGAGGCAGGCGGCATTGCCTTGCAATTTGCGAGTGTGCAGAAAAGAAAAACAGAGATTGTCGAAAAACTAGCAGGCGGCGTCAAACACTTAATGAAACAAGGGAAAATTGATGTATATGAAGGAATTGGCCGTATTCTTGGCCCATCTATCTTTTCGCCAATGCCAGGAACGATCTCCGTAGAAATGGCAAATGGAGAGGAAAATGAAATGCTTATTCCAAAGCAGGTCATCATCGCAACAGGCTCAAGACCGCGGGTGCTGCCAGGGCTTGAAGCAGATGGAACACACATCCTCACATCAGATGATGCACTTGAACTGCCAGAGCTTCCGCAGTCGATGCTCATTGTCGGAGGCGGAGTGATCGGAATCGAGTGGGCGTCTATGCTCAATGATTTTGGTGTGAACGTCACTGTGATTGAGTTTGCAGACCGTATTTTACCAACAGAAGATCATGACATTTCTAAAGAAATGGAAAAACTATTATCTAAAAAAGGCATCACCTTTGTGACAAATGCGAAGGTACTGCCAGAGAGCGTAGAAAAGCAGGAAAATCTCGTGACAATTCAAGCGGAAAAGGATGGAGACATTCAGACGTTTGAAGCGGAAAAACTCCTTCTTTCAGTCGGCAGAGTACCTAATATCGAAGGCATAGGTCTTGAAAACACGGACATCCAAACCGAAAAACAAGGCATTGTCGTGAATGAACATTATCAAACGAAAGAATCGCATATTTACGCAATAGGAGATGTCATTGGCGGGCTTCAGCTGGCACATGTCGCTTCCCACGAAGGTATGATTGCTGTTGAACATATGGCTGGGAAAGATCCAAAGCCGCTCGATGAAACGCTCGTATCTAAATGTGTTTACTCTCACCCAGAAACCGCTAGTGTTGGACTCACTGAACAGGCGGCAAAAGAGCAGGGCTTTGAAGTCAAAATAGGGAAATTCCCATTTATGGCGATTGGAAAAGCGCTTGTGTACGGGGAGTCTGATGGATTCGTCAAAATCATTGCCGATCAAAAGACAGATGATATTTTAGGAATTCATATGATTGGTCCTCATGTAACAGATATGATATCTGAAGCTGGATTAGCCAAAGTACTTGATGCAACCCCATGGGAAGTGGGGCAGACGATACACCCGCATCCGACCTTATCAGAGGCGATTGGCGAGGCAGCCCTTGCTGTTGACGGGAAGGCGATCCATTTTTAATCAAGGAGGGAAACATGATGAGTAACATGCGTCATCAGGAATTAGGATTATCAGATGAACAAGCAATTGATATATATAGAACAATGCTTCTAGCGAGAAAAATCGATGAACGGATGTGGCTATTAAACCGTTCAGGTAAAATTCCATTCGTCATTTCTTGTCAAGGGCAGGAAGCGCAGCAAGTCGGTGCTGCATTTGCCCTTAATAGAGAAGAAGATTACGTCTTACCTTACTACCGTGATATGGGGGTTGTCCTTGCTTTTGGGATGACAGCAAAAGATTTAATGATGTCTGGTTTCGCAAAACAAGACGATCCAAACTCAGGCGGAAGACAAATGCCTGGGCATTTTGGACAAAAAGCAAATCGAATTGTGACCGGATCTTCACCTGTAACAACGCAGGTTCCTCACGCGGTGGGAATTGCCCTTGCTGGACGATTAGAGCAGAAAAACTTTGTCAGCTTTGTCACGTTCGGTGAAGGCTCATCAAACCAAGGAGATTTTCACGAAGGCGCTAACTTCGCTGCTGTGCATAAACTGCCTGTTATTTTCATGTGTGAAAACAATAAGTACGCGATTTCCGTGCCATATGACAAACAAGTGGCTTGTGAACGCATTTCAGATCGTGCGATTGGATATGGGATGCCTGGCGTAACTGTAGATGGAAATGATCCGCTTGAAGTATATGCCGCTGTCAAAGAAGCGAGAGACCGTGCGGCTAGAGGCGAAGGCCCGACATTGATTGAAACAATCTCTTACCGTTTAACTGCGCATTCGAGTGATGACGATGACTCAAGCTATCGAGAAAAAGAAGAAGTGCTCGAAGCAAGAAAGAAAGATCCGCTCATCCAATATGAAACGTATTTAATCGAAGGAAACGTCATGACTTCTGAAATGAAAGAAGAGATGACAAAAGAAATCATGCAAATCGTAAACGAAGCCACTGATGAAGCGGAAAACGCAGCTTATGCTGAGGCAGAAAGCGCACTTCGTTACGTGTATGCGGAGTAAGGGGGAAGAAAAATGCCTGTTATGTCATATATAGACGCCATTACACTGGCGATGAAAGAAGAAATGGAACGAGATCCGAAAGTGTTTGTGCTCGGAGAGGATGTCGGGAAAAAAGGCGGCGTATTTAAAGCGACAGCGGGTCTTTACGAGCAATTTGGAGAAGCGCGCGTCATGGATACACCTCTTGCAGAATCAGCCATTGCTGGTGTAGGTATTGGGGCAGCGATGTATGGAATGCGCCCAATTGCAGAAATGCAATTTGCGGATTTCATTATGCCTGCAATCAACCAAATCATTTCAGAGGCTGCAAAAATTAGATACCGATCAAATAATGATTGGAGCTGTCCAATGGTCATCCGCGCACCATACGGAGGCGGAGTACACGGGGCACTTTATCATTCACAATCGGTCGAAGCGATTTTTGCTAACCAGCCTGGTTTGAAGATTGTGATGCCTTCTACACCTTATGATGTCAAAGGTCTTTTAAAGGCTGCAGTGCGTGATCCAGATCCTGTATTGTTCTTTGAACATAAACGTGCATACCGCCTTATTAAGGGAGAAGTGCCTGAAGAGGATTACACTCTTCCGATTGGAAAAGCAGATGTGAAACGTGAAGGCGATGATATTACGGTCATTACATATGGCCTTTGTGTGCATTTTGCGCTGCAAGCAGCAGACCGCCTTGCAAAAGACGGCATTTCTGCTCATATTCTCGATTTGAGAACAGTGTACCCGCTTGATCAGGAAGCGATTATAGAAGCGGCTTCTAAAACAGGGAAAGTGCTTCTGTTAACGGAAGATACAAAAGAAGGCAGCATCATGAGTGAGGTTGCGGCAATCATTTCGGAGCATTGCTTATTTGATTTAGACGCACCAATCAAACGCCTGGCAGGACCAGATATTCCGGCAATGCCTTATGCGCCGACAATGGAGAAATTCTTCATGGTCAACCCGGATAAGGTAGAAGCTGAAATGAGAGAGCTAGCGGCGTTTTAAGAAAGAGGAGGGTTTCAAAGTGGCAATTGAACAAATGAAAATGCCTCAGCTAGGTGAAAGTGTAACAGAAGGAACTATTAGCAAATGGCTCGTTTCACCTGGCGATCATGTGAATAAATACGATCCGATTGCGGAAGTCATGACGGATAAAGTGAACGCAGAAGTCCCGTCTTCTTTTACAGGAACGATTACAAAACTATCGGCTGAGGAAGGCGAAACGCTGCAAGTAGGAGAAGTGTTCTGTGAAATTGAAGTTGAAGGAAGAGAGCAGCAGAGCGAGAAAGAAGCAGCACCTGAGCAAAGCAAAGCGCCTGAAGCAGATCAAACAAATGAGAATCAAAGTCAAAAGAAACGTTACTCTCCAGCCGTTCTTCGTTTAGCAGATGAGAATGGCATTGATTTAGCAGCTGTTCAAGGTACGGGAGCAGGCGGCCGAATTACTAGAAAGGATTTGCTGCAGCTTATTGAAAACGGCGGCGTCAAAGAGAAGACAGCACCTGTCAATGAACGTGCTGTTCAACCGGAGCCTGCGCAGCCGACTCAAGCAAAAGCGGCTCCTGCCATCCCTTCCATGCCTGGTGATGTTGAGCTGCCAGTCACGCCGATCCGGCAGGCAATTGCGGCCAATATGCTGAGAAGCAAACATGAAATTCCGCATGCATGGACGATGATGGAAGTCGATGTGACAAATCTAGTGACAAGAAGAAATCAGCTGAAGGATCAGTTTAAAGCAAAAGAAGGCTTTAACTTGACGTTCTTTGCGTTCTTTGTCAAAGCAGTGGCTCAGGCCTTAAAGGAATTCCCTGAAATGAACAGTATGTGGGCTGGAGATAAAATTGTGCAGAAGAAAGCGATCAATGTTTCGATTGCTGTCGCTACAGATGACGCGCTTTTTGTTCCAGTCATTAAGGATGCGGATGAAAAGACCATTAAGGGCATCGCCAAAGAAATTCATGAGCTGGCGTCTAAGGTGAGACAAGGAACGCTCAAGCAAAGTGATATGGAAGGCGGTACATTCACTGTCAACAACACGGGATCATTTGGTTCAGTACAATCAATGGGAATCATTAATTATCCGCAAGCGGCGATTTTACAAGTAGAATCGATCGTGAAGCGTCCAATGATAGTAAACGGAATGATTGCGGCAAGAGACATGGTCAATCTTTGTCTTTCATTAGATCACAGAGTACTAGACGGTCTTGTATGCGGCAGATTCCTTCAGCGAATTAAACAAATCCTTGAAGGCATCGACGAGCAAACATCTGTTTATTAAAACAATTCATTTTCCCCCTCCCGGCATGAGAGGGGGATTTCCACATCTAGGAGAAAGGAGCGATGATATGTCTGGACTAGATTTTTTTGCTTTTCTAACGATTGGTCTCATGTTTATCACAGCGATTGCCTTCGCTTTTCTGCGGTACATTTCTAAATCACGCAATCATCCTCAACGATTACTGCTTATCATATCGATCGTTTCAATCATTCAAATCGTGTACTGTCTGCTGATTGTCGGTGGCTTCAAAGGAGCAGCCAATAGCTTTTTAGGAATATCACTTCTCGCTGGTACACTTCTCGGATATGCACTTGAATATTTATACAGACGCTATATCAAAAAAAAGCCCGAATCAAAATGATGTCGGGCATTTTTTTATTCTGCTGGAACAATAAAGGTCAAATGCTGTTTTAACACTTCTAAAGAAGAGGGAGCCTTCATATAAACCTCACCATCCGTATCAGCATCCATTTCCTCTTTTGTGTGGATACGAATACTGGACGCTTGAATGAGAGACAGATCGCCGGTGAAATCCTCCAGCTCTTCCCGGTTCATTGAGAAGATTTCTTTTAAAGCAGAGAAACTTGTATTTCTGCAAATTAAGATTTCAGCTTTTCCATCATCAATGGATGCATTAGGCAAATCAATTTTATTTGTACCGATAAAATGTCCATTCATGACAAGAACGATGACTGCTTCCTCTTCCCAGCTTTCCTCTTCGGTCTCAATCCGTACGTGAAAAGGATCTGTTTGCTGCAGTGTGCGCAGGGCACTTGTGAAGTAGCTGATTTTACCGAGTACGGCTTTTTCCTTGTCGTTAATGTTGTTGGACGTGTCTGCGATCAGCCCAATTCCCCAAAAGTTTAACACGTATCGATCTTCTGCTTTGATTAAGTCGACCTTTTTCTCTTTGCCGTCTACAATCATTTGAGCGGCTTTTTGCATCTGTTGAGGAATACCAAGTGTTCTAGAAAAATCATTGCATGTCCCGCCTGGTAATATCGCTACAGCGGGCCTTTTTTCTAAGCCGCCAATACCGTTCATACATTCATGCACGGTACCATCTCCGCCTAATATGATGAGCAATTCCACCGTCTCATCAATATGACGGCAGAAATTATAAGCATCATTTGGCTGCTTTGTTGGTTTAAGAATGAGTTCATCAATATGTAGAGAAAGAAGAGGCACTGTTTGACCGAGTGTTTTTTCCATGTTTTTTTGTCCAGCATTTCCATTATAAATGAGCATCGCTTTTTTGAATTGTGCCATCACGCAGTTCTCCCTTTCATCTCTTTATCATCACTTTTCCCCAATTTGACAGCTCATAAACGATGTTCGGAAAAAGAGGCGATGGATAAGACAACACATTTGCCCGCAGGCGTTTTCCTTGTTATGATGGAGTTAAAATGGTTATGGTACGCTAAAGGAGTGGACGGACATGAATATTGATTTTAATTTATTTATGAATGATATTGTAAAACAAGCGAGAGAAGAAATTAAGCAGGCAGGCTACACTGAGCTCACGTCAGCTGAAGAAGTAGACGAAGCACTGACTAAAAAAGGAACGGCACTTGTCATGGTGAATTCAGTATGCGGCTGTGCAGGCGGTATTGCAAGACCAGCTGCCGGCTATTCTGTTCATTACGATAAGCGTCCAGATCAATTGCTGACAGTGTTTGCTGGGCAGGACAAAGAGGCAACAGCAAGAGCTCGTGAATACTTTGAAGGCTTCCCACCATCTTCACCATCCTTTGCCTTATTAAAAGATGGAAAAATCATCAAAATGGTCGAGCGTCATGAAATTGAAGGGCATGAGCCAATGGAAGTCGTGTCAAAACTACAAGCCGCTTTTGATGAGCATTGCGAAGAAATCTAACATATGACTTTTGAATGAATAAATATAAAGCAGTCCGGTCTTTAGATCGGTCTGCTTTTTGTTTTATAAGACAATAGAATCAAAATAATTTTAGCAAAATACTATTGCATCTTAAAAAGAAAGTGTTTAAAATACATTATAGTGAATAAATATTCAAATCAATACATGATTTTAAATACTGGGAGGCATCATCATATGAAAAAGTGGTTATTATTACTTATGACAGCTGGTCTTGCAGCTGCACTCGCAGCATGCGGAACTTCTTCTAATAATTCAAACGCATCAGGAGATGACAAGACACTCGTGATGGCGACATCAGCAGATTATCCGCCATTTGAATCAAAAGACGGAGATAAAATTGTCGGTTTTGATGTAGATCTTGCAACAGCACTAGCGAAAAAGAACGGCTACAAGCTAGAAATTCAAGATATGGACTTTGCTAGCCTTGTATCAGCCCTTAAAACGAACAAAGCTGATATTGTCCTTGCAGGAATGACACCTACAGAAAAACGTAAAAAACAAGTTGATTTCTCTGATGTTTATTACAATGCTAAAAACTTGGTTGTATCAAAGAAATCTAGCGGTATTAAAGCAGAGAAAGATTTAAAAGACAAAACAGTCGGCGTTCAATTAGGTTCTATTCAACAAGATGAAGCAAATGGATTGCAAAAGAAATATAACCTTACAGTTGAAGACCGTAATAAAATTTCTGATATCATTCAAGAGATCAAAGCAGGCCGTTTTGATGCAGCAATTATTGAAGATAAAGTAGCTGCTGGTTACTTGAAAAAGGAAAAAGACTTCCAAGCATTTGGATTGAACAGCTCAAACGAAGGTTCAGCCATTGCATTCAAGAAAAATAGCGACTTAACAGCGAAGTTTAATAAATCATTAAATGAAATGAAAGATAATGGTGAACTTGATAAATTAATTAAAAAATGGTTTGCTGATGAAAAGTAAGTCAGGAAAAGGATCAGCGTCATTCAAGAAAATCAAGTAGAAAAGCGCTGAAAAGTTCAACTCGTGTTGAACTTTTTTCCTGTTTTGTATGAAGGCAAAAAAAAGGAGAATGTCATGTTTGATTTTAAAGATGTAATACCTCAGATGCCCTTTATTCTAGAAGGGCTTAAGGTCACACTTTCTATTGTAGTGGTATCCCTTTTCCTTGGATTTATCTTAGGAATATTATTAACGCTTTGTAAAATTAGTGTGTTTAAACCGCTCATTTGGATTGCAGACTTTTATACGTCAATTTTCCGAGGCACACCGCTTGTGCTTCAATTGCTCATTATTTATTTTGGTCTGCCTCAGCTTCTTGGGTTCCAAATCGATCAATACTGGGCTGCTGTAGCGGCATTTTCACTCAACTCCGCGGCATACGTATCTGAAATTATTCGTGCGGGTATTAATGCCATTGATAAAGGTCAAAAAGAAGCGGCCGTTGCTTTAGGCATCCCTTATGCTAAAATGATGAAGGACTTATTGCTTCCGCAGGCGTTTAAAAATATTTCACCTGCACTTGTGAATGAAACGATTACACTGACAAAAGAATCAGCGATTGTAACAGTCATCGGACTGGGTGATGTCATGAGACGAGCCTATCAAGCTGGGGCCGTCACGTATAATTATCTTGAACCGCTTATTTTTGCGGGTCTTATCTATTATGTCATCGTGCTTGTTCTCACCTTTGTCGGCAAATCGGTGGAAAGGAAGTTAAAATCAAATGATTAAAATAGAGAAACTCACAAAATCTTTTGGTAAAAACGAAGTTTTAAAGGGGATCGACACGACCATTAAAGAAGGGGAAGTTGTTGCGGTTATTGGACCATCTGGTTCAGGAAAATCGACCTTCCTCCGCTGCATCAACTTACTTGAAAAGCCGACTTCCGGTGTAATAACAATTAAGGACACCGAAATCACCAATCCAAAAACGAATGCACTAAAAGTGCGTGAGAACATCGGAATGGTATTTCAGCATTTCCATCTGTTCCCGCATAAAACCGTGCTGGAAAATATTACGTATGCGCCAATGAATGTGAAGAATCAATCGAAGGAAGACAGCATCAAGCAAGCTGAAGACCTGCTCAAAAAGGTAGGGCTTCTAGAGAAAAAAGATGATTTCCCGAACCGTTTGTCCGGCGGTCAAAAGCAGCGTGTGGCGATTGCACGTGCGCTTGCAATGACACCAGACATTATGCTGTTTGACGAACCAACGTCTGCCCTAGATCCAGAAATGGTCAAGGAAGTATTAGAGGTCATGAAAGAGCTGGCTCAATCTGGAATGACACTCGTCATCGTCACACATGAAATGGGCTTTGCAAAAGAAGTGGCTGACCGTGTGATCTTTATGGATGACGGGAAAATTGTAGAGGATGCAAACCCTGTACAATTTTTTGAATCACCGTCTTCACAGCGTGCGCAGGACTTCTTACAAAAAATATTATAAAGAAAAAGGGAAGGAGACTTAACATCTCCTTCTTTTTTTGATTATAATGGGGAAAGTAAAAAAAGTTCATCATTTCACAAAAGTGAATGGAAACAAGACAGAAAAGAGTGAATCACATCATGTTTAAAATCGGCTACCGAACGCTGAAAACAGCATTAGGAACAGCGATCGCTATTTATATTGCACAATTGCTTGGCTTGCAAAATTATTCAGCTGCCGGGATTATTACGATCCTGTGTATTCAGGTGACAAAGAAAAGATCACTCTTAGCATCGGGAGCCCGCTTTGCAGCATGCAGTCTTGCTATTTTATTTTCTTATTTATTTTTCGATCTGATCGGGTATCATCCTTTTGTGATCGGTTTGATGCTGCTTGTCTTTATTCCAACAACGGTTCTGCTTCGAATTAAAGAAGGGATTGTCACAAGTTCAGTCATCATCCTCCATTTATACATGTCTGGCGGGATTACCCCGCATCTCATTTGGAATGAATTGCTGCTGATTACCATTGGTGTTGGGGTAGCGCTGATTATGAACCTCTATATGCCTAGTGTTGATAAAAAACTCAAACACTACAGCGAACAGATTGAAGCCAACTTTGCTAAAATTTTTGAGGAAATCGAGCAATACTTAATGACAGGGAAGCAAGACTGGACAGGAAAAGAAATACCAGAGACACATCAATTGATTAAAGAAGCAAAAGCTCTCGCGTATCGTGATGTTGAAAACCATGTATTAAGACATGAAAACCTGTACTATCATTATTTCAACATGAGACAAAAGCAATTTGAAATCATTGAGCGTGTGCTGCCCAAAATTACGTCGATTTCCGTCACAACGGAGCATGGACAAATCATTGCAGAATACATTAGAGACTTACGCGAACATATTCACCCAGGGAACACAGCGCATAAGTTTTTAAGACGTCTCATTGATATGAAAGAAGAATTCGACGCACTTCCGCTCCCGCAAACACGAGAAGAATTTGAGGCAAGAGCGGCACTCTTTCATTTCCTCGGTGAAATGGAACAATATTTAGTACTGAAAAGCTATTTTAAAGGGATGAAAGAATAGAGACGCATGAGTTCCTCCTTCATTGGTCAATCTAATGAAAAAGGAGGAGCCTATGCGTCTTTTATTTTATACCGTACTGACCATGTCCCTTTCACCTATCTGGCCGCTTGGCCAAAACCCGCTGCCAGGTGACCCATTTGTCATTATTAATAAACAAACAAATGAACTTGCCTTTATTGATCAAGGGAAAATTCAAAAAGTATATCCTGCCTCTACAGGAAAAACAGCAGATTTAACGCCAGAAGGTGAATTTACCATTATGATCAAAGCGAAAGATCCCTATTACAGAAGAAAAAATATTGAAGGCGGTGCGAAGAATAATCCTCTTGGACGAAGATGGATTGGATTTGATGCACGAGGAACAGATGGCAGAACCTATGGAATTCATGGAACAAGTGATGAAACTTCGATTGGGAAATTTATCACGGCAGGCTGTGTGAGACTTCATAATCAAGATGTAGAGCTGCTGTTTGATCAGCTTCCAATTGGAACAAAGGTATGGATTACAAAATCAAGTGCTTCCTTTGAAACGCTTGCCAAAGACAAACAGGCCATTCGTTGATATCCCGAATCACCTGCTTGTCTGCTCTTATTCAATCCTTATAAAAAGGCTGCTGCTCCTGCTAAAAGTGAAGAAACTAACAGCAGGCTAATCATAAGCAATACCATAAATTTCATGAATTTTTGAGACATATCGCACCCCTATAACCGAAGATTTTTGCGACAAGCGCAGTTGTCTTTATTTTATCTGGTTTTTTCATATGCGACAAGTGATCAGCAAAGGAAGTGAACGGATGACACAAATCGATCATATTGCCATTGCCGTCTTTTCTATTAAAGAAACATCTCAAAAACTTCATCAGCTATTTAATTGGCATTTTTCAGACATACAGGAGATTCCTGAGCAGGAGATTAAAGCGTCCTTCGCTTCACTTGATGATCTGCACATTGAATTAATTGAGCCAATCTCAGCCCGCAGTAAACTACATAATTTCTTAACAAAAAGAGGAGAGGGGCTTCATCATATTGCGCTAAAGTCGGGTGACATTCAGGCTGATCTTAGCCGTCTCGATCACCTTGGCGTGCAGCTTCTCCAAAAAACAGCACAGTTGGGCGCCAGCGGCAAGCAAATTGCATTTATTTCACCTAAAGAAACGTCAGGTGTGTTATTTGAATTGTGCGAGTCCTTGAAAGGAGAGAAACATAGTGATGAATGAATCGTTCAATGACTTGTCTGAATGGCGGAAGAAAGCGTTAATGGGTGGCGGCGAAAAACGAGCAGCGGTTCACAAGAACAAAGGAAAGCTGACGGCTCGAGAGCGGCTTCATGAACTTCTTGACGAGGGCAGCTTGATGGAAATTCAGTCATTTGCAACAGGCGATCTGTCAGAGCATGTTGGAGACGGTGTCGTCATTGGAACGGGACTCATTCATGGAAAACCAGTATGTGTTTATGCACAAGATGCAACAGTATATGGGGGCTCATTAGGCGAAATGCATGCGAAGAAAATTGCCGCTTTAATGGATCTGGCCGCTAAAAATCAGATGCCGGTCATCGGTCTAAAAGACTCAGGTGGTGCGAGAATTCAAGAGGGTGTGGTATCATTAGAAGGATACGGACAGATTTTTAAACGGAATGTGCTGTACTCTGGTCGAATCCCGCAAATATCTGTTATTTTAGGTTCATGTGCTGGAGGTGCAGTCTATTCTCCTGCATTGACTGATTTTGTCTTCATGACAGAGCAAACAGCTCATATGTTTTTAACTGGTCCGAAAGTAATAGAAAAAGCAACAGGAGAAACGGTCTGTCCTGACCGTCTTGGCGGTGCAAGTGTTCAGCATCAGACAAGCGGGAATGTGCACTATACTGGGAAAGATGAGAAGGACGTGTTAAAAGCGGTTCGAACTCTTTTAACGTACATACAAACGAAACAACAGGCTGTCACACGCGCTGGGGTACGAAAGCACGATTCCGCCGATCCAGGCAGAATTCTGCCAAAGAATCCATCACGCACCTATGATGTCAAACAAGTGGTGACAGCGATAACCGATCCAGACTCATTCTTTGAAACGCAGCCTTGTTTCTCAAAAAATATTGTCACAGGTTTTGCCAGATTACAAGGAGCCTCCATTGGTGTTGTTGCCAATCAGCCAAAGGTGCTGGCAGGCAGCCTTGATCTTGACGCTTCCGATAAAGCGGCCAGGTTTATTCGATTTTGTGATGCGTTTCATATTCCGATCTTAACCCTTGTGGACGTTCCTGGTTTTTTACCAGGGGAGAAAGCTGAGCATGCAGGAATTATCCGCCACGGTGCAAAGCTTTTATATGCGTATGCTGAAGCAACCGTTCCCAAAATTACTGTGATTTTAAGAAAGGCGTTTGGCGGTGCTTATGTCGCGATGAATAGCAAGGGCTTAGGCGCTGACTTTGTTTATGCATGGCCAGAGGCCGAAATTGATGTCATGGGGAAAACGTTCGCAGACGAAATTGTTCATCCTGCTTCGCGCGAGTCTGAAAACAAACCAAGTGTATGGAAAGCGGCCCAGGCAGGTCTGATAGACGATATTTTTATGCCAGCTGAAACGAGAGAGCGATTGATCCGCTCATTTGATTTGCTTCGCAGTAAGGAAGAAGATAGACCGTTAAAAAAGCATGGCAACATGCCGCTATAAGAGGAGGAGCATCATCATGATCAATGAAAAACGCTTACTAGACGAATTTTTAGAATTAGTTCAGGTTGATTCAGAAACAAAACACGAAGAGAAAATTGTCGAAGTATTAAAAGAAAAATTCTCGCAGCTTGGTCTTAAAGTGGTTGAAGACGATTCAAAAGCGGCAACAGGCCACGGTGCAGGCAACCTTGTCTGCACATTAGAAGGGAACCAAGAGGCAGATACGATTTATTTCACTTCTCATATGGATACAGTTGTGCCGGGAAATGGCGTAAAACCAGTCATTGAGGACGGCTATGTGAAAACAGATGGAACAACTATTCTTGGTGCTGACGATAAAACAGGACTTGCTGCTATGTTTGAAGCGATCCGTGTGCTGAAAGAGAAAAATTTAAAGCACGGGAAGATTGAATTTGTGATCACAGCAGGCGAGGAATCAGGACTTGTTGGAGCAAAAGCGTTAGACCCAAATTTGATGACAGCGAAATACGGCTATGCCCTTGATTCAGATGGCAAGGTTGGTACGATTATCGTAGCTGCACCAACACAGGCAAAAGTACGCGCAACGATTTACGGAAAAACCGCTCACGCAGGTGTCGCGCCTGAAAAAGGTGTGTCTGCGATTACCATTGCATCAAAAGCAATTGCCAGCATGCCACTTGGCCGCATCGATGAAGAAACAACAGCGAATATCGGCCGTTTTGAAGGCGGAACACAAACGAATATTGTGTGCGATCAAGTCGATATTTTGGCGGAAGCACGCTCTTTAGAACCAGCAAAAATGGAAGCTCAAGTAGCGAAGATGAAAGAAGCCTTTGAAAAAACCGCTAAAGAAATGGGCGGAAGTGCCGATGTACAAATTGACATCATGTATCCAGGCTTCAAATTCTCACACGGCGATCAAGTCGTAGAAGTGGCGAAAAAAGCGGCAGCAAAAATTGGCCGTCCTTCAGAACTGCAGACGAGCGGCGGAGGCAGTGATGCAAACGTCATTGCAGGCAACGGCGTCCCAACTGTCAACCTAGCTGTTGGATATGAAGATATTCATACGAAAAATGAGAAAATGCCGATTGAAGAATTAGTCAAAACAGCTGAAATGGTTCTCGCCATTATCGAAGAAACGACAAATCCATCGTAAAGGCAGGAGACTCTGTGAGCGCGCAAAAGATTATTATTTTTCAGGTGGGGCAAGAGGAGTTTGGCATCAGTGTAGAGCATATTCGTTCGATTGAAAAGGTCCCTTACTTACAAGAAGTTTCGAACCTTCCAAAAGAAATTAAAGGGCTGATGTCATTAAGAGGAGAGGTCATTCCTGTCAGTGACACAGGTGTGATGCTTCACGGTAAGCCTCTTGATGTAAACGAGCAGTCAAAGGTGCTGCTATTTGAAGTAAACGATCAAATGATTGGCTGTCTTGTCTCAGATGCAAAAGATATTATCGATATCGAGCAAAGCGAGATCAAGCCATTTCATATGAACACGAAGGCCTCTGAATATTTCTTCGGCGTTGTGGAGAGAGAAAACAAAATGATTTTACAAGTGGACCCAAATAAGTTCCTTGGGAAAATTGAGGACCTCGATCAATTGCCAGACCGGTTGAAAGAAGAATTAGCATAATGAAAAGCCCCTTATCGTGAGATAAGGGGTTTATTTTTATTCAGCAGCTGGTTTGGCTTGTTCGTTAGCCGCAGCTTTCGTTTTTGATTTTTGGTACATGACATTTAAAATAATCGTTTGAATCGTGAGTAGTAGTCCGCTTGTCATCCAGTATAAAGGAAGAGCAGCGGGTGCATTAATTGAAAGAAACAGCATCATGATTGGGAAAATCATGCCCATCACTTTCGCCTGCTTCAGCGCAGCCTCTGTCTGGGTGCCTGATTGCTTCGCATATTTTTGCGTGACATAAAATTGTAAGAAATACATAGCCCCTGCAAAAATCGCCACCAATAAATCGGTTTGTCCTAAATTAAACCATAAGAACGTATGAGTTGCGATCTCAGGTGTTGAGCGGATTGCTGAGTAAAAGCCAAGAACAATTGGAATTTGTATCAGCATCGGCAGACAGCCCATGGCAAGCGGGTTCACATTGTTCTCTTTATATACTTTCATCATTTCCATTTGCAGTTCTTTTTGTTTTTCAGGTTCTTTCGTTTTCTTCAATTTGCTTTGTATTTGGTCAATCTGAGGCTTCACCAGTGCCATTTTTTCCTGCATGACTCTTTGCTTCTTAAATTGATTCGCAAAAAGCGGAAAAATCAGCAGGCGGACAATCAAGGTGACGAACATAATCGATAAACCATAATCATCATGAAAGAAGTTCGCAAGCCAAATGATCAGCTCAGAAAAAGGCTGAACAAAATAATGATGGAAAAACCCATCAGAGCTCGTATTCGTTTGCGTACTCGCTGCAAATGCAGGTGACGCAATCATCATCAAACATAAAGTCGTAAAAACAGTCAATAAACGTTTCAATTCGTTTCCTCCTCATGATTAAAAAAATTTAATAAGCGAGAGGAAGCGAATGGTCTTCATCATCATTAGATGATCTTTTCATTCGAATGACTTTACTAATCCAAGTTGTAATGCGATCATATATGATAAACAGAAAGTCTGTTCGATTCAAGCAAGATGCGTCCAACTCTTCCAAACGATGCCCACCAAGGTGTTCGTTCATACGGCAGTCTTTTAGTAAAAACGCAATGCCGATGGCCGTCAGCGCTGGAAGAATAATCGTAAAGAATTCAACAAGGAAAAAGACTTCATTGAAGGTATCAATAATCATGATTATCACATCCATTTCATTACTCACAGTGTACTATACACATGGTTAAATGTCTAACAGAACCGCGTGTTTTCTCCATTAAATAAAATTCCTTATTATGTATAAAATAGTAAATGTCATCCAAACTTCATATTTCCTATCCTATAATGAGGGGGATGAAAAGAAATGGAGGTTTTGAATATGACAAGTATTTACCCAAAGTTTCGAGCAGCTGCGGTACAAGCAGCACCAGTCTATTTAAATTTGGAAGCAACCGTTGAGAAATCATGTGACCTGATTGACGAGGCAGCTTCAAATGGTGCAAAGCTTGTGGCATTCCCAGAAGCATTTTTACCAGGTTATCCTTGGTTTGCTTTTATTGGTCATCCAGAATATACAAGAAAGTTCTATCATGAATTATATAAAAATGCAGTTGAAATCCCTAGCTTAGCCATTCAAAAAATCAGTGAAGCAGCAAAAAGAAATGAAACGTACGTTTGTATATCATGCAGTGAAAAAGATGGCGGCTCTCTCTATTTAGCTCAGCTTTGGTTTAATCCAAATGGAGATTTAATAGGAAAACATCGGAAAATGAGAGCTTCTGTAGCAGAAAGACTCATTTGGGGGGATGGAAGTGGCAGTATGATGCCAGTGTTTGAAACTGAAATTGGAAACCTAGGCGGATTGATGTGCTGGGAGCATCAAGTCCCGCTAGATCTTATGGCGATGAATGCCCAAAATGAGCAGGTACATGTAGCCTCTTGGCCAGGTTATTTTGATGATGAAATATCAAGCAGATATTATGCCATCGCGACACAGACATTTGTGCTGATGACATCATCTATATATACGGAAGAAATGAAAGAGATGATTTGTTTAACGCAGGAGCAAAGAGATTACTTTGAAACATTTAAGAGCGGGCATACGTGCATTTACGGGCCGGATGGGGAGCCGATCAGTGATATGGTTCCAGCTGAAACAGAGGGAATTGCTTACGCTGACATTGATGTAGAAAGAATCATTGATTACAAGTATTATATTGATCCGGCTGGACACTACTCCAATCAAAGTTTGAGTATGAATTTTAATCAACAGCCTACTCCGGTTGTGAAACAATTATACCCTCAAAAAAATGAAGTATTCACATATGAGGACATTCAATATCAACATGGTATACTTGAAGAAAAAGTGTAAATGAACGTGAAACCTTCTCTTTTTTAGAGAAGGTTTTTTTAAGGAAAGATGAAGTAAATCAATGTATAATCAAAAGCAGCTGATCAAAATTTAGGTAGACAAGAAAATGGGGTTATGCCAGTGTCAAATATTATTTTTCATATAGACATGAATGCTTTTTATGCCAATGTAGAAATGGCGTATGATCCTTCTTTGCGAGGGAAACCTTTAGCCATCAGCGGAAATGCAAAAGAGCGTAAAGGGATTGTTGTGACGTGCAGCTACGAGGCGAGAGCATTAGGTGTGAAGCCCCCGATGCCCTTGTGGGAGGCGAAGCGGCTATGTCCGGGACTCATTGTCCGCACACCGAACTTTGACCGGTACCGCAGCTCCTCACAAGAGATGTTTACAATACTTAGAGAATACAGCGATTTAGTCGAACCTGTATCGATTGATGAGGGCTACATTGATTTAACGCATACGCCATATGCCGAGCATGCGGTAAAAACAGCTCATGATATTCAAACAAGGCTAGTAGAGGAGCTGATGCTTCCTTCAAGTATCGGCATTGCACCGAATAAATTTTTAGCGAAAATGGCGTCTAATTGGAAAAAGCCAATGGGCATCACCATATTGCGTAAACGAGATGTTCCGAACATGCTTTGGCCGCTCCCTGCTGGTGATATGCATGGGGTTGGACAAAAAACGGCAGATAAATTGAAAACCATCGGAATTCATACTATAGAAGACTTAGCGAAAGCGAATGAGTATACGCTAAAAGAATTGCTTGGCATTAATGGACCGAGATTAAAGCAAAAGGCGAACGGTGAACATGACGGCATCGTGGACCCAGAAAGAATATACGAATTTAAATCCGTCGGCAATTCATCCACTCTGCCTCATGATTCGGATGATTCAGATGAACTTGTCACGTTAATTGATAAGCTGTCACAATCTGTGAGTGCAAGGTTAAGGAGAAAAGAAGTGATGGCGAATCGGCTGCTCATCATGATTCGGTATGCAAGCTGGAAAAATATCACGCGAAGTGTCATGCTCACAAATCCAACGGATCGAAAGGAAGACATATTTGAAGCGGCAAAACAGTTATTCCTGAAACATTGGAATGACCAGCCAGTGAGGCTCTTAGGTGTGACGGGGACAGACCTTGTCGAACGAAAAGCAGCCGTTAAACAGCTTGATTTATTTTCATATACAGAAGATGCAAAAGAAGAGCCCCTCCAAACCATTTTAGATGGACTGAAAGAAAAATATGGAAAGCCACTGGTGCAAAGAGGGATCACCATTAAGGAAAAAGAGAGTAAAACAAGCGGGACAAGTTTTAATAAAGATTTTTTTCAGGACGAAAGAGGAAATGACTAGCCTGAAAACTTGATAAAAGAGGTGATGTTGTGGTAATTTCAAAGGGTACATCATTTCAGCAGTAATCAATATAGTGTGTTAGAAGGGACGTCAGAATTATGTCAAAACAACAAATCGGTGTGGTTGGACTAGCCGTTATGGGGAAAAACCTTGCCCTCAATATTGAAAGCCGCGGTTTCTCCGTATCCGTTTATAACAGATCTAGCAGCAAAACAGAAGAGTTTCTTCAAGAAGCAAAAGGAAAAAACGTTGTTGGCACATACAGCATCGAAGAATTTGTTCAGTCGCTTGAAACACCGCGTAAAATTCTTTTAATGGTAAAAGCTGGTGCAGCAACAGATGCAACCATTCAATCATTACTTCCTCACCTAGAGAAAGGTGACATTTTAATTGATGGTGGAAATACATATTACAAGGATACACAAAGACGTAATCAAGAGCTTGCAGAAAGTGGCATTCACTTTATTGGTACAGGTGTTTCCGGCGGTGAAGAAGGCGCGCTAAAAGGTCCTTCCATCATGCCAGGCGGTCAAAAAGAAGCGCATGAGCTAGTGAAACCAATTTTAGAAGCGATCTCTGCGAAAGTAGATGGCGAGCCTTGTACAACGTATATCGGCCCAGATGGAGCAGGACATTATGTCAAAATGGTTCATAACGGTATCGAGTACGGAGATATGCAATTGATCTCTGAATCATACTTTATCTTGAAGCATGTTGCTGGATTGTCAGCAGGGGAGCTTCATGAAGTATTCTCAGAGTGGAACAAAGGCGAGCTTGACAGCTATTTAATCGAAATTACAGCTGACATTTTCACAAAAGTGGATGAAGAAACAAACCAGCCGCTTGTGGATGTGATCTTAGATAAAGCTGGTCAAAAAGGAACTGGAAAATGGACAAGCAAAAGCTCACTTGATCTAGGTGTCCCGCTTCCAATCATTACTGAGTCTGTTTTTGCGCGCTACATTTCAGCAATGAAAGATGAGCGTGTGGAAGCAAGTCAATTGATCCAAGGTCCTGAGCCTGCGCAATCAGCTGAGAATAAACAAGAGCTGATCGAAGCGGTTAGAAAAGCCCTATTCATGAGTAAAATCTGTTCTTACGCACAAGGCTTTGCGCAAATGAAAGCAGCGTCTGATGAATATAACTGGGATTTAAAATACGGTGAAATTGCGATGATCTTCCGCGGCGGATGTATCATTCGTGCAGCCTTCTTACAACAAATTAAAGAAGCATATGACCGTAATCCTGAACTGAAAAACCTATTGCTTGATCCATACTTTAAGGATATTGCTCAAAACTATCAATCATCACTTCGTAAAGTCATTTCACTTGCAGTGGAACAAGGAGTTCCTGTTCCTTCATTCTCAAGTGCACTTGCTTACTTTGATAGCTATCGCACAGCTGTCCTTCCAGCGAATTTAATTCAAGCACAGCGTGACTATTTCGGTGCACATACGTATGAGCGCACAGATAAAGAAGGCGTATTCCATACTGAATGGATGAAATAAACAGAACGACTGATAAACCTTACCTTTGGTAAGGTTTTTTTGTTTGCATATTTTCGGCTAAAAATGAGAAAAAGAGGGATGCTATGTAAAAAAGACAAGAAAGTAGGGATAGAAGTGGGCATCTTATATGCACTTCTCCCAGCGATATTTTGGGGAAGTATAGTTCTCATCAGTGTCAAACTAGGCGGGAATGCGTATCAGCAAACCCTCGGCATTACGCTCGGCGCGTTTTTATTTTCGATTGTAGCTTTTTTCATTAAAATGCCAGAGCTGACCCCGCTTATATTTGCGGTTTCCGTCATTTCAGGCATCTTTTGGAGTATTGGACAAATGAATCAGCTTTCAAGTGTCGCTTTTCTCGGCGTGTCTAAAGCGGTTCCTTTATCAACGGGCATGCAGCTTGTGAGCACGACCCTATTTGGCGTCATGGTCTTCAAAGAATGGCAGACAATGACGGTCATACTCATTGGTTCCTGCGCCATTTTACTAATCATTGCAGGTGTTGTCATGACATCGCTCGGTCAAAAAAAGAACGGCGGCGAGAATGGCAGAGGCAATTTTAAAAAAGGGATCATTATTCTACTCATTTCAACCGTTGGCTACGTCGGATATGTTGTCATTTTAAGATGGTTTGATATTGATGGCTGGTCTGCACTCGTCCCGCAATCTGTCGGCATGCTGCTTTCATCCTTAGCGATTAGTTTAAAGCAGGATCCATTTAGTAAATATACGTTTAGAAATATCATTGCCGGTCTTGTTTGGTCAACTGGAAATCTTGGACTGCTTTTGGCCATTCCATTAATTGGCGTAGCCGTAAGCTTTTCAATGTCACAAACAGGGATTGTCATCTCAACACTAGGCGGCATTTACTTATTAAAAGAGAAAGCATCTAGAACAAGCTTTGTCATTGCAGGCTGCTTGATGATTATTGCAGGCGGTGTGCTGCTAGGCTTTACAAAATAGGAGGTAACACGAATGTATCCAGATTTAGAAGGAAAAACAGTTCTGATTACAGGCGCAGGTACAGGAATTGGCCAAGCGATGGCACGCCGATTTGGACAAGAAAAAGCCAATGTGGTGATCAATTACTTCTCTGATAAAGAAAATCCGGATGACACCATTGCAGAAATTCAAAAACTTGGTGGACAGGCTGTGAAAATCAAAGGAGATGTATCAAAGGAAGAGGATATGCAGGCAATGATTAATAAAGCTGTTGATACATTCGGCAGTCTTGATGTGATGATCAATAACGCAGGCATTGAAAATGAAGTGCCTTCCACCGAAATGACGCTGGATAATTGGAACAAAGTGATGTCTACCAATTTAACAGGTATGTTTCTAGGATGCCGTGATGCACTAAAGTATATGACGGATCATGGGATAGAAGGCTCGATCATTAATATGTCGTCGGTTCATCAGCAAATTCCTTGGCCTCATTTTGTCCATTATGCAGCTAGTAAAGGAGGCGCCAAGCTTTTGACAGAAACATTGGCACTTGAATATGCCCCTAAAAAAATCCGTGTAAACAGTATTGCACCAGGCGCCATTGATACCCCGATTAATGCGGAGAAATTCGATGATCCGGCCTTGAAAAAAGGCGTAATTGAGCTGATTCCAATCGGCTATATTGGAAAGCCGGAAGAAGTGGCAGCATGCGCTGTCTGGCTGGCATCAAAAGAAGCAAGCTATGTTACGGGCCTAACGTTATATGTAGACGGCGGCATGACAAAGTATCCAGGTTTTCAGGCAGGAAAAGGATAATATAAAAAAAGAGCGTACAATACGCTCTTTTTTTATATTAAATACAGACAAATAAAATTAAATGTCTAGACATTTAAAAATAAAATTATATAATATTAATTGGAAGCGCTTTTATTACAACGATGGGGTGAGAGAAATGAAACGTATTTTATTAGCATGCAGTTCAGGAATGTCTACGAGTTTACTAGTGACAAAAATGAAAGCACATGCCGATTCAATTGGGGACGAAGCAGAAATTTGGGCAGTTGGGCAAGATCAAGCGAGAAAAGAAATGGCGAATGCGGATGTTGTGTTAATTGGACCGCAAATGAGCTTTTTAAAAGGAGATCTGCAAAAAGAAGCAAAAAAATACGGGATTGAGGTAGAAGTCATTGATATGCAGGCATACGGGCTTGCCGATGGACAAAAAGCGTATGAACAGGCACTTGCACTGATGGGGGAATCTTAAAGGATGGAAAAGAAAACACTCGAAGGGCTCACGGAGGAACAAGTCAGCTTTCAATTGATCTTACACAGCGGGAATGCGCGCAGTAAATTGCTCGAGGCTCTGAAACAATATCGAGAAGGTCTAGAAGAACAGGCTTTTGGTCTCATGAAAGAAGCGGAAGAAGATTTACGGCATGCACATGACATCCATTTTCAACTCGTACAGAAAGAGGCAGGAGGAGAAACAACATCCTTTTCCTTACTGCTCATGCACGCCGAAGATCACTTAATGTCGACCATTACCATCAAGGAGCTTGTGGGAGAGCTCCTGCCGATATTCCAATCGCTGAAACAATAAAGGGTGTAAACAAGGGGGGAAACCAATGTTTGATAAAATAAGTGCCATTTTGGTTCCGATTGCTGGGAGATTGAACAACAACCGCTATTTAGGCGTATTACGGGATGCCTTTATGCTTGCGTTCCCGCTCACCATCTTTGGTTCCATTATGGTTGTGCTGATGAATTTGCCATTTTTAGATAAAATCATGAGTAAAACCGTACTGGAAGGCGTCCAGTCTGCACTGAATATCGCACCGAGTGCAACCATCAGCATTATGAGTGTGTTTGTTGTATTTGGGATCGGCTACTATTTATCAAAAAGCTATGATGTAGAAGCTGTCTTTGGCGGCGTGATTGCTTTAGCCTCTTTCTTGCTTCTGACTCCGTTTTTACTAGAACAAGAAGGCGGTGCAACGATTGCAGGCGTCATCCCAGTCGATCGTTTAGGTGCAAAGGGGATGTTCCTAGGAATGATCACAGGCTTTTTATCTGCTGAAATTTATCGTTATTTTGTCCAAAAGAAATTTGTGATCAATATGCCGCAAGGGGTTCCGCCAGCTGTTTCCAAGTCTTTTGCTGCACTGATCCCGGCTACTTTGACACTTACAACCTTTTTATTAATTAATATCATCATTACACAAGGCTTCAAAACAAATATGCATGATCTGATTTATCATGCAATTCAGGCGCCACTTGTCGGTCTTGGAAGCGGTATCATTCCGACGTTGATCGCTGTTTTCTTTATACAAATTCTTTGGTTCTTTGGGCTTCACGGTCAAATTATTATCAACTCTGTCATGGATCCGATTTGGAATACATTATCCATTCAAAACCTAGAGAGCTATACAAAAACAGGTGAGGTTCCTAATATCATCAGCAAGCAGTTTATTGAAATCTATACGGTTGGAATGGGTGGAACCGGTATGACGCTTGCTGTTGTGTTTACCATTTTAATTTTCCTGAAAAGTAAGCAATTAAAACAAGTAGCCAAGCTCGGCTTAGGACCAGGATTATTTAACGTCAATGAACCGATTATCTTCGGTTTACCAATTGTCATGAATCCACTTATTCTGATTCCGTGGATTTTGGCGCCAATGGTCATTACATGTATTACTTATTTTGCGATGGCATCAGGCATTGTACCGCCGCCTACAGGCGTGAATATCCCGTGGACAGTACCGATCTTTATTAGCGGAATGATGGCGACAAATTCACTAGCTGGCGGTCTGCTTCAGTTGTTTAACCTGATGATTGTGTTTGTCATTTGGTTCCCGTTCCTGAAATTTATTGACCGGATGAATGTGAAAAATGAAAAAATAACGACAACAGAAAATACGAAGACAGCAAACATCAAAGGTGAAGGAGACTCAATACATGTCGATGGAAACTAACAAGCAATCATATACATTTCCAGAAGGTTTCTGGTGGGGATCTTCTGCTTCTGCGACGCAAACGGAAGGGAGCGTCCCTGGTGATGGAAAGGGACCGAACATTTGGGATCATTGGTTTGAACAAGAGCCTACTCGTTTTTTTGATGGCGTAGGGCCGAACGTGACATCTCAATTTTATCGAAAATATAAAGAGGATATCCGTCTCATGAAAGAAATTGGCCACAATTCATTTCGGCTGTCGATTTCATGGTCACGCCTTTTACCTGAAGGAACAGGTGCAGTCAATGAAGAAGCGGTGTCCTTTTATAATGATGTGATCAATGAACTGATTGCACATGATATCGAGCCATTTGTGAACCTATACCATTTCGATATGCCAATGGCGCTGCAGGAGAAAGGCGGCTGGGTGAACAGACAGGTGGTCGACGATTATGTCAGCTATGCGACATTATGCTTCCAATTATTTGGTGACCGGGTGAAAAAATGGTTTACCCATAACGAACCGATTGTCCCTGTAGAAGGCGGATATATGTATAGCTTTCATTATCCAAACGAAGTCGATTTCCAAAAGGCTGTGCAGGTCGGTTTTCATGAACTGTTATCAAATGCGAAGGCGATTGCGGCTTATAAAGAGATGCAGCAAGACGGTAAGATTGGCATCATCTTAAACCTGACCCCTTCGTACCCGCGAAGCCAAAATCCGCGCGATGTAGAAGCAGCTGAGATGGCCGATGCTTTCTTTAACCGCTCCTTCTTAGATCCTGCGGTGAAAGGACATTTCCCGGAAAAACTAGTAGAAGTCTTAAAGAAAGAAGGCTTTATGCCAAGTATGGAAGAAGGGGATCTTGAGCTGATTCAAGAGAATACGATTGATCTTCTTGGCATCAACTATTATCAGCCAAGAAGAGTGAAAGCGAAAGAGCATATGCCGCATCCTCAAGCACCATTTATGCCGAACCATTACTTTGATTCTTTTGAAATGCCGGGAAGAAAAATGAATGTGTATCGAGGCTGGGAAATCTATGAAAAGGGCATTTACGATATATTGAAAAAAGTCCAGACAGACTATGATAATATCGAATGCTTTATTTCTGAAAATGGAATGGGTGTCGAAGGAGAAGAGCGGTTTAAGGATGAAGAAGGAATGATTCATGACGATTACCGTATTGACTTTATATCTGAGCACCTCAAATGGGTGCATCAAGCCATTCAAGAAGGAAGCAATGTGAAAGGTTATCATCTGTGGACATTTATGGACAACTGGTCCTGGTCGAATGCATATAAAAATCGTTATGGATTTGTCTCAGTTGATCTTCAAAAAGACGGGAAACGAACGATTAAGAAGAGTGGATACTGGTTTCAATCAGTTTCAAAGAATAACGGTTTTTAATCAAAATACTTGCTCTTTCCTTGAAAAGGGCAAGTATTTTTCTTATGTGACGGTAAGTGGATGAAACAAAAATGGCTGGCACCTTTTAAGCTCACATCCCTTAGTGTAGAATGAGAAGAAGGCTAAAAAACGCCATATTCCTTCTTGAAATAAGGCGCTATGAAAAAACAAGTCAGTTGGTGGTGTGAGATGAAGAAGTACGAACTCATTTCAGAAGAAATCAGAAAACGAATAGGAACAGCATATTATCCAGAAGATCAACCCATTCCAGATGAAAACTCGCTTGCCGCTGAATTTCAATGCAGCAGAATGACGATGAAGCGTGCGCTTGATCTTCTCGTTGCAGAAGGTCTGCTCTTTAGAAAAAGAGGCCACGGTACATTTATTGTGAAGGCAGCGCTCAATCAAGGGGCCATCAATGTATCAGGCCATGAAAATAAAGGGTTTACAAAAGTCATGGCGGATAAAAACGTCACGACTCAAATCATTCACTTTGATGTCCATTTTCCAAGCGAAGAGGTGGCAGCCCATCTATCTATTGACTCAACCACACCTGTTTATGATATCATCCGGCTCCGTCTTGTGGATGAAGAGCCTTATGTATTAGAAAAAACGTTTATGCCTGTCAATCTCATTAAGGGCATAGATGAAGAAGTTCTACTGGGTTCTATCTATGGCTATATTTCAAATGAGCTTCATTTAAAAATAGCAGGAGCGCACAAGAAAATTAGAGCGGCTAAATCAGATCAGCTGGATCAGCAGTATTTAGGGTGTGACCCAACAGATCCTGTGCTTGAAGTCGAGCAGGTTGCTTATTTAAACGCAGGGCAGCCATTTGAATATTCATTTAGCCATCATCGCTATGATAAATTTGACTTTTCAACGGTTGAAATCACGAAAACAGGACGTTAAAAAAAGAGCAGAACCCCCAAGGGAGACTGCTCTTTTTTCATTTGATTTTATATGTTCCACCAATGATATCCATCTTTTTCTAGAAGCTCATCCGCTTCTTTCGGTCCCATAGAACCAGCAGGATAGTTTGGTTTTAATGTTTTGTTTTCTGCCCATTTCTCAGAAATCGGATCAACGAAGTTCCAAGAAAGTGCTACTTCATCCCAGTGAGCAAAGTTTGTTGCATCGCCTAGTAAGCAGTCATGAATCAGTTTTTCATATGCTTCTGGTGTATTCATGATGTCGTTATAGTTTGTTTGGTAGTCGAGTTTAATCGGTTTCGCATACGTGCCGCCATCCAGCTTGCGAGCATTCAGGTGAAGGGTGATGCCTTCATCTGGCTGAATATGAATGACAAGTAGGTTTGGATGCATGGCATTTCCGTTACCATAGTACAGGTTCATTGGAATGTCTTTAAATTGAACCACGATTTGAGTAGATTTCTTTTCTAACCGTTTTCCTGTACGAATGTAAAATGGCACCCCGGCCCATCTAAAGTTATCAATCAGCAATTTCCCAGCAACAAATGTTTCTGTGTTTGAGTTCGGGTCAACATTTTGTTCTTCCAAATAAGAAGGAACCACGCTGCCATCAATCGTACCCGTATCATACTGTCCGCGGACAAAGAATTGATCGACCTCATCTTTAGAGAAAGGACGAAGAGCGCGCAATACTTTCCGTTTTTCGCTGCGGATTTCCTCTGTATTCAGTTTAATTGGCGGCTCCATTGCTAAAAGGGCAACCATTTGAAGCATATGGTTTTGGACCATATCTCTTAGTGCACCAGAATTTTCGTAATATCGAGCCCGGTCTTCAACCCCCAATGATTCACTGGATGTAATTTGAATGTTTGAAATATAGCGGTTTGTCCAAAGCGGTTCAAAGATGGCATTCGCAAAACGGATAACCTCAATGTTTTGAACCATTTGCTTACCAAGATAGTGGTCAATACGATAAATTTGATCTTCTGTGAATGCATCACGAATTTCTTCATTTAATGTTTTCGCACTTGGCAGATCATGCCCAAATGGCTTTTCAATGACAAGTCGTGACCAGCCGGTTGTTTCTGATACGCCCTCACTCTTTAGGAACTTCGCAATCGTTCCGAAGAATTCAGGTGCCATAGCTAAATAGAACATGCGGTTATTTGGAATACTGTACGTATCTTCAAGGCCTGTTAGAAGCGTGTTAAGTGATTGATAGGAAGCAGGGCTTGATACGTCAAAATCGTGATAATAGAAATGTGAAATGAACTCTTCTGTTTTCGCTTCTGCATCATCAGAAGAAACAGATTCCTTTACCACAGATCTGAGGTCCTCATGAGACCACGGACGGCGTCCAACTCCGACAACAGCGAATTGATCACCGAGCTTTCCGCTATGATAAAGTCTATGTATAGAAGGGTAGAGCTTGCGTTTGGCAAGGTCTCCTGTTGCGCCAAAAATGACAATGACTGCTTTAGGGTTATTAGTTTCTGTATTCACGAGAAGTACCTCACTTTATTCGTAGCATTGTTGTAAAAACCGAGAATGTATGTACATTTTCTTTATTTTAAAGGTTCATTGTTCGTAAAGCAAACATTTGATTCGACTTTTTCTGCTCTCGTTTCACTTTTTTCAAAAATTCCGCTGAATTCACATTTACCTTGTCTTCATGTATTCTATATGAATGAAGATATTGTATACCGGCTTTAGGAGGAAAAGTAATGGAACTGCTCTTTTTAGGAACAGGTGCAGGCATTCCTGCAAAAACAAGAAACGTCACTTGCACAGCGCTAAAGCTTTTAGAAGAACGAAATGCAGTGTGGCTTTTTGATTGCGGAGAAGCAACACAGCACCAAATCTTACATACAACGATTAAACCGAGAAAGATCGAGAAAATATTTATCACACATATGCACGGAGATCATGTATATGGCCTTCCGGGACTTCTTGGCAGCAGATCCTTTCAAGGCGGGGAGGATGAATTGACGATCTATGGACCAAAGGGCATCAAGGCCTTTGTAAACGCATCACTTTCAGCCTCGCAAACGCATTTGACATATCCGCTGCATATCATAGAAATAGAAGAAGGGATCGTATTTGAAGATGATACCTTTCAAGTAGAAGCAAGAAGAGTCTCTCACGGGATTCCAGCTTACGGCTACCGGGTTGTGGAAAAAGATCTGGCTGGTTCATTAAAAGCCGAAGACCTAAAAGAAATGGGTGTAAAACCTGGACCTTTGTATCAGAAGTTGAAAAATGGGGAAACCGTGACACTCGAAGATGGAAGAACCATCGATGGAACCGATTATTTGGAACCCCCTAAAAAAGGGAGAATCGTTGCATTTTCAGGAGATACCCGTTTGTGCGAGAATATAACAAGGCTTGCCAAAAATGCGGATGTGTTAGTCCATGAAGCAACATTCGGTAAAGAAGATGCAGATTTAGCCTACAATTATTATCACAGCACAACAGAACAAGCAGCGAAAACAGCACAGGAAGCAGGCGCAAAAAGGCTCATTTTGACCCATATAAGTGCACGTTACCAAGGAGAAGAGGCACTGAAACAACTGTTGAAAGAAGCCCGCGATATATTCCCGCTGACAGAAGCTGCACATGATTTCTCTTCTTTCCCCATTGAACGCACCCTGTAAAAATTGGATGAATCGTCAAAAAAAGTTGTGTGATTTTTTTGATATTTATGATGACGCTCTTTTTCAGGTAGTGGTAAAATGGTGAAGAAAAAACAAATGACGAATTAAACTATGAAGAATACGGGAGGCACAATCAAAGATGAGCGGTTTTACAGCATTAAGTGAAGCAGAATTGAATGACCTATATGTGGCACTACAAAATGAGTATGAAACTTACAAAAGTAAAAACTTGCACTTAGACATGTCTAGAGGGAAGCCTTCACCAAAACAGCTCGATTTGTCTATGGGCATGCTCGATGTTGTGACATCAAAGGATGCAATGACAGCTGAAGATGGCACAGATGTGCGAAACTATGGCGGCTTGACAGGCCTTCCTGAAACGAAGAAATTTTTTGCAGATGTTCTTAATTTAAAGCCAGAACAAATCATCATCGGCGGTAACTCAAGCCTGAATATGATGCATGATACCATTGCACGTGCGATGACTCACGGCGTATGTGACAGCAAAACACCTTGGGGAGAGCTGCCAAAGGTAAAATTCCTTGCACCAAGCCCAGGGTATGACCGTCATTTTGCCATTTGTGAGCTATTTAACATAGAGATGATCACGGTCGATATGAAGGCTGATGGACCTGATATGGATCAGGTAGAAAAATTGGTCGCAGAAGATGAAGCAATTAAAGGCATTTGGTGTGTACCGAAATATAGCAATCCAGACGGCATTACGTATTCAGATGAAGTCGTTGACCGCTTAGCCTCAATGAAAACAAAAGCAGACGACTTCCGCATTTTTTGGGATGATGCATATGCAGTCCACCATCTAACGGATACACCTGATAGGTTAAAAGATATTTTTCAAGCAGTTGAAGAGGCAGGATACCCGAACCGTGTGTTTATGTTTGCGTCTACGTCTAAAATTACATTCCCAGGCTCAGGTGTTGCACTGATGGCATCTAGCCCGGACAATGTGAGCTTTACTCAAAAGCAATTATCGATTCAAACGATCGGACCGGACAAAATCAATCAACTAAGACATCTTCGTTTCTTCCAGAATCCAGAAGGTTTGAAGGAACATATGAAAAAGCATGCAGCGATCATTAAGCCAAAATTTGACCTCGTTCTTTCCATTCTTGACGAAAAACTTGGCGGAAAAGATATCGCTGAATGGCACAAGCCAAATGGCGGATATTTCATTAGTTTAAATACACTTGATCATTGTGCAAAAGCGGTTGTGCAAAAAGCTAAAGAAGCAGGTGTCACAATGACAGGTGCAGGTGCAACATATCCATATGGAAAAGATCCGCTTGATCGTAACATTCGCATTGCACCAACATTCCCGGCTCTTGAAGAACTAGAGCAAGCGATTGACATCTTTACATTATGTGTTCAGCTTGTCAGCATTGAAAAGCTGCTTTCAGAAAAAAGTCAATCTGCTCCAACGGCATAAATAAAAGAAACTCCTTGACTCATAATGGGTCAAGGAGTTTTTCGTTTTAATTAGCAGTTTGATAATAGGAGACAGGTTGTTTGGCTGCGCACCATACATCATAGATGGCAAGCTGTACAATATGCGGTTCATCATGATGAATATAGTGCGAGCTGTTCTGCGCTTGAATCCATCCGCTTTGGGATGACAAAGACAGCATGCGTTTATGCAGTCTGAGCCAAGCTTCATGCGCTGGATGAAACAATCGGCTCTTACCTGATGAAATGACAAGAAGCGGCATCATCCCATAATGGGTTTGCTCCTCTTTGATTGTGCTTAACATTTGCTGAAAGTCCTCATGCGTACATTCTGCTGTAAATTGCGCCATATATGAAGTGCGTTCTTCCTTTGATAAAAGCGGCAGGATCACCTGCTCTTGTTCCTCACTTGCTGGGTCTAGCAGCACCATGCCGATGACATCATCTCCTCTTCGGCTTGCCCATAGCCGGCTGACAAGAGAGCCGAATGAGTGAGCGACGATGAGAAATGGCGGCTGAATATTGGCTTCTTTCAGCAGCGCATCTAAATCATCAGCGAGGTCATGCAAGGTTCTTCCTTCACCGCTCTTACTGCTCTTTCCATTTCCTAAACGGTCGTATAAGAAAACCCCAAGCTCTGGGTCAATATCACGGGCCATATTCGACCACGTATCACTAGAAATGCCGTAGCCAGCTTCAAAGATAATCGTGGCTTGCCTTTTGCCTTGACGATGTTTTGTATAAAAATGGTGTCCATCTATATGATACATTTTTTCAATCATTGCCGAATTCATTCTTCCATCTCCTCTAAGTGGTTCTTTAGCTAAAAGACGGCACAAAAGGCAGATATGTTTCTCTTAAAAACAAAAAAGATGCCTATTTCGAAAAATAGACACCTTTTTTCCTAAAAGCTTTTACCAAGCACGATCATATTGACGCGGGCTTTCAATGGATGTGCGGAGCTCTTGAGCAGCTGTTTTTGGAAAGTATGGATCGCGTAAAAATTCTCTGCCAATAAAGATCAAATCTGCACGCTGATTTCGTAAAATCTCCTCTGCCTGTACACCAGATGTGATCAGACCGACAGCAGCTGTTTGAATGCCGGCACCTTCTTTTATTTTCTCAGCGAATGTTACTTGGTAGCCGGGGAATGTGTTGATTTTCGCCTGTACGACAGCACCTGAGCTGACATCAATTAAGTCGACTCCTTGCTCTTTGAGCCAAGTGGCAATCCCAATATAATCTGCAATATCAAGTCCTTTTGTTGTGTAATCAGAAGCCGACACACGTACAAATAAAGGTCCGTCCCATACGGCGTTGACTGCGTCTACGACTTCTCTTAAGAAACGATAGCGGTTTTCTGGTGAACCGCCATAGTCGTCTGATCGGTGGTTCGCAAGCGGTGAAAGAAATTCATTGATCAAATAGCCATGTGCACCATGAATTTCAATGATGTCAAAGCCCGCTTTTTTTGCCCGTACAGCTGCATCCTGAAACGCCTGAACGGTATCTTTGATTTGATCAACAGACATCTCGATAGGGGTTTTAGATGTTTCATCAAATGGAATGCTTGATGGTGCAAGGATGTCCCCATCAAGTTCAGCTTTACGTCCTGCATGGGCTAGCTGGATGGCTGTCTTCGTTCCGTATGCTTTGATTTGTTCGTTTAATGAAGCAAATCCTTCAATGTGCTCATCGCTCCAAATACCGAGGTCTTGATCACTAATTCTTCCCTCAGGAGATACAGCACTTGCTTCCACCATAATGAGGCCAGCCTGACCTTGTGCACGGGAAATATAATGTGTGAAGTGGAAAGGCTGTAATTTCCCATCACGGTCATAAGATGAATACATACACATCGGGGACATCACGATGCGGTTTTTCAGTGTAACACCTTTTAATGTCCAAGGTGAAAAGAGTTTTGTTTCCAAATACCTTCGCCTCCTCATGGAATTGTATAGCCGATTATAACAGCCATTCAAACTTTCGTCATAAAAGGTGCTCAAAGAATATAGCTTTTATACACGTTTTTGTATAATGGAGAGATAGAGACATCAAAGGGGGAGAACGGATGAAATGGCAAACAGAGAGTGAACTAAAGGAGCTCCTGACAGCTCTTATGCAGTATGAAAGCATATCAGGTACAACAGGAGAAGTCGCGTTAGCGGAGTACTTATATTATTTGCTAAGGGAACGGCCTTATTTTGAGCAGAACCCTGATCATTTGGCTTTGCATCCGATGAAAGATGGCCGGTATTATTTAACGGCACTTGTGAAGCGCAGTACGCTGCGGCGTACCGTGCTGCTTCTTAGTCACTTTGATGTAGTTGATACAGAAGATTACGGCGAATTTCAAAACATGGCATGCAAGCCTGAAGAGTTAATGGCATCCTTTTCGCAAAAAAGTGCGCTTCTTCCAACGAGGGCAAGAGAGGACCTTGCTTCAGGTGACTGGCTGTTTGGGAGAGGGGCCATGGATATGAAAGCAGGTCTCACCGTGCAGCTTTCTATGCTGGAAAGAGCGATGACAGAAACATTTGATGGAAATGTCCTGCTCGTCACAGTCCCTGATGAAGAAGTGAATTCACAAGGAATGCTTGAGGCTGTCCCGAAACTAAAGGAGCTTAAAGAAAAGCATGACCTTGACTATACCGCGTGTTTAAACAGTGAGCCCATGTTTGAAAAGTATCCAGGGGATGAACATCATTATATGTATACAGGCAGTATAGGAAAGGTATTAGCCGGATTTTTCTGTAAAGGGATTGAAACGCATGTAGGAGAGCCATTCTCAGGTTTAAATGCGAATTTTATGGTATCTGAACTAAACCGGCTGTTAGAGCTCAATAGTGATTATTGTGAGGAAGTAGATGGTGAAGTAACTCCGCCCCCAACGAACTTAATGCAAAAGGACTTGAAAGAAGCCTATTCCGTTCAAACACCTCACACAGCCGTATCTTTATTTAATGTGCTCATGATGAAACGTTCAAGTGAAGAACTGCACGGCCTTCTCTATGATACTGCGAAACAAGCAGCAGACCAAATCGAGGCCAATCTTCAGCAAAAAACAGCTGACTTTCAGCGCTTCAAACACTTTACACCAATTGACACTCGGGTTACGGTACTCACGTATCACGAGCTGTATCAAAAGGCCGCAGAACGCTCTGGTGAACAGGAGGTTGAGCGCATTGTCAACTATGCCTTTGCCAACCGGGGTGAGCTTGGAGATCGTGATTTTTCAACGAAAATTGTCTCGGAGCTGACGACGCTTTGTAAAGAAGAAGGACCGCTGATTGTTCTATTTTATAGTCCGCCATTTTACCCTTCTGTGTCCTCAACAGAAGATCCGCATATTCAGAAGACATTCAAGAAGATTCAAGAAGAGGCAAAAGAGGTGTACGGACTTGAAGTAGAGGAAGTGAAATATTTCCCGGGATTGTCTGATTTAAGTTACTTACAGCTCGAAAAGCAGGAGGTAGGTCATTACACGACCAATATGCCGCTTTACCAAAAAGGCTATTCTTTACCGCAAGGAGAAAAGGAAGCCCTTTACGTTCCAGTCATCAACGTGGGTCCATTAGGAAAGGACCCGCACAAATGGACAGAACGGCTGCACGTCCCGTTCTCTTTTGGCATTTTGCCAGAATTACTAGAATCAACGATTCATGCTTTATTAGAGAAAAAGTAAGTAGATGTGTGAAGAGCTCTATCTTGATGATAGGGCTTCTATTTTTAAATAAACGATCTTTCCACTTAGATAAATAGAGTATGATATTGATGAAGACTTACATTTATTTGAAGGGGGTAAGAACATTAAATGGAAACTGGGATATTAACAAAAACAGACATCATCACATCGCTTCAGGAAAGTATGCGTGAACTTGAGAAGCTAGTGGAGGCTTGTGATGATAACACACTGGATCAATCTTTAGGGGAGGGGAAATGGTCAATCAAGCAGCTCGCCGGTCATTTGTATGACACAGAAGAAGTCTGGTCAGAGCGGATAGAGCAGACAATATCAGATGATCAAATGCCCTTTCAATCGTATGATTCTGAAATGTATGTGAAAGAAAGAGCGTATGAATGGTATAACGCAGAGGAGATCAAAGCATTGATCAAACGGATGAAAGAGAGAAGATACAACACGCTTCGGCTATTAGAAAAAGATATATGGGAACAATCAGGCCTGCATCCGGAAGAAGGACTGATGACCGTTCAAATATTAGCAGAAACCATCGCTTTACATGAACAACATCATCTGGATCAAATCAAAGCCATCATGTCAATGAGGCAGTGAAAAAGCACCTGTCATCAAAACAGGTGCTTTTCAAATTCATTTATACGTGCTTGCTGAAAACATTTCGTTTAATTCTGCTGCGCGTTTAGTGGCTGTTTTGACACAATCGACAACAGCTTCTTCAAATTGATAGGTAGCCAGTGTGTTCAGACCGGCTTCTGTTGTTCCGCCTTCACTTGTGATTTCTTTGCGCAGTTCGGCAGGTTCTTTTCCGCTGTCTTGAAGCATATTGGCGGCGCCTGCAATCATTTGGCAAATGAGTAATTTCGCAGTTGCTTGGTCCATTCCAAGTTCCGAAGCACCTCGCTCCATTCCTTCTATCAAATGATAAATGAAGGCAGGGCCGCTGCCTGCGATGGCTGTCACCGCATTTAACTGTGATTCATCTAATACGGTGACGTGCCCGATTGTTTCAAACAGTTCGACGGCCTTTTTCTTTTGCTTTTCAGTAACTTCACGACTTACGGCAATACCTGTTGCTGACTGCTGAATTGCCGCTGATGTATTTGGCATCGCACGAACGACTGCACTCTTTCCGCCAGCGTAGTGTTGAATCGTTTCAATGGAAATACCCGCTAAAATAGAAATGATCAGCTGGCCATGTAAATGAGGCTGGACTTCAGAAATTCCGCTTTCTGCATCCTTCGGTTTTAAGGCAAAAACGAGAATATCCGCTTCTTCATAAATAAAGGACCGAGCGAAATCCGTTTTGACCCCATATCGCGCCTGTAATTCCTCTAATCGTTTTTCATTCGTTTTGTTTGTGACAATGATATCTTCATTCGACATCATGCCGCTTTTTAATAAACCTTTGATCATAGACTCTGCCATCGAGCCTGCACCGATAAATCCAATTTTACTCATAAGCTGCTCCTCCTTGTAGAAAATAAAAAAACCTCTCGCCTGAAAAGGACGAAAGGTTTTTCGCGGTACCACCCTCAATTAGCATGCAAACATGCATACTCAGCTCTAGTCCCTTAACGCGGGAAACGTTTAGGTTTGCCTAACAGCTCAAAGGGCAGGTTCAGCAAATAAGAGGATGGTGAAGTCTTACAGCCGGCGGACCTCACTCTCTTGCATCATTATTTTGCTTACTAATCCTTGTCATCGCGCATCATATATTTGTTGTTCATTATGCAACGATGGACAAGTTTATGTCAATAGGGGCAGTTAAAAAAATTGCCCATCTAAACCGCATGACAGTCTGCCTTTTGCAAGATACAATGAAGTAAGAAGACTGAGTCCCACAATCATGAGTCAAAAAGCAGGAGATGACATATAAAAGTGAAAGAAGACATCATTCAATTATCCATCCCGACGCCGTTTGCCGTTGGGGATGTGCATGCATATGTATTAAAAGGAGAGGCCGTAACCTTAGTAGATTGCGGGCCGATGACAGAAGAGGCAGAGCATGCCTTTGTCACCCAACTAAAGGAACATCGTTTATCGATAGACGATATTGATCAAGTGGTGCTGACCCATCATCATGCAGATCATGTCGGTCTATTGAATTTGATGAAACCTCATGTCCGTGTGATCGGGCACCAGCTAAATGAGCGGTATATTAGTCAGGATCCAGTGTTTAAGCAGCGCCAAGTGGACTTTATGGTTCCTTTTTTTCAGCAGTTAGGTGTGCCGCTTCGACAAAATGAGTGTGAAAAAATGGTGAAGCAATCTTATACATATTCTTGTACTTCACATGTAGATGAGGTCATAAAAGAAGGTGATCGTTTAAGCGGGCATGAACACTTCTTTGTGATGGAAACACCCGGACACGCACAGTCTCACCTTTCCTTTCTAGACGAAAGAACGGGGAATTTTATTGGCGGCGACCTGCTTTTGACGACCATTTCCTCAAATCCGTTAATGGAAGCACCGGATGAAGGTGAGGAACGTCAAAAATCACTGCTTCAATATAAAGCATCACTTAATCGGTTATTGCGTCTGCCAATCAAAACGATTTATCCGGGACACGGTCAGCTCATCACGGCTCACCATGAATTGATCGAAGAAAGATTTAAGAAACAAGAAAAACGGGCAAACACAATGTATCAGCTGCTCAAACAAAAAGAAATGACGGCCTTTCATCTTTGCCGTAAGCTATTTCCAGTGTTATATGAAGAGGCCTTATTTTTAACGATGTCAGAGACAGTCGGTCAGCTTGATGTGCTCTTAGCGGCTGGGCAAATTGAAGAAGCAGAAAAAGACGGAATCGTCTATTACAGGGCAAACTAAGGAGTGAAACGCATGGGGCGATTGACAGGAAAAAGAATTTGGATTACAGGCGCATCTGGGGGCATTGGTGAAAAAATGGCGTACTTGGCAGCAGAAGAAGGCGCAGAAATCATAATTTCAGCAAGACGAACAGAAAAGCTTACAGATGTGAAAGAAAAAATTATGAGCGCTGGCGGGGTGTGTCACATCGCCCAGCTTGATGTCAGCCAGCTCGATGACATTGATCGCGCGTATGAAGAAGTGGGGCCGGTCGATATTTTGGTCAACAATGCCGGCTTTGGTGTATTCGATCTCGTCGAAGATGCGTCCATCGAAGAAATGGTGTCGATGTTTGAGGTCAATGTGTTTGGCTTAATCGCTTGCACGAAAAAGGTCATCCCTGAGATGAAGCAAAGAGGGCAGGGACATATTATCAATATCGCATCCCAGGCAGGAAAGGTTGCGACGCCCAAATCAGCCATTTATTCCGCATCAAAGCATGCCGTTCTTGGATTTTCAAACAGCCTTAGAATGGAGCTGGCAGACTCAGGCATTCACGTAACAACAGTCAATCCAGGACCGATTGCAACAGATTTCTTTACCATCGCTGACCGCAGCGGTGAATATGTGAAGAACGTTGACTTTATGATGCTGAGTGCGGACAAGGTGGCAGGCAAAGTCGTATCTGCCATGATGACGAAAAAGAGAGAGATTAATCTGCCCGGGTGGATGAACGCTGGCAGCAAATTGTATCAGTTATTCCCATTTTTATTTGAAAAAGCAGCACGCAAAGCGTTGATGAAAAAGTAACAAAAAAGAAACCGGTTTTGAACTGGTTTCTTTTTTTGATCAGGCTTCATTGCGCCACTTTCTATATCCGTCTTGCCGCTTGCTGAAGCGGGTCCCATACACTGTTGAAGGGCGGTGCATAGCTAATATCTAAATCTTCAAGATCTGTTATGGTCAGCTCTTGGTAAAGGGCAGCCGCCACGATATCTATCCGTTTATCTACACCGTTTCTGCCGATGATTTGGGCACCAAGCAAGGTATGGTCATCGCTTCTGTAGATTAGTTTCACTTTCATTTTCTGCGTATCTGGGTAATACCCTGCGTGATCCGTACTATCAATGGTGATCACGGAGAAAGGAATGTCCGCTGCTTTTGCTTCTTTTTCTGATAAGCCTGTTCTTCCCGCTGTCAAATCCATAAATTTCATGATGGCTGTTCCAGTCACGCCTTGAAACGCCCGGTTTGTTCCTGTCATATGAAAGCCTGCGATTCTCCCTTGTTTATTCGCAGTTGTGCCAAGCGGAATATAATCCAGTGATTTTTTGATGCGGTGATAGGTCGCCGCGCAATCACCAGCAGCATAAATGTCTTTTATATTGGTTTGCATGTATTGATTTACTGCAATAGCGCCATTTTGAAGACGCTTGATACCGGTATGATGTAAAAAGGAGGTTTGCGGAGTGACGCCGATGGCCATGATGACCATATCTGTTTGAATGGTTTGTTTGTCTGTGATAACAGCTGTGACATGTGACTTGCCTTCTAATTGCTGCACTGTTTCTCCAAGTGATACGTGAATACCCTTGGCGTCAGCCTCTTCTTTAAGGTATTTTGCCATATCGGAGTCAAAGCCCGGGCCGAGTGCTGCTCCCCGCTGAATGATATGTACGTTTTTTCCGAGCGCTTTTAAATTTTCAGCCATTTCAAGGCCGATATATCCACCTCCAATGATCGTGATATGTGTGATGTCCTTTTCTAAATGTTCTAAAATGGACAGCGCATGCGGGATGGTTTTTAATACGTGTACGCCTTCTAATGGCTGGCTGTCTAAATCCAGTGTGACAGGGCTTGCTCCTGTCGCAATTAAGAGGCGGTCGTAGCTTTCTGTAAAGGGTTCTTTTGTTTTCGTATGATGACCCGACACTGTTTTTTGCTCTGGGTCAATGGAGGTCACTTCGTGTAAGCATCTGGCGTCAATTCCATATTTCTCACGAAAGGTTTCAGCACTGCGTGCGATCAGCTTTCTGTGATCATCAATGAGACCGCCGATCAAGTAGGGGAGTCCACACTGTCCATATGAGAAAATCTCTCCTTTCTCAAAAGCAACAATGTGCGCATCTGGATCCTCTCTATATATTTGCATAGCGCAGCTCATTCCTGCTGCATCTCCGCCAATCATCACATATTTCATTTGGTGTGCTCCCTTCTATCTATCGTACTGAATACTCTTATTTACCCTCATATCCCTTTTTTTAATGCTTTTTTTTGCAAAAGAAGCAAACTTTAGTTGAAAAATAAAGACAGCGCCTTCATTTTAAGCTACAATCGGATTATCGTCTTTTTGGGTTACGAGTTTAGTGAAGATTGGTGGGAAAGACTTTGAGTGACACGCGACTAGATTTTAATACGTTATACACGCGCCATACGAGAGAGGCCTGGGCCGCTCTTGGAGAATATATGCCGGTATCTGTTTCAGAAGAGGAAGCGAGAGCGCTGCAAGGATTAAATGACTATTTATCGCTTGAAGAAGTTCGAGATATTTACATACCGCTTATTCGTTTTCTGACATTACATGTCTTTGCAGAAAAACAAAAAAACCAGCATGTGAATGCCTTTTTAAACTACCCGCATCATGCCAAAATTCCCTTTTTAATTGGGATTGCTGGAAGTGTAGCTGTCGGGAAAAGCACAACGGCTCGTATCATTGAAACGCTTTTATCGAGGCTTGGAGATGGGCTGAAGGTAAGTCTTGTGACAACAGATGGCTTTTTATATCCTCAAAAAGAATTAAAGGATCGAGGGCTGATGGAAAAGAAGGGATTTCCAGAAAGCTACGATGTCAAAGCTCTGCTGTCTTTTTTAAATGAATTAAAATCAGGTAAACAAACTGTGCATGCCCCGGTATATTCGCATCTGACCTATGACCGGCTAGAAGGAGTGTATGAAACAGTAGAGGATGCAGATATTGTCATTATTGAAGGAATCAATGTGCTCCAATCACCAGCGCTGGATGATCTGAAGGATGAACCGCGTGTGTTTGTATCAGATTTCTTTGATTTTTCGATTTATGTAGACGCCGCTGAAACGCAAATTCAATTATGGTATAAAGAACGGTTTCGTTTACTAAGGGAAACAGCCTTCCAAGACCCTGAATCCTTCTTTCATCAATATAAAGATTTGACGGATGAAGAGGCAGATCAGATGGCAAGCACGATTTGGAATACCGTGAATCGGCCTAATTTATATCAAAATATTTTGCCGACAAAATATCGAGCTGATCTCATTTTGAAAAAAGGTGATCAGCACAAGGTGGAAGAGATCGCCATCCGCCGGGTATAAAGAAAAAACCGCTCAAACGAGAGAGCGGTTTTTTTAATGATCTCCACTTACTTTAACAGCTACGTCTACCGCCGATCGCTTTTTTAAACGGTAATATCCTATGAGTAAGAATGGAACGCCTGCGATGGTGATCATCGACAAGACCGTAAAAATGGAGAGGGGATGGGCTGCGCCAAAATAGTCAATGCACAGTCCGCCGACAAACGGTCCGATGACGCTGCCGAGCTGAGAAAATCCCATCGCACCAAAGTACGATCCCTTCACTTCAGGCTTTGCAATATTGTCTACAAAAAGATCCATCATCGCAAACAGCAGAACCTCGCCAATCGTAAACACGACAATGATGAAAGCAAGCATGCCGAGACTCTGTGAAAAAGCAATGGCAAACAAACTGCCGGCAAGAAGAATATTCCCAGTGGTCAGCGACAAAATGGTGGAGTAGCGCTTCGCAATCATGATGAGCGGGTATTGTACGACAATGACAACCACTGCATTTAAAGACAAAAGATATCCAAACAGTTTAGGACCATCCTCAATCATAGGTGACGCTGATAAGTATTGAGGCAGTGTTGAGCTTAAATGCGAATACCCGAACGAACATAAGGTAACGCCGATGAGGATGATGCTAAAGACCGTATCTTTTTGAATAATGGAAAGGGCTTTTTTGACGCTGATTTGTTTTGTGCTTTCTGGAGCAGCAACTGGATGTTTCTGAAATTGCCAGGCCAGTGTTAATCCGTATAACAAATAAATAAAGGCAGCGACAAGAAATGGAAACGTTGTTTTCGATGACCCGAGATATAAGCCAAGCAGCGGGCCGAAGATTACACCAATATTAATGGCCGTATACCGTAAATTAAAAACAAATAACCGAATACTTGATGGGGTGACATCAGATAAGAGTGCCTTAGACGTCGGTTCAAACAGTGCCCGGCACAGTCCATTTAAAGCATTCATGAGGAAGAAGACCCAAATGGCATCTGCAAACGCAAAGCCAACAAAGACAAATGACCAGCCGAAGATGGATAGAAGCATGACTTTTTTTCTGCCGATTCGGTCAGAAACATAGCCGCCGTAAAAACTCGCAACGATTCCAATAAGGGAGCTGACGGCAATGATTAACCCAGCTGAAGAAGCTGAAGCCCCTTTGACTTGTGTCAAATAAACGGCCAAAAAAGGAATGCTCATGGACGTCGCCATTCGGCCGAATATGGTGCCGATGATGATCGTCCAACTAAGTGGATGTAAAGTACGTAAATTATTTTTCATGCTGTTTCTCCCCTGAGTGTTAAGATGTTCCAATCATACATGAAAAATTGTGCAAATTAAATACACAATTTGATGGAGGAGACATCCGCCATATGACAGAGGAGCTCCGAATAGCCCGCAAATTTGGAGAGCATGTTTTTTCTGCCGATGCTTCTATGTCTTTTAGATCTGCCGATTCGTACGATCACTTAAAGACCATTTAATCAAGATCAATCGCGGCAATTTGCTGCAAGGACAGGTGGAGAACATCTTCATCATTGACGATTTTTATGCGCTGCGTTTCATAATGAATGGCTTTCACCCAGCCCCAAAACTGCTGTTTCATACCTGCTGCAGCATATGTCACGCAAATCGCTTGATCCTCTGTAATCGACTGTGTGATCAAAAAATTCATTTCCTCTAGCTGATCAGTGCTCAGCGGAGGAGGCGTGTATTCTTTTTTCTTCCGTTTTTGAGCAAGCAGCTGTTCGCGGTGCTCTGGGAGCATCATTCGGCTTGATTCCCACATGATGTTGTATCCAGGTGTTAATTTATTGGGATTCATGGATGTTCGCCTCCGTTATTTGTAATGTCCACCAATTTTTTCGGCGCGGTGATACGCCTGCCCTGCGCTTGTTAGTGACGAAGCGTGCAAGAGTGCAGCAGGTCCATACTTCATATGGATGGCATCAAATACTTTGCTGAGTCTGTCTTTTTTTAAATGGTGATCAAATAAACTCAGCTGATATTGGCTGTCAGGCTGCAGCTGCGAGAGAGTAATACCTACACTGCGAATGGGCTGGCCGTCCCAGTGCTGCTGGCATAGCTGAATGGCTGCGTCTGCAATATCTGTCCCGTACTGTGTGGGTGAATGGAGCTTGATTTGTCTATGAAATCCAGTCGGATGAGAAAAATCAGCGCCTCTTACGCCAACAGACACCGTTTGCCCAACATAATGCTTGAAGCGCGCACGTCTTGCCACTTCTTCACTCAATTCAAGAATGGCGACTTTGATGTCCTCAAAGGACGCATAATCATGGGGAAGGGTCATATGATGCCCAACCGCTTTTTGCTGATCATGTGTGTGAAGAGTGACCGGGGAAGGGTCGTGTCCTAAAGCAGTTCGCTGCAGAAGCTCCCCGTTGATTCCCCAGCGCTTTTTTAGCCGGTCTAACGGATAAGTAGCAAGTGTCCCAATGGTACTGATGCCCATTCGTTTTAAATGGTGCTCCATTCGTTTACCGACGCCAAATAGTTTTCCAACCGGAAGCGGCCATAAATCAGCCGCCACCCGGTCTGCACGAAGCTCATAGATGCCAGATGTGTTTTTTTTAGCAAAATGGTCACAGGCCATTTTAGCGAGCACTTTATTAGGACCAATGCCAACACGTGCGTAAATGCCTGTTTGGTTCATAATGGTCGTTTGTATATTTTGGGCGATCTCGCGGGGTGAACCGAGTAGTGTCACACTCCCCGTAATATCGAGAAACTGTTCATCAATTGAATAGGGTTCGACAAGATCTGTGTATTGTTCAAGCAGTTCTGTCATCATGACAGAAACATCAAGGTAGCGCTGCATACGTGGACGTACGACGACGGCTTCAGGGCATTTCTCCTGTGCTTCCCATAATCTTGATGCATTTTGTACGCCCCGTTTTTTAGCGAGCGGGCAGGCCGCAAGTACGACCCCGCTCCGCCGCTCAGGATCTCCTGAGACGATGAGCGGCACATCCTTCAAATGGGGAGCCTCCACTTTTTCGACCGACGCATAAAATGACTGCATATCCACAAGCAGAATGGCTCGTTCATTCATCATTTTCACCTCTTAGAACGTATGTTCTGTATATATTTTAACCGCCAGAAGGTGAAATTGATACTGGTAAATCATTCAAAGAGAAGAGTGTAAATCCATACAAAAAAGACGAAGTGTCTCCACTTCGTCTCATCTGTGTAAAATGAGCCATTTTAAGCATGTGCCAAGTTATTGGATGCTTGGAGCGGCTCAGAACGCAAACGATAGGCCGTTAGCTTTTTCTTAGGCTTATGAGTAAACTGCCGCACCACATCCACGTGGTCATCGTAATGATACAGATAAAGGGTCACATCATGCTTGCCAAGCTTTGTTTGCATGGTAAGCGGCGCTGGTCCTTCCTGCGGATGAAGAAAACGTTCTTCGTCACCAGGATAAATATAATAGCGTTCAATAAAGATCGCATCATTAAAATGTTGAATAATTTCAGATGTTTGCTGATCATCGAGTGGACGTCCTTGAAACGTCATCGTTGTTTGATCACTTGTTACTTTTGCATGCACCGCATAACGACTAAAAAGGCGTTCAACAACACCAGAAGGCAGCGAAGTGACAAGCAGCTTTAAAAGACTAAACACAACAAGTGAAGTAACAATCCAAACCAATATCATCATCTCCAATAAACTTTTGTTCCATTTCTTATATGAACAATTTTAACATAACAAAAGAATGGATCTTTCGCATAAAAAGTGAACTTTTTGAAATAAGTGTGAAGATTTAAAAGGAGATGACCGCGAAAAGACGAAGAACCAACAAAGCTGAAGGAAAAAAGGCTGATACATCACCTTTACAAACAATTGATCAGACAGGTAGACTATTGAAACAGTTGATTTTTTGTGAAACGGTACAGCTAAAAATGAAAAGGGGCGAGGCCATCATGATACGTCAAGTGAAGCCGTCAGATTTTTATGCGGTCACATCCGTCATTCAAAGCTGGTGGGGAGGCAGAGATTTGCGCGCAAAATTGCCAAAGCTATTTTTCGAACATTTTCAGCAAACAAGTTTTGTCGTTGTTGAAAAAGGTGAACTGATCGGTTTTTTAGTCGGTTTTTTATCGCAATCGCATTCAGATGAAGCGTATATTCACTTTGTAGGGGTACATCCAGACCATCGAAAACTAAAGATTGGAAAAATTCTCTATCAAGCGTTTTATGAAGCGGCTGAAAAGGAAGGAAGAACAACGATTAAGGCGATCACAGCTCCTGTCAATAAAGTTTCGATTGCTTACCATACAAAGCTCGGTTTTCAGATAGAAAAGGGAGATAAAACGGTCGATGGCATTTCAGTTTTTTCAGATTACGACGGCATTCATGAAGACAGGGTGCTATTTGTGAAAAAGCTGGAGGCGAAAGCATGATCATTAGACTGGATCAAAAAAATAAAGAACAAGCAAAAGAGCTGTTACATATCCAATTGGCTGCATATCAGCGGGAGGCAGAGCAAATTGGCTATCAAGATTTACCGCCCTTAAAAGAAACGGTTAAAGACATAATAGAAACAAATGAGATTTTCATAGGATTTGAAAAAGAGGGGCATTTGTTAGGGATCGCTTCATATGAACTGCATGACGACCGGATCATCCTCAGCCGGTTAGCTGTGCATCCACATCATGTCAATCAAGGCATCGGGACAGCGCTCCTGCAATCCATCATCCAGCATCAAAAAACAATTGAGCTCACAACAGCGGAAGCAAATATACCAGCAATCAAGCTTTATGAAAAACTAGGGTTTAAACAGAAGGATCGTTTGCAGGTGGAAAACAATCTGATGTTAACAAAGATGGAACGTTTGATGCTTCGAAAAGTGGAAGTGATTGAATACCAAGCGAGCTGGCCAAAACAATTTCAAGATGAGCATGACAAGCTGAAAAAGATAGTTGGCGATAACTGGATATATGGCCACCATATTGGCAGTACGTCAGTCATAGGAATGGCGGCTAAGCCAATTATTGATATATTGCTAGAGGTGAAGCATATCAGTCGCTTAGATGAATGTAACCACCTGTTTCGTCAGCTTGGATATGAACCGCTCGGAGAAAATGGACTCAAGGGAAGACGTTTTTTTAGAAAAGGCGGCTTGAATCGAACACATCACGTTCACGCCTATGAAGCTGGACATGATGATGTAAAAAGGCATTTGGTGTTCCGAGATTATTTAAAAGCTGCACCTGATCGTGCCAAAGCCTATGCCGATAAAAAGCGTCAATTGGCAAAAGCATATCCTGAAGATATGGCAAGTTATATGAAAGGAAAAGATGGGCTCATTAAAGAAATTGAACAAGATGCGTACAATTGGTCAGAGCAGTTAAAGAAAAACGATCAGACATAAGAGCTGGCAGTACGTGAACATGTTTAATTAATGACTGATATGTTACAATGTAACAATCAACGAAAAAAGGATGTTCGGCATGTATATTCATATAACAGAACCAGCAGCAGCGTTCCTTACAAAACAACAAGCAGCGCATGAAACAAAAGAACTGCTCCTTCGATATGATTCAGATGGGTGCGGCTGTGCGGTAAGCGGTGTCCCAATGATTTGGCTCACAGGTGAAAGAACAGGCGAATGGGAAGAGCTCAAGCATAATCAGCTCTTTAAGCTGTACATACACACAGCACAAAAGGTCTTTTTTGACGAGGAAATGACGATTGATTTTAATGAAAAAGCCAACACACTCATGTTGAAAAGTCCTCAACAAATACTCAGCCCGAGAATGGGTATACTTGTAAAGTAAGGTGGAAATGTAGTGGATCAAAAGCTAAAAGTGATACAAAATACGGCACAAAATAAAACATGGGTGTCGTTTTTAAATAACAATCATCCCTATAGCCTTTTGCACTGGTCAATAGGTGGAATGGATTCGGTGAAAAAGGACGTTTGGCTTCTTCAAGATGAAGTCACATTTGAAACGGAAGAATTTCCAACGCTCGAATTAGCTGTCAATTGGATCAAAGAGAATATGGACCAAGTAACAGATGTATTATAAAAGCCCTTTTTCGAAAGGGTTTTTTTCGTGCGTTCATCATCTCATCAAACGGCACGGTTGTCTAATCTGAAAAATGATCTTTTGAAGCAAAAAAAGCAGTTTTTCAACAAACAATTCGACAAAATGAGCAAGCTGGAAATAAAAAAATAATGGCTGTAAATGCCGAAAAATAGGCATTCGCAGCGTTTATTGCGGGATACCGAAAACTTTGCGAAAAATGACATTTCATATTTCTTCCATTCGAGGAAATGTGATAGAATACAACATGTATCGTATATGAGAAGGGAGGTGCTAAAGTGAATTGAAGCTCAAGCTGTCATCGCCTCAGGTTGGAATCAAAATAAACGAATGGTATAGGCAGATTTGCGGATTTCATGTGATGAAAGCAGAGAAGCTGAAGGCGGAGATCGAGCAGGAAATCCTCGAAATGGAGCAGGATCAAAACTTGTTATTGTTTTACCAGCTGATGGATTTTCGCCACAAGGTAATGCTTGAATATTTTGAACCGGCAAAGAAAGCCTCGAATGATGAAGAGATTAAGAATTTGCTAGAAACGATCGAACATTCACAAACGAAATTAACGGATATGCTTGAATACTATGTTCATTTTTTCACAGGAATGTTTGAATTTGAACAGAGAAACTACTTAAGTGCCATTGCTTATTACCGCTCAGCAGAAAAAAAGCTCAATCTCATATCAGATGATATAGAAAGAGCAGAATTTTACTTTAAATTAGCAGAAATTTACTACCACATGAAACAAACCCACTTTTCGATGCACTATGCCTTGCAAGCGTTAGATACGTATTCTGCCTACAGAACGTACACGCTGAGAATCATCCACTGTGAATTTGTCATTGGTGCAAACTATGATGATTTGAAATGCTATGAACATGCATTGCCCTACTTTAAAAATGCTCTAAAGCGAGCACGCTCAATTGGAAACCCTCGAGTCATAGGTTCGGCCCTTTTCAACTTAGGTAACTGTTATTATCAAATGAACGATCTTGCGGAAGCAAGCCGTTATCTGAAAGACTCTATTGAAGTGTTTGAAAAGGAGAATTTAACCCATCTTAATCGCTCTCTAGACCCACTATTTATGCTGACACAAATCCTGTTTAAACAAAAACAAATAGAAGAGTCGTTAACCCTCTATCAACAAGGTATTATGAAGGCCTGTGAATTAGAAGATGAAATTTACATCTGCAAATTTCAGTTCTTAAAAGCATTGTACGTTGATGCAGACATAACAATCATAGACGATACATTAGACCTGCTCGAGGACAAGCGCTTATACCCAGATATTGAGGAATTGGCACTTGATGCGGCTCATTATTACAATGAGCTTGGACTGTTTGAAGTATCTACCCGGTTTTACGAAAGGAAAATTCAAGCCATATCAAAAATTCAAAATGGGGGTCATTTATATGAAAACGAGTTTGATAGTTCTTTTATTGGCAGCAACTGCAGGATTATCGGTCATGAGTCAGCAGCAATCGGAAGAGAGCCATATGGAGCTTGCGGGCAGACACCATACAACAGTGGTGACTATCGCATAAGTTAGCTCAAAAAGAGGGGACGAACTGCTGTTCATTCTCCTCTTTTATTTTCATTCAATTCAAATCTTTGAAGAAATGCTTGAATTTCTTGTTCATAAGCTTCCTTATTTTCGCTAAAAGACATTGCATGCGCACCGTGTGGCGCAATAAATAACTGTTTGTCACCCTTTTTTTGTGCATATAACTGCTGACTTTGCTCACAGGGGATATAGTCGTCATGGCGGCTATGAATAAAAAGTACAGGTTCTTTCACCTGATCGATCACATCAAGAGGGGAAACTTGCCGGATGCGGTATCCGTCCCGCCATTTTAACACTTGATCACTTAATGGAAGAATCCATCGCCCTGAAAGGCGAAAATCTGTTTTTAATCGATACAGAAGCTGGTCCTCAAAAGAAGCAAAAGGGCAGTCTGCTATGTAAAAATTGGCGTTTGCTTCCGGCTTTGCGGCATATAACAAGGTCGTGACTGCACCCATTGATTCTCCGTGTATCCCAATGATGGCACTTTCTCCGAGTTTTTGTCTGAGCCACTTTACGATCTTTGCTAGATCTTCTTTTTCATAATATCCATAACTCGTGGTTTTCCCGCCACTCATCCCGTGTCTTCTATGATCATAAAGCAGCACATTCCATCCGAGCTTTTGGAATAATTTCATATACTTAACGGAATTAATCAAACTGACTGTCACACCGTGGCAAAGTACGATTGTGCGTGTTGTATGAGGATGCGGCACAAAATAGCCATGTAGATTATAACCAAATGCTGAAGGAATACACACTTTCTCTTTCTTAAGCTCCTGAAATTCCTCGTGATGATAATGGCCTCCATCTGATTCTCGTTTGATGAGCTCTTCATCCGTTAATTTTCGAATATACATCATTTTATTGGTGAAAAAAATGCCGATGACAGCGAGTGGACATAATATGAAGGCAAATATAGCGATCCATTTCTTCATCTAGCCGATTCTTCCTTTCCGGAGTTTTTTCTATGACGATCATACCACATCTTGGTAGATTGGCGTGCCTCTTGCTCAGAAAATAAAACGGATGATACACTAAGTCAAAAGGAGAGAGGCACAATGAAAAAGACCAAGCAGGATCAAGCGAAATTAAAGGACGGCATAAAGGACGATGTCAAACAGCAGCTTCTTCAAATGAAACAGAACCTTGCCGTCGAAACAGAAAAAAGAGAAGAACAAAAACGACAAGACCTCCTTCGGCAGCAGAAAGAAAAAGAAAAAAACAAAAGCTTTTCAGAGCTGCTAGATGAAAGCCATTTAGACTGGAGAAAGTATAAAAGCTAAAAAAGGGAGCAATGATGCTTCCTTTTTTTCATGTCATCATCCTTGAGATAGATGCACAGAGAATAAACATAGGTCCATAAAGAGAGAAGCATTTTTGCCTCCTTCACATCACTTCATTTCAGAATCGCGACAGTATGATTTTTTAAACGAAATCCCATAGCTTATGTTTGAAACAGAAATAAAAAGGTGAGTATTGATTTATTTAAATTCCTTTTTATTGAAAATATGGTCATTAAGACCCTTTTGGTAGAGGGTCGTTCTTCTTATAATGAAGGTGTGTTACAAAATTTGGGAATGGAGATGATTCACGTGAAATTGAGAAAAACAATGGCTGGAGTCGCTTTATCTTTAGGATTGCTTTTACCTGTTTCTGGACAAGCTCTTGCAACAAATGAGTTAACGAATGCAGATGTGAGTACAAAGGCTACTTCAATTGTAGATTGTTCTGTAACTCCTTTTAAAGGTGCAAGTAATCGATTATGTATGCATTCAGATAATGGTTCTTTTGCAAATAGTTTCAGTCGTTTTGGTACCACATTTTATCTTAAAGGCAAATCTGGAAATTATGCATATTACGAAAGTGCAAGATAAGACAACGGGGCTTTTAGCCCCTCCTTATTTTATATAGAGAAAACATAAAAAATGTAGAAAAACATGAGTTTTTCTACATTCTGACGAGATCAAATGATGTGATTTTTTCTTATTAGGATCGGTGCGCTTCATACACAAACGGTTTTGTATAGTAAGTTACTGCTTTGACTTCTTGGTCACTTAAAGAACGTGCATTTGCTGCTGCTATGTTTTCTTTTAACTGATCCACCGAGCTCGCGCCAAATACAACGGAACTGACCGCAGAATGTTTCAGTATATACTGAATGGACAGTTCAGTGAGTGATAGGTCATAAGCGACTTTCTTTAAAGAAGGAATGATCTGCTGAAGCTCTTCAAATGAATATTGAAGATAGCCGTTTTTTTGAATCGCTGCACTTGCTTGAGAAAGTGGTTTTTCAGTTAATAATCCTTTCGCTAAAGGACCTCTTGCGACGACGCTAATGCTTTGTTCTTCAAGAAGAGAGAACCATTCTTCCGGGCGGCGGTCGAGTAAGCTATATTGCATCATCACGCTTACGATATTGGACTTTTTGGCATATTCTTTAATGACATTTGGGCGGATAGATGAAATGCCATAATAGCGAATAACGCCTTCCTCTACTAATTCTTCAAAAGCCTCAATCGTTTCATCAATGGGGTCATCAATCGTGCCTCCATGCAATTGATATAAATCAATATAATCTGTTTGAAGCCGCTTGAGGCTTTGTTTTACTGCTTCCTTTATGTACGCCTTTGAAGGGTCCCAGTCCCAGCCTGGTTTGCCTTTTTCAAAGCGGTTGCCGCCTTTTGTCGCCAAAATCAAATCTTGCCGTCTATTTTTGATGGCTTCCCCAACAATTTCCTCATTTGTCCCAAAATCATATAAATCGGCTGTATCCAAATAGTTAATTCCGAGATCAATGGCCTCATCTAATAAAGAGAGCGCTTTTTCTTTATCAGTCCCAAGAGACATGCATCCTAGTGCCGCCTCGCTCACTAAAAGATCTGAGGTGCCAATACGTCTTTTTTTCAATTCCATCACACTCCTATCCTTTCACATTAAGTGAAAAAAATCAGGAATTCAAGCTAGGTGATTTCAAATGGCGCATTGAAGCAAGCGTTTCGCTTTTCGCTTCTCTTAAATCATCTATGTTAAAATAAATGAAGTAAAAAGTGAAAGTAGAACGAGGAGCTGACAAAATTGAAGGACTTTGAAGAAAAAACATTATCGTCGAAAGAATTATACAACGGAAAAATCATTGATTTGGTACTTGAAGATGTAGAATTGCCTAACGGAAAACAAGGCAAACGCGAAATCATTAAACATCCTGGTGCAGTAGCTGTCATTGCACGTACAGACGAAAATAAAATCATCTTGGTCAAACAATACCGTAAAGCATTAGAGAGAGCCATCGTTGAAATTCCGGCTGGAAAACTAGAAAAAGGGGAAGAGCCGGCACATACAGCATTAAGAGAATTAGAAGAAGAAACAGGATATACAACTCAGCAGCTTCAAAAGCTGACGGCCTTTTATACATCACCTGGTTTTGCAGATGAAATTGTTCACATTTATCTAGCAGATCAGCTAGTTCCGCTTGAAGAAAAAAGAGAGCTGGATGAAGATGAATTTGTCGAAGTAATGGAAGTTTCATTAGAAGAAGCCTTGCACCTCATTGAAGATCAGCATATTTACGATGCAAAAACAGCCTATGCCATTCAATACTTACAACTGCAAGAGGTACTTGAGTCAACAAAATGAAGGAATTTTTTGCAGACATCCATATTCATATTGGCAGAACAAGAACAGGCAGAGCTGTCAAAATTACAGGTGCAAGGTCATTGACAATTGACCAAATTCTCATTGAAGCAGCAGAAAGTAAAGGGATGGGGATGATTGGTGTGATAGATGCACAATCTCCAGAAGTCTTAGAAGAGTTAATAGAGGGTGTAGAGGAAGGCCGGTACACGGAACTAAATGACGGCGGTCTATCATTTGGACCGACAGTGCTGCTTTTAGGCAGTGAATTAGAGATCAATGATGACCATTCAAAAGGTCCGATTCATGTGCTGGCATTTATGCCCACACTACACAAAATGTCTGAGTTCTCCGCATGGCTTTCGCTTCATATGAAAAATGTCCATTTGAGCTCACAGCGCCTCTATGTTGATGGGAAAACACTTCAGCACAAAGTAAAAGAGCTAGGAGGATTGTTTATTCCTGCTCATATTTTTACGCCGCATAAAAGTCTATACGGCAAAGGGGTCAGCACTTCTTTAACGGAAGTATTTGATCCTGACCTTATTGATGCTGTTGAGCTTGGTCTTAGCTGTGATACGTCAATGGCGTCCCAGCTGAGTGAGCTGAACCGGTATCCCTTTTTAACGAATTCAGATGCCCATTCTTTAGGGAAAATCGCGCGAGAATATACAAAAATCAAAATGGATCATGCCTCTTTTGCCGAATTCAAGCTAGCCCTTGAAGAAAAAGATGGCAGAGCTGTCACAGGAAATTATGGACTTGCTCCGCGGCTTGGGAAGTATTATCATACGACCTGCGAGAAATGCGGGGTAAGACCTCACCCATCAGATCAGGAAGAGTGCCACGAATGCGGACATACCCGGATGACAAAAGGAGTAAGTGAGCGTTTAAAAGAGCTTGCTGACCAAGAAAGTGAAAAAAGAATGAGACCTCCTTATGTTCATCAGCTCCCACTTCAGTTTATTCCGGGTGTTGGACCTAAAACGCTGGAGAAGCTAAAAGCCGTGTTTCACACAGAGATGAATATTCTGCATCAAGCAACAGAACAAGAATTAAAAGCCGTTCTGCCAGAAAAGACAGCGGGCTACATCATCAAAGCAAGAAAGGGCGAAGTCGGACTAATCGCTGGTGGAGGCGGAGTGTACGGTAAGGTGGATATCAATCATGAGTCACATTAAATGGACATGTCAAACGTTTGAACAATTGTCAAAAGAGGATCTTTACTTGATTCTTATGGAAAGAGTCAACGTGTTTGTTGTAGAACAAACATGCCCTTACCCTGAAATTGATCACAGGGACCAAGAAGCAATTCATCTCATCGCAAAAGAGAATGGCACCATTGTGGCTTATTGCCGAATTTTTCAAAACGGGATCGTGTACAAAGAGGCGTCCATCGGCCGCGTTCTTGTGACGCAGGCCGGCCGGAAAAAAGGGTATGGAAAGATGCTGCTCATCAAGGCTTTGGAAAAGCTTAGTGAACTAGGTGAAACAAGTGTTAAAATACAGGCGCAATCCTACCTGAAGTCATTTTACGAATCATTTGGTTTCAAGGCTGTCTCAGATGTTTATGATGAAGATGGGATTCCGCATCTTGATATGGTAAAAACAGAAAGATAGACGTATTTACGTCTATCTTTTTTATGTAACATCGTGTATCATAACGTCAACGAAAGGGGTTTTGCCAAATGGGAAAAAGCAAAGCAAAGAAAAAACGAGAGCATATCCAAAGGCAGCACAGCCGTAATCCAGAACTATCAAGAGGAAACATGCCGCATTTTAGCACACACGAAAGGAAGACAAAAACAAAACAAGAAGTCTTGCAGCAAATGATGAAAAAACATAAAGGACGAAATGCTTATGATCACTATCAAGAGGATCATAAGCATTTTTATTTTGCTTTTTTGTGACAACTAGATCAAATAAATGGAAAAATTTTAAAAAATAGGACAAACGGTCGTTTCTTTTTGTCTAAAAATGTAGTTAAATGACAAAAAGAAACGAAAGGGAGAGTGAGTATCGTGAACGTCAAGTCATTTGGAGCAGGGCTTTGTATGGCAAGTGTGCTTGTGGCATCGGTCATGTTTGGCGCGTCAGATATTTCTGCAAAGGAGCAAGCAAAAAAAGAGTACATGATCGGCTTTTCTTCTTCCGTTCAAGACAAAATACAAAAACAGCTTGTAGAAGAAGCTGGCGGGCATGTGAAAGAATCCATAGAGCAAATAGATATGATGAAAGTGTCGTTGAATGAGACATCGAAAAAGAAACTGAATGAAGCAAAAGAAGTAACTTTCATTGAGGAAGACCAAAAAGCAAAAACAAGCAGTCAAACTGTTCCATATGGCATCAAAAGCATCAAAGCACAAAAGGTACATAAACAAGGATACGCTGGACAGAATGTCAAAGTAGCAGTTCTTGACAGCGGTATCGACGGCAAACATGAGGATTTACATGTCACCGGCGGGGTGAGCTTTGTACCGACAGAGTCCGATCCGCTTGTAGATCCGCATAAACATGGGACGCATGTGGCAGGGACAATTGCCGCTTTAGATAATAAGGTAGGTGTCGTTGGTGTTGCGCCAAAAGCCTCTATCTATGCTGTTAAGGTGGCAGATGAAAATGGTGACGGCTACTATAGCTGGATCATAAAAGGGATTGAATGGGCCATTGAGAATGACATGGATGTCATCAATATTAGTATGGGGGGAGCAAGTGAATCTGAGGCGCTGAAAGAAGCGGTAGATCGAGCGTATGATAAAGGGATTCTCATTGTGGCTTCTGCAGGGAATGAAGGAAGTTATGGCTCTCTCAATACGATTGACTATCCGGCTAAATACAGCTCCGTGATGGCTGTTGCCTCTGTTGACCAAAAAAAGCAAAGAGCTTTTGATTCATCTGTTGGCGAAGAACTGGAAGTCTCAGCACCAGGCGTTTCAACGCTGAGCACCATTCCTCATAACGAATACGGCTACATGAGCGGAACGTCAATGGCATCACCGCATGTAACGGGCGCTGCGGCTGTCATTCTATCAAAACATCCGAATCTGACTAACGATGAAGTGCGTGAGAGACTGTCAAAAACGGCGACAAAACTTGGAGAACCTTTTTATTACGGTGCCGGGCTTGTGAACGTACAAAAAGCCGCACGATAAATGAAAAAGAGAAAGCAGTGAGCAGGCTGCTTTCTCTTTTTTCTTTCAATAAAACTGTCATGTTTCGTAATCTCTCTCATAGAATCTAGTAACCTTACGATTTGGGAGGAAGACACATGCGGAAAAAGTCTTGGAAAGAGCATCTTCTACAGCACGTAAAAGATCATCTCTCGATTTATTTATTTGTCTCTGTACTCTTTTTAATGGGTGTGATCTTCGGGGCCATCATTGTTAATAGCATGACATTCAGCCAGAAAGAGGATTTATTCTATTATTTAAATCAATTTTTTGGTCAGCTGACGAATGAGAAAGCAGCAGAATCAAAAGAAATGTTTTTACAAAGCTTCCTGCATCATATGAAATATTTAGGCCTTATGTGGATACTGGGAATATCCATTATTGGTCTGCCACTCATCTTTCTCATGATCTTTTTAAAAGGAATTGTTGTTGGATTTACTGTTGGTTTTCTCGTGAATCAAATGGGGCTGAGTGGATTTTTTCTCTCGTTTGTATCGGTGCTTCCGCAAAACATTTTGCTTATTCCAGCCTATTTAGTGATTGGCACCTGTGCGATTGCGTTTTCCATCCGTCTCATTGGACAGCTCTTCATGAAAAAAAACATCAGTCAAGCACCCGTCCAGTGGTTTGGCCGGTATGCATCGGTTCTGCTGATGATTTTAGCGCTTGCTGCACTTTCATCTTTTTTTGAATCGTACATATCATTCATGCTGATGAAAAAGCTGGCAGGTGTTCTTTTATAATTGTTATTAATTAATAATCAATTTATTTATCAATTTAAAATGATTATAGTTGGCTCTCAGCACATCATTTGATATAATGATCAAGTAATGTGGCGTAGGAGGGAAAGTCAATGGAAAATAGGATTGATCGAATTAAGAAACAGCTTCATTCTTCCAGCTACAAGCTCACGCCACAGCGTGAAGCCACAGTAAGAGTACTGCTTGAGAATGAAGAAGACCATTTAAGTGCAGAAGATGTATACCTCCTCGTAAAAGAGAAGTCTCCTGAAATTGGTCTTGCTACTGTTTATCGGACGTTAGAATTGCTCACTGAACTGAAAGTTGTTGATAAAATTAACTTTGGAGACGGCGTTTCGCGATATGATCTTCGCAAAGAAGGAGCCGCTCACTTCCATCACCATCTTGTCTGCATGGAATGCGGAACAGTCGATGAGATAGAAGATGATTTATTAGAAGATGTCGAAGAGATTATTGAACGTGACTGGAAATTTAAAATTAAGGATCATAGATTGACATTCCATGGTATTTGCCACCGGTGTCATGATGATGAATCCGGCAAATAATCCGAATTGGAACCTTTTCATTTAAGATGAAGAGGTTTTTTGCATTTTCGCTGTATATTCCTTGTCCTACCTGGCATATGCTGAAGTAATGAGAAGGTGAGAAAGGACTTGAAGATCATGCGAAAATGGCTCAAAACAACAGGTGAAGTGATCAAAGTATTTATCTTGTTCACAGGTTTTACCGTCCTGTTCTATTATGCTATGATATGGATAAATTCAGAATATGAAAGCTACCATCGTTATGATAAACCAGAGGGTGCAGCAATTAAAGTGATGGAAATGGATCAGCCGAATCAAGACAATTGGCAAGACCGATTGATTTATTTTTATCAAAACGGGGAGTAGAAATCATTGAACGATCAATTATCCGACTTTATTCATTTTATGACCGTAGAGAGAGGACTCTCTGAAAATACCATTGTTTCTTATAAAAGAGATTTGCAGAACTACTTGTCTTTTTTAATGACACATGAACAGCTGACGGATATTAGCGATGTCACGCGCCTGCATATCATTCATTATTTAAAGCAGTTAAAAGAGGAAGGGAAATCGAGTAAAACGTCTGTACGGCATCTATCATCGATCCGTTCCTTTCATCAATTTCTGCTTCGGGAAAAAGTGACAACGGATGACCCGTCATGGAACATTGAAACGCAAAAAACAGAACGGACATTACCGAAAGTTCTATCATTAGGGGAGGTCGAAAAGCTGCTTGATACACCAAATCAGCACACTCCCTTTGACTACCGAGACAAAGCAATGCTTGAACTCTTATATGCAACCGGCATTCGCGTCAGTGAAATGCTGGATCTGACCCTTGCCGATGTCCACCTCACAATGGGCTTTATTCGCTGTTTTGGAAAAGGAAGAAAAGAGCGAATTGTGCCAATTGGTGAAGCTGCTGCAAGCGCAATTGAAGAATATATCGAAAAGGGAAGAAGCAAGCTGTTAAAAAAACAGCCGTCCGATGCCTTGTTTCTCAATCATCACGGGAAAAAAATGTCGCGCCAGGGCTTTTGGAAGAACTTAAAAAAACGAGCCATTGAAGCAGGAATTCAAAAGGAACTGACGCCTCATACGCTCAGACATTCATTTGCTACACACCTGCTTGAAAACGGTGCGGACTTAAGAGCTGTACAGGAGATGCTCGGACATGCCGATATCTCAACAACACAAATTTATACACATGTGACGAAAACAAGACTGAAAGATGTGTATCACAAATTCCATCCAAGGGCATAAGTAAAGCATGACACGATGAACGGGTGTCATGCTTTTTCATCTTTACACCGTTTATGGTTGTCAACTGGCTTGTAAACGGTTTATACTTGAGATGTCTGACCTCTTACTGTTTGTAAGGTCAAAAGACAAGAATATTGAAGGAGGCGCTTTTTAATGCCTGATTATCAGTATAAACGCATTTTCCTCGTCGTAATGGATTCAGTAGGGATTGGGGAAGCACCAGATGCTGCTGATTTTAATGATGTAGGTGCAGATACACTTGGACATATTGCTGAAAAAATGAACGGGCTTCATATGCCGAATATGGCGAAGCTTGGGCTGAGTCATATTAAAGAAATCAAAGGAATTCCAGCGGATGAAAAACCGCTTGCGTATTATGGAAAAATGCAAGAAGCATCAAATGGTAAAGACACAATGACAGGGCACTGGGAAATCATGGGTCTTTACATAGACACACCGTTCAAAGTCTTTCCAGACGGATTCCCAGATGAACTATTAAATGAACTAAAAGAAAAAACTGGCCGGGGTATTATTGGAAATAAACCTGCGTCTGGTACGGAAATTTTAGATGAGCTTGGCGAAGAGCACATGAAAACAGGCGATTTAATCGTTTATACATCTGCGGATTCTGTGCTGCAAATTGCTGCGCACGAAGAAGTTGTGCCATTAGATGAGCTTTACCGTATTTGTGAAATTGCCCGTGAACTCACATTAGATGAAAAATATATGGTTGGACGGATTATCGCTCGTCCGTTTGTCGGAGAGCCTGGTGCTTTTGTTAGAACGCCAAACCGTCATGATTATGCGTTAAAACCATTTGACCGTACAGTCATGAATGAACTGAAAGATGATGGGCTCGATGTCATTGCGATCGGAAAAATCTCTGATATTTATGACGGCGAAGGAATCACATCTTCTCTTAGAACAAAATCGAACATGGATGGAATGGACAAGCTGGTTGATACACTTAAAACAGACTTTACAGGACTCAGCTTTTTGAACCTTGTTGATTTTGACGCTCTATACGGACATAGAAGAGATCCAGAGGGTTATGGAAAAGCATTAGAGGAATTTGACGCACGTCTTCCTGAAGTGTTTGACCTGTTGAAAGAGGATGATCTTCTTGTGATCACTGCAGATCATGGAAATGACCCGGTTCATCACGGAACAGATCATACAAGAGAATACGTTCCGCTCATTGCTTACAGCAAAAAGCATCAGGAAGCAAATGAACTGCCAACAGCAAAAACATTTGCTGATCTTGGGGCAACCGTTGCAGATAATTTCAAGATAGCGATGCCAAAATACGGAACAAGCTTTTTATCTAAACTCAAATAGGGGGAAATCTCGTGGGAGCACAGTTTTCAGAAGCGGCGGCATATATTAAACAAGCATCGACATATGTACCAACAGTTGGATTGATTTTAGGATCAGGGCTTGGCATTTTAGCAGATGAGATTGAAAATCCAATCAAAATTAAATATGAAGATATTCCCGGATTCCCTGTTTCAACAGTAGAGGGACATGCAGGGCAGCTCGTGATCGGAACGCTGAAAGGCACTGTCGTTTGCGCGATGCAAGGACGTTTTCATTTCTATGAAGGATATGATATGAAGCAAGTGACGTTTCCTGTCCGTGTGATGAAAGAAATTGGTATTGAAACATGCATTGTCACAAATGCAGCCGGCGGAGTGAATACTTCATTCCGTCCAGGAGATCTCATGCTGATCACAGATCATATCAATATGATGGGAACCAATCCATTAATTGGCCCAAATGACAGTCAAGGCGTTCGTTTCCCTGATATGTCTGCACCGTACGATAAAGAATTGCTGGCCCTTGCAGCAGAAACAGCCCAGCGTTTAGGTATATCTGTACAGCAAGGGGTTTATGCAGGGATGACAGGCCCTTCATATGAAACACCTGCTGAAGTTCGTTTCCTAAGAACACTTGGAGCAGATGCGGTAGGAATGTCGACTGTTCCAGAAGTCATTGTTGCGCGTCATGCAGGAATCAAAGTACTTGGCATTTCATGCATTTCCAATGCGGCATCTGGTATTTTGGATCAGCCGCTGTCACATGATGAAGTGATCGAAGTAACGGAAAAAGTGAAAGCAAGTTTTCTTGATTTAGTAAAAGACATTGTCAAACAACTCTCATAGCATGTGCCAAGAGCCTTCTGCTACCCTAGCAGAAGGCTTTTTTTATTTGTATTCATACGATCTCTGAATAAAACAGCCTGTATGAGGAAAAAATAGAAAGGATTACGATAATGGAGGTCTGCCACTTGAAACGTCATATATGTGCATTGTTTATTTTAATGATCCTTATCTCAATGGTTTCACCATCAGCGATAGCAAAAGAAAAGATAGAAAAACCAGGAGAAAAACAAACATCAGAATTGGCACACGAAGCCAAATCAGCGATCTTAATAGAACGAGACACGGGAAAGGTGCTTTACAACAAAAACAGCGATGAAAAGCTTGCACCCGCAAGTATGACCAAAATCATGACGATGCTTCTCATCATGGAAGCCCTTGATCAGGGTAAACTAAAAATGACAGACAAGGTCAGAACGAGCGACTATGCAGCGTCCATGGGAGGGTCACAAATCTTCCTTGAACCAGGAGAAGAAATGACCGTGAAAGAAATGCTGAAAGGCATTGCGATTGCGTCAGGAAATGATGCTTCAGTTGCCATGGCAGAGCATATTGCAGGATCTGAAGAACAGTTCGTAGAGCAGATGAACAAAAGGGCGAAAGAGCTTGGCCTCAACTCAACAATCTTTCAAAACCCAACAGGGCTCCCTGAAAAAGACCACTACAGCACAGCTCACGATATGGCAATAATGGCAAAAGAGCTATTGAAATATGAACAAATCACAAAATTCACAGGTGTCTACGAAGACTATCTACGGCAAAACACAGATAAAAAATTCTGGCTTGTAAACACAAACCGTCTGATTAAATTTTATCCAGGTGTCGATGGGGTGAAAACCGGTTTTACAGGTGAAGCGAAATACTGTTTAACTGCATCTGCTAAAAAAGGCAACATGCGCGTCATTGCGGTTGTTTTCGGCGCAAGCACCCCGAAAGACAGAAACGCTCAGGTAGTCAAAATGCTGGACTACGCATTTAGTCAATATACGACTCATCCGCTTTACAAACGAGGGCAAGATGTGGCGGAGGTCAAAGTGAGCAAAGGGAAAAAGAAAAATATTCAGCTCGTTACTTCTGAACCGATCTCCCTTCTAACGAAAAAAGGCGAAAATGTGGATCAGATCAAAAAAGAAATCAAATTGTCTCATGATGTCAAGGCTCCATTTTCAAAAGGAACGGAACTTGGTACGATCGTCTTGAAAAAAGATGGAAAAGTGCTGCATGAAAGTCCTGTAGAAGCAAAAGAAGGAATGGAAAAGGCAGGCATTTGGACTTTCTTCAAACGAGCAATGGCTGATTTTGTGAAATGGAAATAAAAGGAGAAAGGCTGCTGGAATGGGCAGTCTTTTTGCTATGAGGAAAAAGAAAAGAACATCTAAATGTGACGAATGGTCACTAGTTTTGTCATGGTGAAGGATTTGCTTCTTATAAAAGAGAAACACTCTTTATCCGAAATAGAGCAAGGAGGAATAAAAAGATGAGCCTTGGTATTGATTTTCAAGTAAAAGAGAGCGTACTTTGCATTCGGTTAACAGGAGAGCTCGATCATCACTCCGCAGAAACATTGAGACAAAAGGTGACGAATTATTTGGAAACAGAGGACATTCGCCACATTGTGCTGAATCTGGCTGATTTATCATTTATGGACAGCTCTGGACTCGGAGTGATTTTAGGAAGATATAAAGAGATTAAGCAGCTTGGCGGAGAAATGGTCGTCTGTGCCATCTCGCCAGCAGTGAATCGGTTATTTGATATGTCTGGTTTGTTTAAAATCATTCGTATGGAGCCTTCAGAGCAAACGGCTTTGCAAACATTGGGGGTGGCGTCATGAGAAATGAAATGAATCTGACTTTTTCGGCATTAAGCCAAAATGAATCGTTTGCGAGGGTGACAGTCGCGGCGTTTATCGCTCAGCTTGATCCGACTTTAGATGAATTAACAGAAATCAAGACCGTCGTATCCGAGGCAGTGACAAACTCCATCATCCATGGCTATGATGGGAATCCAGATGGCAAGGTGCATATCCATGTCACATTAGATGACCATGTCGTCTACCTCACCATCCGTGACGAAGGCATGGGTATTACCGATCTTGAGGAAGCAAGACAGCCGCTTTTTACAACAAAACCAGACTTAGAGCGCTCTGGAATGGGCTTTACCATCATGGAGAATTTTATGGATGATGTCATGGTGGACTCATCTCCAGAAATGGGAACGACCATCCGTTTAACAAAGCATCTATCAAAAAGCAAAGCGCTTTGTAATTAAAGGAGCTGCTCATATGGATGTGGAGGTAAAAAAGCAAGCTAAAAAAGCCCAGCTGTCAAATGATGAAGTCAAAGAGCTCATCAAAAAAAGCCAAGACGGTGATCAGCAAGCAAGAGACCTCCTCGTAGAAAAAAACATGCGTCTTGTTTGGTCCGTTGTTCAGCGCTTTTTAAATAGGGGATATGAACCAGATGATCTGTTTCAGATTGGCTGTATTGGACTGCTGAAATCTGTGGATAAATTTGATTTGTCATATGATGTAAAGTTTTCAACGTACGCCGTCCCAATGATCATCGGGGAAATTCAGCGATTCATTCGGGATGATGGGACGGTTAAAGTGAGCCGGTCATTAAAGGAACTCGGAAATAAAATCCGGCGGACAAGGGATGAATTGTCTAAGTCTCATGGAAGAATGCCGACCGTGCAAGAAATTGCCGAATACCTTGATATCACACCAGAGGATGTCGTCCTCGCCCAAGAAGCGGTCCGCTCACCATCATCCATTCATGAAACAGTGTATGAAAATGATGGGGATCCGATAACATTGCTTGATCAAATTGCCGATCATTCTGAAGAAAGATGGTTTGACAAAATTGCTCTGAAAGAAGCGATCAAGGAATTAGAAGAAAGGGAAAAACTCATTGTGTATTTAAGGTATTATAAAGACCAGACACAATCTGAGGTTGCAGAAAGACTTGGCATTTCACAGGTGCAAGTCTCACGGCTTGAAAAGAAAATTTTAAAGCAAATCCAAATGCAAATGGATCAAAAAGACAGCTAGCCAATTCGGCTGGCTTTTTTTGTGTGGTAATTACCGGTAAATCAAGTTCTATCAGTATGAGAACCATTTTTCACCACATACTATTTTTAACCCCTCGTATAGGAAGTGACTTGGATGGACGGACAAATCTTTATTCGGCTGCGCCATCGAATCAAGACCGGAATAGATCAGCTCATTTATTTAGAGGATGTCGCCCAAATCACTGGTGATGAGTTTGCTGTGCAAAAGCTTAGCAAAATGCCGGTGTATCATGTCAGCAAAAAGGATCGTCACATCGCCGTTCTTGATATCATGCATGTCGTCAAAACGATCAAAAAAACGTGGCCGGATATCGACATTCAAACCGTTGGCGGCTCTGAGGCCATTGTTGAAATTGATACAGGCAAACGCCAGCTTTCTCCCGTTTTATTTGTGTTTGTATGGATTCTATTATTTGTCGGAGCGGCGCTTGCCATTATGAATTTCCACGAGGATGTCAGTATGCGGCTCGTTCATATCCGCCTATATGAAATGATCACAGGGAAAACGGTTGAGCATCCGTATTTATTACAAATTCCATATAGCTTTGGACTCGGCTTTGGCATGATTTTGTTTTTCAATCATGTATTTAAAAAGCGTTTAAATGAAGAACCAAGTCCGCTCGAAGTGGAAATGTTTAAATATCAGCTCGATCTCGATCATTATGTCGCACTCAATGAAAATAAAGAAACATTGAAGGATATCCATGATCGGTAAATGGCTTTTTGTCGTACTCGTTGGACTTGGCGGCGGTTTAACAGTCGGAGCAGGATTTGTGGCATTTCTTACAGTGCTTGGCATCATTCCCCGCTTAATGCAATTAACCAAAACGCAGCGCTTCATACAAGGGTACGAGGCGGCAGTCATTAGCGGGGCAGTTGTTGGCGGCTGGGCCACCTTAAGTCAAATACATCTGCATTTAACCAAATGGCTGGCGCTGCCGGTCGGTCTTTTATCAGGCATCTTTGTCGGCATGCTTGCAGCTGCACTTACTGAAGTATTAAATGTACTTCCTATATTAACGAAAAGAATTGGAATGGACGGGAAAATTGTTTTGCTGCTCATGGCCATCGTCTTAGGAAAGATATTTGGTTCACTATTTCATTGGCTTATTTATATTTAAGAAATTGGAGGGAACAACACGTGTCGAGTTTAAAAGAGAACTATCCATCTAAGGTGAAAACGTATCAGCCCAAACCTCCTTATGTCCTCAACTGCATCAAGGCGTTTTTAGTAGGTGGCTTGATCTGTCTAATAGGTGAGGGGCTGCAGAATTTCTATATCCACTTTTTTGATTTTAACGAAAAGACAGCAGGGAACCCGACAGTGGCAACCCTCATTTTAATTTCTTCTCTATTAACGGGTATCGGTATTTACGATAGAATCGGCCAGTTTGCTGGAGCGGGATCGGCCGTACCGGTAACAGGCTTTGCTAACAGTATGACAAGTGCTGCCCTTGAGCATAAAAGTGAAGGGCTTGTTTTAGGTGTTGCCACAAATATGTTTAAGCTCGCTGGGAACGTCATTGTGTTCGGTGTCGTCTCGGCATATATCGTAGGGATCATTCGATACATCTTGGAAAAGATGTTTTCGTAGGAGGAATGAAAGGTGAAACTAACAGGTAAACAATCTTGGGTATTTGAGCACAAGCTTTATGTCAATGCAGAAGGAACTGCTGCAGGACCTAAGGAAAAAGAAGGTCCAATTGGACATTTAATTGATAAAACATACGATGAAATGCACTGTGATCAAAAGAACTGGGAAATGGCTGAAAGGAAGCTCATGGATGATGCGATATCAAGTGCTTTATCAAAAGCAAATTTGCAAAAAAGCGATATTGATCTGTTGCTGGCTGGAGATTTACTCAACCAGAACGTCACTGCAAACTATGTGGCAAGAGAGCTGAAGATCCCGTTTCTCTGCTTGTTTGGAGCATGCTCGACCTCAATGGAATCGGTCGCCATTGCGTCAGCACTCATTGATGGTGGCTTTGCAAATAGAGCCATCGCAGCAACAAGCAGTCACAATGCGACCGCAGAACGCCAATTTCGAAACCCGACCGAATACGGCGGACAAAAGCCAGATACAGCAACAAGTACCGTAACAGGGAGCGGAGCCGTTATTATCAGCCAAGAGCCCTCACAAATTCAAATTACAAGTGCAACGGTAGGCAGGGTCATGGATCTCGGCATTACAGATCCATTTGATATGGGATCGGCCATGGCACCGGCCGCGGCAGACACCATCAAGCAGCATTTAGAAGACTTAGGAAGAACAGTAGATGATTACGATTTGATTTTAACTGGAGATTTATCAGGCATTGGTTCACCGATTTTAAAGGATCTCCTGAAAGAAGAAGGCATCCAGCTTGGGCGAAAACACGATGATTGCGGTTTAATCATCTATACACCCGATCAAAACGTATTCGCTGGAGGCAGCGGCTGTGCTTGTTCAGCTGTTGTGACATTTAGTCATATTTTTCAAGAAATGAAAGCAGGGAATCTGCAAAGAGTACTCGTTGTCGCAACCGGGGCGCTACTCAGCCCAATGATGGTTCAGCAAAAAGAGACCATTCCAACCATTGCGCACGGTGTCGTATTTGAGCGTGCAGGAGGAGAGAGCTAATGGATTATCTTATCGCTTTTGTGGCAGGCGGACTTATTTGTGTCATTGGCCAGCTTTTGCTAGATGTACTCAAACTCACGCCGGCACATGTCATGACTACTTTTGTTGTGGCAGGTACCATTTTAGACGGATTCGGTATTTATGATAAATTTATTGAATTTGCAGGTGCGGGCGCAACCGTACCAATCGTCAGCTTTGGTCATAGCTTGCTTCATGGGGCAATGCACCAGGCAGATGTACATGGATTCATCGGCATCGGTATCGGGATTTTTGAATTAACCTCGGCTGGAATATCAGCTGCGATTTTATTCTCATTTATTATCGCACTGATCTTTAAACCGAAAGGATAACCGAATATGGGGCAAAGACGGAAAGTCATTTTAGTGACAGACGGAGATATATATGCTGCCAAAACCATTGAGCTCGCCGCTAAAAACGTCGGCGGACGATGTATTTCCAGCTCAAAAGGAAATCCAAGCAAACGGACAGGACCTGAACTTGTTCAGATGATTTTAAAAACACCGTATGATCCAGTCTTTGTGATGTTTGATGATTCTGGACTGACCGGTGAAGGAACAGGCGAGACGGCGATGAAACATGTAGCACGCCACCCTGAAATCGAAGTCATTGGCGCGATTGCAGTTGCATCCAAGACGCACCAAGCCGAATGGACAAAGGTCCATGTCTCCATTGACCGGGAAGGTGAACTGACAGAATACGGTGTCGACAAACACGGTCTTCCCGAAATGGAGCCCCATAAAATGAGCGGGGATACAGTGTATTGTCTTGACTCCCTCAATCTCCCGTTCGTTGTCGGGATTGGAGATATTGGCAAGATGGGACGGAAAGATGATCTGAGCAAGGGATCTCCAATCACGATGAAAGCAGTGGAATTAATATTAGAAAGGAGTGGCTTCCATGAAGAAAGACAAGGTAAACGTGTACCGGGACCCGAAGAAAAATGAAGATTACTTCAAAGAAAATGTCGGAATGGGTCTCAGCTTTGACCTTGGTGTTCGGAAAATTTATATACACGATCAGGAAATCCAGCTTTACTATGTAAACGGATTGTGTGATACACAGTATGTCATCTACTTATTAAAAGAACTAATCGAAATCAATGATAACGAACCAGAATCAGATGATCTTGCACATGTAGTCGAGAACCGCCTTGTCAATCAGCAGGTCTCCAAGGTAGAAACGCTGGATGAAGCGGTGGATCAAGTACTGTCCGGGCTTGTAGCAGTTGTTGTAGAAGGTGAAAACTACGCCTTTATCATTGATGTTAGAAGTTATCCTGGCAGAATGCCTGAGGAGCCGGATACAGAAAAGGTTGTCAGGGGAGCAAGAGACGGTTTTGTTGAAAACATTATTGTAAATACAGCGCTTATTCGAAGAAGAGTGCGGGATGAAAAGCTGCGATACAAAATGCTCAAAGTAGGCGAACGTTCCAAAGCCGATGTTTGTGTTTGCTATATTGAAGATATTGCAGACCCAGATCTTGTAGATATTATAGAAAAAGAAGTATCAGGAATTAAGGTCGATGGGCTGACGATGTCTGATAAAACGATTGAAGAATTTATTATTAAGCAAGGATATAATCCCTTTCCGCTAGTGCGTTACACCGAGCGTCCAGATGTCGCCGCTAACCACATATTAGAAGGGCATGTCATCATCATTACGGATACATCCCCTAGTGTCATCATTACACCAACCACTATTTTTCACCACGTTCAGCATGCAGAAGAATATCGCCAGGCACCTGCCGTTGGTACATTCCTAAGATGGGTACGCTTTTTAGGCATTTTATGTTCTACCTTTCTTTTGCCGATTTGGTTTCTTTTTATCCTTGAACCAAATCTTCTGCCTGACAATTTAAGCTATATTGGGTTTAACAAACCTTCTCATATCCCTGTGATTCTCCAAGTGTTCCTTGCTGATTTCGGGGTGGAATTTTTAAGGATGGCAGCAATTCATACGCCAACCGCCTTGTCGACCGCCATGGGACTGATCGCGGCTGTTTTAATTGGACAAATCGCTATTGATGTCGGTTTGTTTACACCAGAGGTCATCTTATACGTTTCACTGGCGGCGATCGGTACCTTTACAACGCCAAGCTATGAGCTGAGTGTCGCCAATAAGATTGTCAGGCTCATCATCCTAGCACTAGTGGCGATCTTCAAACTGAATGGACTCATCATTGGTTTTACGTTGTTACTCATTTATTTAACTTCCATTCGTTCATTGCAGACGCCTTATATGTGGCCGTTCCTCCCTTTTAATGGGAAGGCTTTGTGGCAAGTGCTGATTCGGACGTCTGTTCCTGGCTCAAAAGTAAGACCGAGCATCGTTCACCCTCAAAACAGATCAAAAATTCCGCCAAATTCTTAAGGCTCATTGAAAGTGGCTGAAGATTGTGATATTGTATTTTTAACTTTGAGACAAGGCAAAAGGCAGCTCACGCAGCTGCCTTTTTTCAGCCGAAGCGGAGAAAGAGGGAATGACATTGTATTTACACGGCACTTGCAGACAAAATGAACTCGGTCATTTAGAAATTGGTGGTGTTGATGCTGTTTCTTTAGCTGAAACGTATGGGACACCACTTTATGTATATGATGTGGCTTTAATACGGGAGCGCGCAAAAAGCTTTCAAAAAGCATTTATAGAAGAAGAATTAACAGCGCAGGTAGCATACGCGAGTAAAGCATTTTCTTCCATCGCCATGTTTCAGCTTGCTAAAGAAGAAGGATTATCTCTTGATGTTGTCTCAGGCGGTGAGCTTCACACAGCCATTTGCGCTGGATTCCCAGTAGAAAAAATTCATTTCCATGGCAATAATAAAAGCAGAGAAGAATTAAAAATGGCTTTAGAGCATGGGATCGGCTGTATAGTTGTGGATAATTTCTATGAAATGAAGCTCATTGAACAGCTTGGTCAAGAGCTGTCAAAAAAAGTGAAAGTATTGCTCCGCATCACGCCTGGTGTCGAAGCACATACGCATGATTACATTACGACAGGTCAAGAGGATTCAAAATTTGGCTTTGATCTTCACAATGGACAAGCAGATGAAGCGGTGAAACAAGTGCTTCGTTCAGAAGTGATCGAGCTTTTAGGTGTTCATTGTCATATCGGTTCACAAATTTTTGATACGGCTGGTTTTGTCCTTGCGGCAGATAAAATCTTTTTGAAGCTGGATGAATGGAGAGAATCATTTGGTTTTATTTCTACAGTGTTAAACTTAGGCGGCGGCTTTGGGATTCGTTATACAGAAGAGGATGAACCACTTCCTGCGACAGAATATGTCGAGAAAATAATCCAAGCTGTGAAAAAGAACGTGGCCCGCTATGAGTTTGATATGCCGGAGATTTGGATAGAACCAGGCCGTTCTCTCGTTGGAGATGCAGGGACGACTCTTTATACGATCGGATCATCAAAACACGTACCTGGCATCCGCGATTATGTTGCGGTAGATGGCGGAATGAGTGACAACATTCGTCCGGCTTTATATCAAGCGAAATATGAAGCGGCAAGTGCCAATAAAATGAGTCAAACGCATGATCAAACCGTTTCAATTGCCGGTAAATGCTGTGAAAGCGGAGATATGCTCATTTGGGATATCGATCTGCCAGAGTTATCACAAGGGGATTTATTGGCTGTCTTTTGTACCGGAGCTTACGGCTATAGTATGTCAAACAACTATAACCGCATTCCGCGCCCAGCGGTTGTGTTTGTAGAGGACGGGGAAGCGCAGCTTGTGGTTGAGCGTGAAACCTATGAGGACATTGTCAAACTTGATTTACCGTATCAATCAAAAGTGAAATCATCTAATTAAAAAAGCTGCCTGGGGTACAGGCAGCTTTTTTTCATGGATTATTTTCCTCCAGTGAATACAGAGACGATCGCGTTCCAGATGGAGACAAAGAAATCCCAAATCTTTTGAAGAAGGTTTTTCCCTTCATCTGATTCTATGAATTTTGTAATCTTGTCTTTTGCTTTATCAATTTGAGATCCTACTTGATTCCAATCGATATTGATGTTTTTCATTTTATCAAATAGCGAGACAAGCTGATCTTTTTGATCCTGCGTCAGATTTAAGTTCAAATCAGAAGCAGCCTGATCGACTTTTTCTTCTACTTCTTTGGTGGTTTTAGGGACACCGTTTTTTGCAATGTCATCTTTGATTTTTGCAATAAGGGCAGAAGCGTTGTCTTTCCCGATAGAGTCACCTAATTTAGAAGTAGTCACAAGCTCTTCGTTTGCCACCTGCTTCACATCTTCTGGAATGGCTTTGTCGCTTGACACCTCATACGCTTTAAGTAAGCCCGTCAGTGCGGCTGTACCAGATACTTCAAATGGAGCAGTGACGACAACCTTGGCATCCTTGACACCTGCTGTCATTAAAGCATTTAAATACATCTCATCTGTAATGGTCTTGATGTTGTGTGTATCCACAGTCAGACCAGTACCTGATTTCTCAATGGTGATAGATGAAGATGATAATGCTCTCGTCCCGATAGAAGAACGAGGGATATACTTTCCTAAATATTCGTGCTCTTCTTTATTGGTTACTTCAATTTTTGTCGCATTTTCAGGTGGATTCAACTCGTCAAGCACCTTTTGTCGATCAGCTGGTGTTAAGTCTTGCCCGAGTGTGACGATGACATCGCCGACAGCTGCATCCGCTAAGCTGACTTTTGGCGCACCAATTAGGAAAAGGAGCGCTGCCATCATACCAAGCATCATTTTTTTAAACATGTTGACCTCCTTCAAGTCGAAAGCGTTCCTCTTTCAAGAGAAATTCAGCTTTTGAGTACACGTACAGAAATGTACTCCATCATATAGACGTAACAAAATGACTCGACGTTTCAATTTTCTTTTTAAGATGTGTTCCTTTTCCAATAAATGAAAACATGTCATTTCGTCACATATCATTTTATTAGGAAAAAAGAATCAAGCAATCCTATTTTATCAATCATCAGTTAAGAGGTAAATGACAATCGAAGAGCAGGGGATGTTTAACATTACCGAAAATGTGCTATAATGAGCGTTGTTTAACCTGAAAGGAGAATGTGAAAAATGGCGAAAAAAGGATACATACAATTAACGAATGGAAAGAAAATTGAGTTTGAACTTTACCCAGAGGCTGCTCCAGGTACAGTAGCAAACTTTGAAAAATTAGCGAATGAAGGCTTCTACGATGGATTGAAATTCCACCGCGTGATTCCAGGTTTCGTCAGCCAAGGCGGCGACCCAAACGGTAATGGAACGGGTGGTCCTGGTTACACAATTAAATGTGAAACAGAAGGAAATCCACATCAGCACGAAAGAGGTTCATTATCAATGGCACATGCTGGTAAAGACACAGGCGGCAGCCAATTCTTTATCGTACATGACCCGCAGCCGCACTTAAACGGTGTTCACACTGTTTTTGGCAAGGTAACATCTGGTATCGAGGCTGTACTTGATATGGAGCAAGGCCAAGGCATGGAAAAAGTTGAAGTTGTAGATGCTTAATCTAAAACACCGCTAAACGCGGTGTTTTTTATTTTGTATCTGATTTTACAGTTATTTGTTCTGTTAAGCGGTAGGTGATGATCCAATACAAAATGGCTGTGGCGCTGATAGCGGCACCAAATAGACATACCCCATTCCAGCCATAGTTTGCGTATATGCTGGTTGAAACAATTGAACCGGTCGCACTACCGATGGAGTAAAAAATCATGTAAGCAGCCGTAAGCCGGCTTCTCGCCTCAGGCCGCACTGTGAAAATCATAGTCTGATTCGTTACGTGTACTGCCTGCACAGATAGGTCAAGAATGATAATGCCAATGACTAAGGCAATAAGTGAATGTTCAGTCAAACTGATGAAAAACCATGAAATGAATAATAGGACAAGGGCTATACCGCTTGTGAACTGTCCAAAACCTCGATCAGCAAGGCGGCCAGCCCGAGCAGCCCCTAACGCTCCGGCTGCTCCAGCAAGACCAAATGCGCCAATAGCAGTATGTGAAAGAGAGTGTGGCGCAGTACTGAGAGGCAGCACGAGTGAAGTCCACAACGTACCAAAGACGATAAAAATCAGAAGAGCTAGAATCCCGCGGATGCGCAGGATTCGTTCTTGTATAAACAATGTAAACATTGAACGAAGCAGATGAACATAGGATAATGACTCTCTTTTGCTGTCATCACGCGGGAGCACTCGGAACAATACGCCAGTTAGGATCAGCATGATGACGGCAGAAACAAGATATACAGACCTCCAGCCAGCAAAATCGGTTAATACACCAGCAAAGGTTCGGGCGAGAAGAATACCGATGACGATTCCACTTTGCACCAAGCCGACGATACGGCCGCGCTCTTCTGGAGCAGCCCAACTTGCTGCAAACGCAACGAGTACCTGAGTGACTACAGCGAGCAGTCCGACCAATGCTAATCCTATAAATAGGACGGTGACGATAGGAGCGATGCCGACTAGAATGAGGGCAAGCACAGATAAAAGCATCTGACCAATGATGAGCCGGCGTCGATTCAACAGATCACCAAGTGGTACGATCAGTAGCAGCCCCGCCGCATAACAAAGCTGAGTAATCGTAATGACAATACCTATGGATGAGTACGTGATACCAAACTCGACTGCCAGTGAATCTAGTAACGGTTGTGCGAAGTATATGTTTGCAACAGCCATCCCGCAGGCTGCTGCAAAAAGTAGTGCCATATAGTGAGTCATTTTATCTTTAACCATTCATTGCATCACCTCCTTTTTATACTAATCGGTACAAAATGATTCCTGTTAAGGATAACCATCAAAATGTTTTAAAGTCAAGAATTTATTCTGTGTTAATCTTGAAAGAAGAAAGACAGTTTGACAATTTTACCTGAACAAAATACAATCATAATGTACTGATTAGTAATGAAAAGAAAATGATATCCTGATAAATAAAGAAATAGACAATTGTTATCGTGAAAGGATTTTATTGTTGAAAAGAGGAATTGATGATGGTTCGACAGCGTGAGTTTGATGAGGAAAAAGCGTTGAATGATGCAATGATGCTTTTTTGGGAAAAGGGGTATAGAGCTACAACGTTAAGCGATTTGACTGCAAAAATGGGAATACAGCGGCCAAGTTTATACGCAGCCTTTGGAGATAAAGAGGAATTATTTGAGGCTGCATTACGCACATATACAAAGCAGCATGCAGCCCGTATTCGAACAAAACTTCAAAACAATCGATCTGTAAAGGAAGCATTTCATCTATTATTGACAGATGTAGTGGAAGAGGAATATGGAGATGGCCCAAGTAAAGGCTGTCTTTGCATTAATACAATAGTGGAGCTTGCTCCACACGAAGAGAAATTTGAAATTTTGACAAGAGAGCATCAGATGTATCTTTCGGTTATTTTTGAAGAAAAGATAGTGCAAGGCATTCGCTCAGGTGAGCTCGAAAGCGGCTTGAATGCTAAAGCCTTAGCACAGACACTGGTCGTTTCTTTCATCGGGCTTACCGTCCTCATGAAGTCACGTCCAGAGCGTTCATTTGTAGATCATTCTGTAGCGACGATCCTATCCATTTTAAAATAAAATGGATAACACCTATGACACCTTCTGAGAAAAAGCGTATTTTGATCCATTACATCAAAATACGCTTTTTCTTTTAGGGCATTCATGCACAGAATCTTTTTTTATGATATGATAAGAGAACAAACATTCGTATTTGTGAAATGCCAGCATATCCAGCTGCAAATGAAGAAAATAGAAAGAAGGGGAGACTTTGAAAACACTCACTAAAGAAGAAAAAAATCAAATGATGATGGCCATTCAGCGTTACTTTGCCGAAGAACGAGAAGAAGAGATTGGTGAATTAGCAGCCATTAATATACTAGAATTTATTACAAAAAACCTTGGAAGCTACTATTATAATCAAGGGGTTCGCGACAGCCGCAGCATCGCTGTTCAGCGGTCACAATTGTTAGAGGAAGACTTATTCGCACTCGAAAAAAGAATATAATCGAAAAGCCTGCAGTATCGTGTGGGACGAACTGATAAATAAGAAAAAGACCCCCTTAATAAAGAACGCATATTCGTATCATATGTAATGATTAAGAGGTGGAACCAAAGGGCTATCTGAATCGTTATATAAGTAACCATTAATGAAAATCAGCTTTTTTGGTTTTATTTCAATAAAAGAAGGAATAAAACATACAAATAGGCGAAGTGCAGATGATGGAGGTTCTAAATATGGGGAAAATTAAATTAAAAATGGCAATCTTATTTGTTTTACTGCTTTGTTTAGGCGCAGGTTATTTATACATGAATGGCATGAAAATTGAAGATGTGCCAACAGCCATTGGCGAGAGCTTAACAAATAATGATAAAGATTACACTATCTATGAATATACCATTACGAAAATTGATGGAGATGAATATTACGGTCAAGCAAAGAATGGCACCAAAATCATTTTTAATGGTAAGAAATTTGAAGATGATGTGGCCGATCTGAAAAAAGGCGATCGTATTAAAGCCTACTTTAGTAATGAAAAAAGAATAGATGGACTGATAAAAGTAGTAAAAGTCGTAAATTAACATGTCTCCTTTCCTATAAGGAGGCTTTTTTTTTGAAGAAATCTTGATTGTTGCATTTGACAACAAGGATCGCTATAATAGCCCCTAAGGACAGCTAAATATCGATTGTATCCTTCGGGGCAGGGTGAAAATCCCGACCGACGGTAATAAAGCAAATGCTTTACAGCCCGTGACCCGTTAATTTATTAACGGTTGATTCAGTGAAAAGCTGAAGCCGACAGTGAAAGTCTGGATGGGAGAAGGATAAAGAAAGCTATGAACGAAAAATATTTGTTGATCATAGTCTTATTTCTGATGCAAAAAAACCACAGCCCCGGAATTTTTTCCGGGGCTTTCTGTATGTTTTTGTTGTTAATAGATGCATGCAGTGTTTATTAGGTGATCCCTCATCTACCTTGTATGGACCATAAAAAGCGACGAAGGTGCTCAATCGATCACATGTCCCTAACATCGCTTTTTTTAAAAAGTGAGAAATACAAATGAAAAGAAAGGGAGGATCACATGTTTACGGGGATTATTGAAGAAGTTGGCACCGTTCAGTCATTAAGTAAAAAGTCAGCAGATGCCATGGAAATTGTCATTACATGCAGCCGTGTGCTGGAAGATGTTCACCTCGGAGACAGTATCGCCATTAATGGAGTATGTCTGACAGTCACAAGCTTTACAAAAGGACAGTTCGCCGCAGATGTGATGCCAGAGACGGTCAAATCGACATCACTGGATCAGCTGACAAAAGGCAGTCCAGTGAATTTAGAGCGAGCCATGTCCTCAAATGGACGATTTGGCGGCCATTTTGTCTCAGGCCATGTTGATGGAACGGCGGTCATTACCCGAATAGAAAAGAAGAGTAATGCCATTTACTATGATTTAAAGATGGACAAGACCCTCACAGATATGCTCACCCAAAAGGGTTCGATTGCAATAGATGGTGTCAGCTTGACCATTTTCGATTTGCGAGATTCACAAGTCACAGTCTCTATTATTCCTCATACGCTTGAAGGAACTATTTTCCCGACTAAATCTATGGGGGATATCGTGAATATAGAGTGTGACATGATCGGTAAATACATTTATCGTTTTTTAACAAAAGAGCAAGGCGATAAACAGCCATCTCGATTGACCCCATCATTTCTAAAAGAGCACGGATTCTAGGAGGCGATTGTATGTATCATTCTGTTGATGAGGCAGTAAATGCCCTTAAACAAGGAGAAATCATTATCGTAGTGGATGATGAAGACAGAGAAAATGAAGGAGACTTTGTGGCACTTGCTGAGCATGCCACACCTGAGGTGATTAACTTCATGGCTTTACATGGAAGAGGCCTCATTTGTACGCCAGTCGATGCGTCGATCGCCAAACACCTGAATCTGCATCCAATGGTTGAACATAATACAGATGCACACCATACAGCATTTACAGTAAGCATCGACCATGTGACAACGACGACTGGTATCAGTGCTTTTGAGCGCTCCACGACCATGCTGGCCATGTTAAATAAAGACGCAAAACCAGACGAATTTGCCCGTCCAGGCCATGTTTTTCCGCTTATTGCAAAAGAAGGCGGCGTACTAGAAAGACCAGGTCATACAGAGGCGGCGGTTGATCTTGCTAAACTGGCAGGCTCAGAGCCAGCGGGTGTCATATGTGAAATTATGAATGCAGATGGATCAATGGCTCGCGTCTCTGAACTAAAGGAGATCCAAAAACAGTATGATTTAAAGATGCTGACAATAGAAGCATTACAGATATATTTAAACAATAATCAAACAGCGACTATCAAAACAAAATAAAAATCACAAAAAAGGATGATTAACATATGAATACAATACAAGGTCATGTAGTAGCAGAAGGACTAAAATTTGCAATCGTTGTAGCGAGATTCAATGATTTTATTACAAGTAAACTGTTAGATGGAGCAGAAGACACATTGCTCAGACACGGAGCAAATGGTGATGATATCGATGTTGTGTGGGTACCAGGCGCTTTTGAAATCCCGTACATGGCAAAAAAATTAGCTGAAACCAAAAAATATGATGCAGTCATCACACTTGGAACCGTGATCAGAGGCGCAACGACTCACTATGATTACGTTTGTAATGAAGCTGCTAAAGGAATTGCTCAAAGTGCAATGTCAACAGGGGTACCGATTATCTTTGGTGTACTGACAACAGAATCGATTGAACAAGCCATTGAAAGAGCTGGTACAAAAGCTGGAAATAAAGGCAGCGAATCGGCTGCAGCTGCTATTGAAATGGCGAATCTCAATCGAACGTTCTCTTAATTTAGTGAAAAAGAGTTTAAAAACGGTATAAAAATGTTTATAATGTGTGATGAGCAAATGAATCATAAGACATTTGCTGGAAATTAGGATAATTTGAATATTGAGGGGTATATATGTTAATTCGTTACAAGAGGTCTTTTGAAAAAATTGCCATGGGACTCCTGTCCTTTATGCCGGGTGAGAAAGACGTCAAACAGCTTCAGCAGACGATGAAGTCATATGAAATGGATGAAGATCGGCAGCTGTTCCTATGGAAAGATGGCGAGGATATTGTAGGTGCTATTGGTGTGTTGAAAACAGACGACCAAGTACAAATCGAACATATTAGTGTGAATCCATCCCATCGTGATCAAGGAATCGGCAAGGAAATGGTTTTAGCCGTGGAAGACATATTTAAAACCAAAACACTCATTCCAAATGAATTAACGCAAGGCTTCTTTCATAAGTGTCACAGCGAATCAAATTAAATATCACACATGTAAAAGCAGAGGCTACAGTCCTCTGCTTTTTTTACGTTCAATCTGCTTTTTTCGCTCCAGCAATACATCTGTCCGGTCACGGAGTCTATGTTTTTCGATTAAAAATGTATGGGATAAGTTGCTTTCCTGTCCAAAAAGCAGTCCTTCTTTTTGGGCCATTTCTTGGCATAAAGAAAGAAGTGCTTCATCTTTGATCGGCAGCATCACACTCTCATAGGGCATGTCTTCATCCATCTTCTTTTTCAGCGTTCGCAAAAGCAACAGAAATGCCTCATCATCCAGACCGAGATTCGATAATACTGAACGGTTTGCTTCTAACAAATGAAGACTGTTAGAAATGAGCCTTTTTGCTCCTTTTCCATTTCCCCGTCTTTGATGATACAAGGCAACAGCGAGCTGAATGAGCCCGACCCAATATTCTTTGCGCTGCTCAGGGGGATCTTCCTTCCAATATTCCTCTAGAATTTCATGACACTCAAAATAATCTCTTGTTGTATGAAATTCGTGTAAAAAAGCCACGTACGCTTCAGGATACACAGCGGTCATCTCCTTTTCCACTTTCAGTCTAACATATTGAAAAGAAAAGAAGAAAGAGCGTCCCTTTTGTGAAAAGGACGCTCTGTTTCTTTAATAAACCCAAGCCGCGCCAACGATGATCAGCAAGATGAAAAGCACGACAATAAGCGCGAATCCTCCGCCGAAGTTATAGCCATCTCCCATAATGATACGGCCTCCTTTTTCATCAGTTCTGATTACAATGGTATTCTATGTATAAATGCCCTTATTGGTTTGGGCGGATCCACTGTTTTTCTTGATTTGCCCAAGGCATCATGGCCGAAATTATATTGGACGAGAGCTTTATCCTGTCTTATACTAAAGGTTAGCCGGTGAAACGGTACTTAGAAGACAGTAGAAATGGTGAGAAAAAGATGCTGGAATATCAGGTGAAAATAGATTCGTTCGAGGGTCCTTTGGACTTGCTTTTACATTTAATTAACCGGTTGGAAATTGATATTTATGATATTCCCGTCGCTAAAATTACGGAGCAGTATTTATTATATGTCCACACGATGAGGGAGCTTGAGCTCGATGTTGCGAGTGAATATTTGGTCATGGCTGCAACCCTCCTGAGTATTAAAAGCAGAATGCTTCTTCCGAAACAAGAGGAAGAGCTGTTTGATGAAGACCTGCTCGAAGAGGAAGAGGATCCTCGAGAAGAGCTGATTGGCAAATTGATTGAATACCGCAAGTATAAAAATGCAGCGCAAGAACTAAAGGAACGCGAAGAAGAAAGGCAAAATGCCTTTACAAAACCACCGAGTGATTTAAGCGAATTTGCAAAAGAATCAGAAGCGAAGGACACAAATTTACACGTAACGGTGTATGATATGTTAGGTGCGTTCCAAAAGGTATTAAACAGAAAGAAAATAACGAAACCAGCACCATCAAAGATTACAAGACAAGAAATCCCGATTGAAGACAAAATGAATGAGATTATGAACCATTTAAGAAAAACAAAAAAGCGGACCAATTTCATGACTCTATTTCAACATGATCAAAAGGAACACCTTGTCGTGACGTTTCTTGCTGTTCTCGAATTGATGAAAAGCCATCAAATCATGCTAGAGCAGGAAGGGAACTTTGAAGACATTTATATCATAGGGAGTGAAACGATTCATGACGCTTGATATCGTGAATTGGAAAGCCATCTTAGAAGCGCTGCTGTATGCAGCAGGTGACGAAGGCTTAACAAGAAAACAGCTCATGTCTGTTCTTGAAGTAGATGAGTCGGTATTACTCGACATTATGTCTTCCGTAAAGGAAGAATATCAAAAACAAGAACGAGGGATTGAGCTCATTGAATATGCAGATTCATATATGCTGCTGACGAAAAAAGAATACAGCATGTATTTAAAAAAATTAGTTGAGACACCATCCAAAGGTTTATCGCAGGCAGCGCTGGAGGTGCTTGCCATTGTTTCTTATAAACAGCCGATTACACGCAGTGAGGTAGAGGAGATTAGAGGCGTCAAATCAGAGCGTGTGCTTCATAGCTTAGTAGCCAAAGCATTGCTCTGTGAAGTAGGACGTGCCGATGGCCCGGGACGAGCAATTCTTTATGGGACAACCCCGACCTTTTTAGAGCAATTTGGCTTAAAAGCGTTAGATGAATTACCACCGCTTCCAGAGAATGTGGAAGCAGATGGTGTGCAAGAAGAAGCTGATCTATTTTTTGAAAACTTCAATCAAACATTTGAAGATATAAAATAGTTCAAACGAAGGAAAAATGTATGATAAAATATAAAAAAGATTTTAGGTCTAAAATCTTTTGATGACAGATAAAATGGTGACAAAGCCATGAGGGGAAGGTAAACAAGAAACAAATGGCACATATGAATGTAAAGGCTCAAGTTGATCAAGCAGGCGTCTTTTTATCAAAGGTTGCAATTGAAATGAATGGTTTTCTGAACGAAGCCACCTTATCAAGCTTGAAACAATTAAACCCCGAAGCGGAAGCCTATTATTGTGACATATTGAGTACATTACGGAAGCTTGCAGTGTACAGCGAGGATGCAGCAGCAGTTTGCAGGAAAATGGGGCAGCAGCAGACATTTCCGCAGCAAGCCGCACAGCAGATGCTTCACCGTATTTATCATCAATGTATTGAAGAATTTTTCACGCCGAAAAAGGATACATGGTATGAAGACAGCCGTTCGGCCTATACAGGAAAAAGCAGCATTGTTTTTCACCATGAAGTATCCGCTGATATGAAACAATTATTTTCTTCATTAGAAAAAGACTTTTTAGCGATGAGAGAAGAGCTGGAATATACGACTTCTCATCAGCAAGTGAAAATGGTATAAGTAAGTCGAAGAAGCGTCTCTACATGTAGAGGCGCTTTTTTTTATGGACGAGGCATCATAACTTTTTCAGCTGAGCATACACTTGTACAAAACGGACAAGGACGTGAATGAACATGCCCTATTTAAAAATTGGAACAGCAGTCCTTCTTCTATTTACACTCTTACTGCCTTTTTCCTCACATGCCAAAGCAGACATTTCGTTATCAGTGAGTGCAAGAAGTGCCATTTTAATAGATGGACAGTCAGGCAGAGTCCTATTTGGAAAGGACGAGCACGAAAAAAGAAGAATCGCCAGTATTACAAAAATCATGACGGCTGTATTAGCTATTGAATCAGGAAAAATGAAAGATACCGTCAAAGTATCAAAACGTGCGATTCAAGCGGAGGGCTCATCCATTTATTTAAAGGAAGGACAGAAGGTGAGCTTAGAAGATTTGACATACGGGCTCATGCTGCGTTCTGGAAATGATGCAGCTGTTGCCATTGCAGAGCATGTTGGCGGCAGCTTAGAAGGCTTTATTTTTATGATGAATCAAAAGGCGGCTGAACTAGGAATGGAGAATACGAATTTTCAAAATCCGCACGGACTCGATGATCATAAAAATCATTATTCATCAGCCTATGACATGGCGATCCTAACAAAATACGCGATGAAACATAAACAATATCAAAAAATTGCTGGTACGACTTTCTATAAAGCGAAAACAATGGAAGGCTATTGGAAAAATAAAAACAAGCTGCTCACCGGTTTATACGAATATTCAACTGGAGGGAAAACAGGATATACAAAACTTGCAAAACGTACACTCGTCTCCACCGCTGCAAAAGGGGATGCTGAGCTGATCGCTGTGACCATTAATGCGCCGGATGACTGGAAGGATCATATCTCTATGTTTGAATATGCATTTGATCACTACAAAACGTATGTGCTTGCTGAAAAAGGAAGACTTGCTTCGTTAAAAGGGACCTTTTACGAAAAAAAAGCGTTTATCAAGCGTGATGTGGACTATTTTTTAAATGAAGATGAGAAAAAACTTGTCAAAATTGAAACAGAAATGCTCACTCCTAAAAAGAAATGGAAAAAAAACGCCGAAGCCATCCCAGATGTTGTAGGGAAAATGACCATTTTATTAGATGGACAGGTGATTGAGCAATTACCGATTTTTTACGAAAATAAACGAAACCGCATGCCTCAGAAAAGCTTTCAAGAAATGTTTAAGTCTGTCTTTCAGACATCTATAGGCGGATCTTCATGGTCAATCTAATTTGGGTATTTCTCACTGTCATCGGTCTTGTCTATGCGATGTTTAATGGAACGATGCATGAAGTGAATGAGGCTGTATTTAAGGGCTCAAAAGAAGCGGTTACTATTTCAATTGGTCTGATTAGTGTCCTCGTTTTTTGGCTCGGGCTCATGAAGATTGCCGAAGAGGCAGGGCTGCTAAATTTCTTTAGTAAATTGTGTCGGCCCTTTATTTCAAAGCTATTCCCGGATATTCCGCCTAATCATCCTGCAATGGGGTATATTTTGTCCAATCTCATGGCGAATTTCTTTGGTCTTGGGAATGCCGCTACACCGCTTGGAATTAAGGCGATGGAGCAGATGAAAGCATTAAACGGCGGAAAAAATGAGGCAAGCCGCTCTATGATTACATTTCTAGCGGTCAACACATCCTCTATCACACTTGTGCCAACAACCGTCATTGCTATAAGAATGACCTATGGGGCAGATCAGCCAACAGACATTGTAGGACCAACCATTTTAGCAACACTCATTTCAGGAATCGGTGCAATTATCATCGATCGTTATTTCCACTATCGCAGAAGCAGGCGGGGGTGATCTTGTGGCATTTATTAACTGGCTGTCACTTGCTTTGATTCCACTGATCATCGCAGGGATTTTGATTGCTGGAACCATTAAAAAGGTACCAACATATGAAACATTTGTGGAGGGAGGAAAAGAGGGCATTCAAATTGCCTTTTCCATCATTCCCTATTTAGTCGGCATGCTTGTAGCTATTACGATATTCCGTGCGTCAGGTGCGCTTGATTTTGTTATGGGACTTTTAAAACCAGTCTTTACAGCGATTGGTTTCCCTCCCGAAGTCGTTCCACTTGCGTTTATTCGCCCGATATCAGGAACGGCTGCACTTGGGATGACATCAGACTTGATAGCGACGTATGGTCCAGATTCTTTTATTGGCCAGCTCGCGGCAGTCATGCAAGGGTCAACAGACACCACCCTTTACATTTTGACGGTTTATTTTGGAGCAGTCGGTATTAAAAAGATGGGAGATGCGCTGAAAGTAGGTTTGTTAGCAGATCTCATTGGTGTCATTGCATCTGTGATTATCGTCAGTTTGTTATTTAGCGGCGCCTAATCAGGCGCTTTTTTGTATTTCATGGATGGAAAATCGCTTTTTAGCTGAAATTAGACAGACGAAACGCTTATTTTTCCGCGAATGCTTGTTTGTTTTAGGTCAAGCAAGTAAGATAGTACATGAGGTGAAAGACAAATGGAACGTTTACAGAAAGTAATTGCACATGCCGGCGTCGCTTCAAGACGAAAGGCTGAAGAATTAATTAAAGAAGGACGAGTTACCGTTAATGGTCAAACAGTGACAGAGCTCGGAGTGAAGGTGGGCTCTTCAGATAAAATTGAAGTCAATGGCTTAAAGCTTGAAAGAGAAGAACCGGTTTACTTTATGCTTTATAAACCGCGCGGCGTCATTTCTGCTGCCGAGGATGATAAAGGACGTAAGGTCGTCACAGATTTTTTTGATGATATCCCGCAGCGCCTTTATCCAATCGGCCGGTTAGATTATGATACGAGCGGTTTGATTTTGATTACAAATGATGGGGAATTTGCCCATAAGCTCATGCACCCGAAATACGAAATTGATAAAACGTATGCAGCGAAGCTAAAAGGCATACCATCAAAGGAACTGCTTAGAAAGCTAGAAAAAGGAATCATGTTAGATCATAAAAAAACAGCACCTGCCCGTGCGAAAATGCTTTCTATTGATAAACGAAAGCAAACTTGTATTGTCCAATTAACCATTCATGAAGGCAGAAACAGACAAGTACGCCGCATGTTTGAAGCGATCGGCCATGATGTGTTAAAGCTAAAAAGGGAGCAATATTCGTTCCTTCATATTGAAGGTATGAGACCAGGAGACCGCAGAGAATTGTCTCCACATGAAGTAAAGCGCCTGAGAGCAATTGCCGATCATGGGAAAAGCGCTTTTTAATTTTCACATAAACTTCAAAAAATGAAGAAGCATCAAAAGAAGGAGAATGCTATAATTTACCTGAATGTCTATGGGGAAGGGGTACTTCAGATGAAAAAAAGACGGTTTTTCATACGGACGGGCATTCTCCTCGTGATGCTTGCTGCACTTTGTTATACAATGTATAACTCAGTATTTGCCAAACAGGATCGAGTCAAAGAAGGATCTATTGCGCCAAACTTTGTCCTTCAATCTGTGGATGGGGATCGGATTGAGTTAAAGGACTTAAAAGGCAAAGGTGTCTTTCTTAATTTTTGGGGTACATGGTGCGGTCCGTGTAAACAAGAATTTCCTTATATGGCGAATCAATATGAAGTGTTCAAGGATCGCGGTGTGGAAATTGTTGCAGTCAATGTTGCGGAATCCAAGATTGCCGTGAAAAATTTTATGGAATCCTATGGCGTGAATTTTCCTGTTGCCTTGGACAAAGATCGTCAAGTGACAGAGGCATATGATATTACGCCGCTGCCAACCACATTTTTAATTAATCCTGAAGGCAAGGTAATCAAAGTCATAAAGGGAACGATGACAGAACGTAATGTCTATGAATATATGAATTTGATTAAACCAAAGGGGTCATAGAATGAAAGAGGTAAAGTGCGAGTGTGGACATATTAATCCAATCGGTACTGTTCTATGTGAATCATGCGGGAATCCCATTGCGGCTAAAGAGAAAAACTCTTCGAAGCTGCTTGATATGAGATATGACGGCAGTGCAAGACGCTCGCAAACATACAACAAAACGATTGTTGATAAAGTATGGAACTTTTTTTCTTCCGTTAAGGTGGGTGTGTGGCTGATTGTCATTACACTGCTCGCTTCTTCGCTTGGAACGATTTTTCCGCAGGAGCGATTTATTCCGCCAGGTGCATCTGCTTCCACGTATTATGAAGAGCAATATGGATCGTTTGGCAAGCTGTATTATACACTTGGATTCCATGATCTTTATAATTCTTGGTGGTTTTTAGCTCTTGTCGCATCAATCGGAATCTCTCTTGTCATTTGCAGTCTCGACCGCGTTATTCCTCTTTATCGAGCACTCAAAAACCAAGGGGTTATCAAAAAAGAAGGCTTTATGAGAAGACAGCGTCTGTTCAGCGAGACAGGCAAAACATTAGATCAGCATACATATGAAGGCATCATTAGAGCAATGAAACAAAAGCGTTACCGCGTGCGAGAAGAAAATGGGTATATTTTAGCCGAAAAAGGACGTTTTTCACGCTGGGGACCTTACGTCAATCACATTGGATTAATCATCTTTCTCATTGGATCAATGCTCCGGTTCGTCCCGGGCATGTACGTAGACGAAACGCTGTGGGTCAGAGAAGGTGAAACTGCACCGATTCCAGGTACGGATGGTCAATATTTCTTGAAAAATAATGCGTTTTCAATTGATCGTTATGAAACTGGAAATGAAAAAGAAGTGTTTGAGAATGCCATTGAAAAAGCTGGCGACGGTCAAGTGGTGAAAAGCTATAAAACGGATGCCATCTTATACAAACGTGAAGGAGAAGTTGTATTTGGTGAAAAGCCCAAGCTGAAGCAGGTCACAGAACACGATATCAAAGTGAATGAACCGCTCAAGTTTGACAATTTCTCATTGTATCAAGTGGATTTTAAACAAAATGAACTCGATCAAATGGTCTTTCAGCTGATTCGTAAAGATACAGAAAAATCTTTCGGTACAGTGAAGATTAATCTGCTGGAGCCTAAGTCGGAATATGATCTTGGTAGCGGTTACAAAGTCAAAGTGATGAGCTATCTGCCTGATTTTTATTTTGACGATGATGGAACACCAAGTACGAAAACAAGGAATCCCAATAATCCTGCTTTTGTGTTTGAAATGATTTCTCCTGAAAAACCTAAAGGTGAAAAAAGCTTTGTCGCCATTCAAGAGACAGTAGAGGGTTCTGATAACAATCTATATAAAATGAAGTTTGATCGGGTTGAAACGAAAAACGTCACAGGGTTAACTGTTAGAAAAGATTTAACACTAGGGGTGCTTATTGTAGGCGGAATCATTTTCATGATTGGTGTCGTGCAGGGGATGTATTGGCAGCATAGAAGAATCTGGCTGTCGGCAAAGGATGGAAAAGTATTGGTGGCAGGACATACAAACAAAAACTGGTTCGGCTTAAAGTCCGATCTTAACGTGTTACTGAGCGGCAGTGGCATCAAACAGCCAGTTGATCAAAAAGAGCTGCCTGATACAACAAGTATCAGCAAAAGCAAGGGGGAAGGATTAGATGGCGGCAGTCAGTGAAAATCTGTTATTTGCAGCTTTTCTATTTTATTTAGCGGCAGTTCCTTTTTTTGGTGGTGCCATTAAAGGAAAAAAGAAAGAAGATGGACCGCGCAGGAATAAGGCGGCACTCATTGGCATTACGCTTACTATCATCGGTTTTTTGAGCCAGTTGGGCTATTTTATTTCAAGATGGATTGCATCTGGTCATGCACCAGTCAGTAATTTGTTTGAATTCACTACGGCTTTTGGCATGATGCTGGTGCTTGCATTCATCATTTTATATTTTGTGTATCAAGTGTCTGTACTTGGTTTATTCACACTTCCAATCGCTTTATTGATTATTGCCTATGCAAGTATGTTCCCATCAGATATTTCACCGCTGATTCCTTCACTTCAAAGTAATTGGCTTTATATTCACGTGACAACAGCAGCACTTGGTCAAGCCATTTTAGCCATCAGCTTTGTGGCAGGTGTCATCTTTCTATTAAAGCATGTGGATCAAACAAAGCCAGGAAAGAAGACGTTTGGTTTAGAGCTTGTCATGTTTATGATTGTGGTGACACTTGCATTTATCGCTGTCACGTCTATCTTTAGAATGACAGGATATGAAGCGACATTTAATTGGATCGATAAAAATAAAGAAAAAAGTGTGATGGTCTATGAGCTGCCAGCTCTTGTCGGACCTCATAAAGGGGAGCTTGTGACGGAAGATCGTTTGGAGCCGTTTGTTGAGCTGCCGCCTGTTTTTTCAGGCAGAAAGGTCAATACAGTGTTATGGTCATTTAGCGTAGGGCTGATTATATACGGACTCATTCGATTGATCATTCGAAAACGACTGAGCGCACTGCTTCAACCGCTAGTGAAACAGGTGAACCTAGATTTAGTCGATGAAATTGGGTATCGGGCTGTTTCGATTGGTTTCCCTGTATTTGCATTAGGCGGGCTGATCTTTGCCATGATCTGGGCGCAAATTGCATGGACTAGGTTTTGGGGCTGGGACCCGAAGGAAGTATGGGCATTGATTACGTTTCTCTTTTATGCAGCCTATCTTCATCTTCGCTTGTCGCGAGGGTGGCATGGTGAAAAGTCCGCTTGGCTTGCTGTGATCGGCTTCGCCATTATTATGTTTAATCTCATCTTTGTCAATCTTGTCATTGCGGGGCTTCATTCCTACGCATAATTACAAGGAAAAGGCCAACTTTTATGATTCAATTCGGCTTTTTGTTAAAATGAATGTAACAACGGAGAAAGCAGGAGGACTGTCTAATGGAACACACAACTCAAACGAAAATATTAGTCGTAGATGATGAGGCAAGAATTCGCCGCCTTTTAAAAATGTATTTAGAACGTGAAAATTATGAAATCGATGAAGCGGAAAATGGTGATGAGGCGATTCAAAAAGGGCTTCAAACCGATTACGACCTCATTTTGCTCGATTTAATGATGCCTGGTACAGATGGAATCGAAGTGTGTAATCAAATTCGAGACAAAAAAGCGACTCCAATCATTATGCTGACGGCAAAAGGAGAAGAGGCCAACCGCGTTCAAGGATTTGAGGCAGGAACGGATGACTATATCGTCAAACCTTTCAGCCCGCGTGAAGTTGTTTTACGTGTGAAGGCATTGCTCAGAAGATCGTCTCAAACGTCTTATCTTAATACTGGGACAACAACAAAAGATGTTCTTGTGTTTTCTCATCTTTCTATTGACCATGATGCCCATAGGGTGACGGCTGATGGCAAAGAAGTCAGCCTCACGCCGAAGGAATATGAGCTTTTATATTTCCTTGCAAAAACACCGGATAAGGTTTATGACAGAGAAAAACTGTTAAAAGAAGTATGGCAATATGAGTTCTTTGGAGACTTACGAACAGTCGATACCCATGTCAAACGACTTCGTGAAAAACTGAATAAAGTGTCACCAGAAGCAGCGAAAAAAATCGTAACTGTATGGGGTGTCGGATACAAATTTGAGGTCGGCGCTGAATGAAACTGTGGAAAAGTGTTGTAGGAAAGCTATGGTTAACCATTCTTTTCCTCGTCCTGATCGTTTTATCTATTTTAACTGTGCTTCTTTTAGAGTTCATTGAGAATTATCATGTAGAAGAAGCAAAATCTGATTTAACACAAATGGCGAACAAAGTAGCGGTCATTTTAGAAAGCCATGAGGATCAATCGCTTGCAAGATCGATAACATCAGAACTCGCTGACAAATTGACGAGTATTGCGATCATCCAAGAGGACGGGCTAGAGTGGTATTCGTCTGAAAAAGGCGGGAAGCTTCCTGCGATTACAAAGAAACAAATTGAAGCGGACAGCGATTTAAACCAAGCACTGAAAGATCGTAAAAAAATCAGTAAACGTGCAGAACCTGATGCAGGCAATCAAAAAGATGAACGAATTGTAGTCGGTGTTCCATATGAGGCGAACGGAAAAAAAGGCATGGTCTTTCTTTCTCAGTCACTCCTCGCTGTAGAACAAACAACGAAACATACGACGCGATACATCTTCTTAGCCGCTGGAATTGCGATTGTACTGACCACTATATTCGCTTTCTTCTTGTCAACACGTGTCACCTATCCTCTTAGAAAGATGAGAGAGGGTGCACAAGATTTGGCGAAGGGGAAATTTGATACAAAGATTCCTATTTTAACGCAAGATGAGATTGGAGAACTGGCGATCGCCTTTAATCAAATGGGGAAGCAGCTTAAATTCCATATCACCGCCTTAAATCAAGAAAAAGAACATTTGTCTAATATTTTAAGCAGTATGGCTGATGGCGTCATCACGATCAATATTGATGGAACGATCTTGATGACAAATCCTCCTGCAGAACGATTTTTGCAGGCGTGGTATTATGAGCAAAATATGAAGATCAAAGATGGAGATGAACTGCCGCCAGAAGCGCGCGAGCTATTTCATACAGCTGTCAGCACAGAAAAGGAGCAAATGATCGAAGTTACGCTGCAAGGGCGTACGTGGGTTCTTCTTATGTCTCCGCTTTATAATCAGCAGGATGTCAGAGGAGCAGTTGCAGTCCTTCGTGATATGACGGAGGAACGAAGACTTGATAAACTGAGAAAAGACTTCATTGCCAATGTCAGTCATGAACTTCGTACACCAATTGCCATGCTGCAAGGGTACAGTGAGGCGATTGTAGATGATATTGCAGGATCAGAAGAGGAAAAGAAAGAGATTGCGCAAATTATCTACGATGAATCACTTCGAATGGGACGACTTGTAAATGATCTTCTAGATCTAGCGAGAATGGAAGCAGGTCATATTACACTGAATCTTGAATCAACAGATACGGAAGAGCTGACTGAGAAGATCTACCGCAAGTTTCTAGGGATTGCGAAAGAAAAACAAATCGATCTTACGTATAATATTCAAGTGGATGAACCGTACTTTGTATTCGATCCAGATAAGATTGAGCAAGTGTTTACGAATCTCATTGATAATGCCATTCGTCATACACCAGAGGGCGGAGAGGTTCACTTTTCGGTTCAATCGGTGGAAAACGGGCTGAAAATGGATGTGAAAGATTCGGGAAGCGGAATTCCAGAAGAGGATCTGCCCTTTATTTTCGAGCGCTTCTATAAAGCTGATAAAGCAAGAACAAGAGGACGTTCTGGTACTGGGCTTGGCCTTGCGATTGTGAAGAACATCGTCGAAGCGCATCAAGGCTCTATACATGCTCACAGCAAAACGGGTGCAGGTACACACTTCACCTTCTATATTCCGAGAAAAAAGCAGGAACTCGTCTAATCTTGACGAAGAATCTTGTTACATGAGAAACACTTCTTTTCGAAAGAAAATGAAGTGTTTTTTCTATTTTGAAATTTTTAAGGAGAAGTTAAACAAAAAGCCCTTTCCAAACTGTCGAACTTGTAATATATTTGTCATAAAGTTGTAATGTAACGTTTTATAAGAGTCACTCGACAAAAATAAGTGAACGGAGGGGTTTCCTATGCATGAAACCTTTCAAAAAATATATGATTCGTACCATCAAGATTTGTACCAGTTTTTATTTTATATGGTTAAAGATAAAAATCAGGCAGAGGATCTCGTGCAGGAGGTTTACATTCGGGTACTTCACTCATATAAAACTTTTGAAGGAAGAAGCAGCGAGAAAACATGGCTGTTTTCAATTGCAAGGCATGTGGCGATTGACTGGTTTCGCAAACAGCAAACCATTAGACAACGGGTGCTCGGCACGTTTGATTGGGATAAGCAGGATGTAAAAGATCCAGACTTACTCCCAGACGAACTAGCTGTACAGGATGAAAATACAAAAGAAATTTATGCCGCACTTGATCACTGTACGATTGATCAAAGAGCTGTCATCATTTTAAGGTTTATCCAGGGCTACTCAATCATGGAGACGGCAAAGGCGCTAAAGTTCTCGGAAAGCAAAGTCAAAACAACGCAGCACCGAGGCCTGAAAGTGCTCCGAAAACATATGGAGCTTTTGAAGGAGGAGCTAGTGAATGAAAACGAACAGGTCCGATTGGAGCGAAGAACGAATCAAGGTGTTACTAAGTCAGCTTCCAAAAGTGGAGGACAACCGTTCATCTAAGCAGATATACCAGCAGATGCTGATGGCAAGCGGGAAGAAAAAGAAAAGTGTCAGATGGATCGGTCCAGCGGTGGCAACCGTTGTGGTTTTATTTATGGCGTTTTTAATTTCTCCTCATTTATTTCAGCCGGCAGCTCAAGAACAGCATCAACAGATGAAAATGGAATCAAGTGCTGACAAAGGACAGGCGAATGCCACATTAGAGCCGGTCAAACAAGCAAATGGTACCGCGCACGTTGTTTCTCATGAAGACAAGCAAAAGTATATGACGGTTGCATACATAGATGAATCAACATCTCAAGTGGTTCCCATTAGTATTGAAAAAGAAAATGAACATGACCATTTGCAGGAAATGATGAACACATATGAACAGGTGCAGTTGCCTGAAATGACAAAGCCGCTTCAATCTTATCTTGAGATGGTGGACCTTCGTGAAAAAGGGAATACACTTGTCTTTCAGTTAAAAAATGATTTGTCCCTTGATACGATAAAGGAAGCCAATCGGTTTAAAGATATGGTAAAAGAAACGCTTAAATGGAGCAGGTATAAGCAAGTGGAGGTCAAATCTGTCAAAGGCTCTCAGCTTCAATTAGGGGCAAGGGGAAGCATCGGCAGGGTATCGATTGATAAACAAACAAAGCAAGCTTATTACGTATTAGAAAATAAGAGCGGGACTTTTTTGGTGCCCTCAAAAACGCATTATTCTTCTTATGAAGAGGCGGTAGAGGCCATGAAACGGTCGAGTGATTCTGGGCTCGAACCATTAATTAAAGAAGAATCCATTAAAGAAGTGACATCAAAAGGTAAGCATGTGACCATCACGTTTGGAGCATCAGCAAAATTATCGGACTCAATTGATCATATTCTACTCATTGAAGGTCTGCTGCTCACAGCGAAAGATTTTGGTTTTACAGATGTCACCATCCAATATGCAGGAACAGATCAAGTAGGACCTTATGAATTAAACGAACCAATAGAGGTACCGGCTCTGCCGAATCCAGTTGTCATCAAAGATCGTTAAAGGACGCAAGTAAGTCATTGCGTTCTTTTTTAATGTATAGAAAATAGCCTTCTTGCTGTATACTAAGCTGTCATGAAAAGAACCTCAAAGAAGGGGAGTCACTGATGAAAAGGTATTGCTTCATAGGTGCAAGCTGTTTTTTGTTCTTCATCTTAGCACCATTTGCCCATGCGCAGCAGACAAACGAATGGGTGGAGCCAGTGAAAGGAGAAGTCACTGACTTGTTTGGGACAAGGGGCGGCTCGCATAAGGGATTAGATATAGCTGCGCCAGAAGGAGAATCCATTTTTGCTGCAAGTGAAGGTGTGGTTACGCGTTCGTATGTATCGGCTACATATGGAGAGGTTGTGTTTATTCAGCATCCAAACGGATACGAAACCGTCTATGCTCATTTACACGAGCGTTTTGTGAAAAAGGGTGACCAAGTACAAGCAGGAGAGCCAATTGGCATCATTGGCAACACAGGAGCCTCTAGAGGCACTCATTTGCATTTTGAGGTACATCGTGGCAATTGGTCAGTCAGCAAAGAGGATGCGATAGATCCGCTCAAAATGATTGCAGAGGAACGTTTCAAAGAGCCAGCTCTTCATGTAAATGGACATGAAAAAAATACATATGTCATTCAAAAAGGGGACACTCTTTGGTCAATAGCAAAGGCGCATGAAATGACTGTGGAACAATTGAAAAAGATCAATGAGCTGACCACTCACCTCATTCGAACAGGAGACCGGTTAATGGTTTCAAAAAAATAAACCTCATGCTTTTGCATGAGGTTTATCACTGTTTTTAAAGGTCAATCAGGCGGACAGAAAGAATATCCTGTACTTCCGTTAATTTTTTCACAATTTCATCCTCTAGATGCTTATCGAAAGAAAGCATCATAATGGCTTCGCCGCCTTTTTCTTTACGTCCTACCTGCATTGTTGCGATGTTGACATCGTGGTCGCCTAAAATCTGTCCAACCTTTCCAATCACACCAGGTGCATCTGTATGCTGGATGTAGACAAGGTGTCCATCTGGATAAAAATCAATATTAAATCCATTAATAGAAACAACGCGTTCCCCTAGATGCGGGATGTAAGTCGCTTTTAGAGTAAAGGTTGAAAGATCACCTTTGACTTCAATAGAAATACTGTTTTCGTAACCAGATTCGCTGGAAGAAATTTTCTCACTAAAGCTAATGCCGCGTTCTTTTGCGACCATTCCAGCATTTACTTCATTCACAGTCGAATCAACGCGCTCTTTTAAAAAGCCTGAGAGGAGACTTTTTGTGATAAAAGATGTTTCGAGTTTTGAAATAGAGCCTTCATAAGAAATGCCTACTTCTTTTACAGGTTCTCTCATTGATTGAGAGACAAGACGTCCAAGTTTTCCTGCAAACTGATGATAAGGCTGAATCTTTTTGAATTCGTCTTTTGTCATCGCTGGTAGATTAATAGATGACATGACAGGAAGACCTTTTGCAAATTGAAGGACTTCTTCAGATACTTGCGCTGCTACATTTAATTGTGCTTCTTTTGTAGAGGCACCAAGATGCGGAGTTGCAATGACGTGTGGATGATCCACAAGCGGATTATCAGTTGGAGGTTCTACCTCGAATACATCGAGTGCAGCTCCTGCGACATGGCCGCTTTCAAGTGCCTCAAGAAGGTCAGCTTCGTCAATAATGCCGCCGCGTGCACAGTTTACAAGGCGAACTCCTTTTTTCGTTTTTGCAATCGTTTCTTTATTGAGAAGTCCTCTTGTTTCTTTTGTTAATGGCGTATGTACAGTAATGATATCTGATACTTCGAGTACTTCATCGAGTGATTTCGCATTGACGCCAATTTTTTCTGCACGTTCCTTTGTGAGAAATGGGTCAAACACGTTGACTGTCATGCCAAACGCTCTTGCACGCTGGGCGATTTCACTTCCGATTCTGCCTAAGCCGACAATCCCAAGAGATTTTCCGTAAAGCTCAGCACCAACATATGCACCTCTGTTCCATTCTTTTGATTTGACAGAAATATTGGCTTGCGGAATATGACGCATAAGTGATGAAATCATGGCGAACGTATGCTCAGCTGTCGAGATCGTATTACCGTTTGGTGCATTGATCACAATGACGCCATGCTTGGTTGCTTCATCAATGTCAATATTGTCTACTCCTACACCGGCACGGCCGACAATTTTTAATGAAGTCATTTTTTCATAAAGCTCTTTCGTTACTTTCGTGGCACTTCTGACAAGTAAGGCATCAAACGTGTGTAATTCATCTTCTGCTTCTGCTACATTTTTTTGGACAATTTCAACAAAATCTGATTCTAAAAGTGGTAGAAGACCATCATTGCTCATCTTATCTGAGACTAATACTCGAAACATCGTAAGATTTCCTCCTAAAATAAACGTCATAAATATCTGATAATTTACCATATTCCTTTTCACTGTGTCAATCAAATTAAAGCAGTAAAGTAAAAAAGAAAACACGAACATTTCTTTGTGTCTTTATAAAGAATGAACACCTTTAAACAAAAGATAACCAATTTTTGCGCATTTGTCATTAGAATTTTTGTGTTTTTTACGATTTCTTAAAACTGATGAATTTGCTCAGGATTTTTATCTGTACAAATGCTCATATATCATATATAATGATGTCGAATTGAATAATGATCAATCTTCGGGGCAGGGTGTAATTCCCTACCGGCGGTGATGAGCATAGTCTCTAAGCCCGCGAGCCTTTTTGGCAGGATTCGGTGTGATTCCGAAGCCGACAGTATAGTCTGGATGGGAGAAGATGGAGGTTCATAAACGTTGAAAACATTGATGTTTACACGTTTATTTGTCTAGCCCAATTTCCCCGCTCCTGTTTTCAAGGGCGGTTTTTTTGTGGCTAAAATGGAACAATCCTCTTTTCGAAAGATTTGATCGAAAAGGAGAGAGAATATTGAATCAAAGTAAAGTAAAGCGTTTAGTCGTTACCAGTATGCTCAGCAGTATTTCGTTTGTATTAATTTTATTGGATTTCCCTTTCCCGGGTCTTCCAGCGTATTTGAAAATTGATTTCAGTGATATCCCGGCGATTATTGCAATTTTAATTTATGGACCGGGTGCAGGTATTGCTGTTGAGGCATTAAAAAATGTACTGCATTACCTCATTCAAGGCAGTATGTCCGGCGTTCCAGTTGGGCAAGTCGCGAACTTCATTGCAGGCACATTATTTATCTTGCCAGTCGCCTTTATGTTCAAAAAAATAAAATCAGCAAAAGGGATGGCATGGTCTATGATCGCGGGTACATTGCTTATGACTGTGATGATGAGCATTTTAAATTACTTCTTATTCCTGCCAGCTTACACATGGTTCTTAAACGCGCCAGAACTATCCGATCATGCGCTCAAGACGACCATTACAGCAGGGATCTTACCATTTAACTTTATTAAAGGCATCATCCTTACCATCGTGTTTAGCCTCATTTTTGTGAAAATGCGTCCATGGTTTGAAAATAAACGCCGACTTCAAAATAGTTAATATAAAAAAAGCCCCTGCATAAGGGGCTTTTATACTATTCATGCTTAAGTGGGTCACCCTCGAAAGATTCGTCCGCAACTTTGATTGAATCCGTTGGACATCCTTCAAATGCATCAAGCATATCTTCTTCGAGTACTTCTGGAACTTCTACAGTTCCTTGGTTGTCATCAAGCGTAACAAATGCAATGCCTTCATCATCATAATCATAAATGTCTGGAGCAGCTGCACCGCATGCGCCGCAAGCAATACATGTGTCTTTGTCTACAATTGTATATTTTGCCATGTTAAAAAAATACCTCCCAGATTGTTCGATGGAACAAATGGTCTAACCTTTTTAGTTTCACCGATAAAAAACAATTTCCTCAAACCTTATTGTAATGATTTTAATTTCACATTTCAACTGTAAAGTGATTGAGAATGCTTATCACATAAGGGTTTGTTCATAACTTTCCCCCACAAATTGAGTTTAAACATTTCTTCTTCTATGAAATCTGTTAAAATAAAGGGAGAAAATATTCGAATTTTGTCAGGAAGACAGGTGCTTTGACGAATGACTCTTCATTATTTGGATGTCATGTTAATGGACAGCGTATATAAATTGAACGGCGAACGCTCCATAAGTGCTGTCTACCATCTTTTTAAAGGAAAAAAATCATCACAAACCATACAGGATGCCAGTTTATTTCAGCTTTCAAAGTACTTCGGCTGTTACCCGGGGTTTACGAGGGAGCAGCTGAATCGCTCTACTATAAAACTTGACGAAGAGCACTACATCAAAAAAACGGGGGAGACATTCACTGTTACAGATGCAGGACAGCGTATGCTAAACCAGTACTTTTTAGAAAAACCGATGCCCGTTTATTTTCATGGTGCAAAATATCATGATAAAGCAAAGGTGCTATGGATGAGGCTCTCGTTACTTGTGCAAGTGCTTTCTCACCATATGGCTGGATCGTATCAATATGTCCCAATACAAAGAGATGTATCCGTACAAAGCTGGACGAAATCCTTCTTAAAACAGCATCACGAGAAGAATAAACTTTCAGAAGAGCTGCATCATGAACTAGAAACGCTCCTTAGCCGTATAAGTAATCAAGAGGCGCTGATTTTTGTTTATTCATTGACGTCAAATGAAAGAATCGGGCGTACGTATCAGCAAATGGCAGAGTGGCTAAAAGAAGATGTGTGGTATGTGTACCTGCTTTTTTGGAATGTCCTCCATTATTTTATTCATGCTGCCCAAAAAGGTGAGACGCAGCTCATGCAAAAGCTCGTAGGTGACCTTGAATTCAAACGCGTGCTAACAACCTCTACTCACAAAACGCTCGAACTTGTGCAAAAAGGCTTTGATATTGATCAGATTGCGCATATTCGTTCATTAAAAAAGGCAACGATCGAAGACCATATTGTCGAGCTTTCCATACATGAACCGAGCTTCTCAATAGAGTCGTATGTGAGCGAAGAAGAGCAGCAGGCCATTCATGCAGTAGCCAGAGAGCTTCAAACAAATAAAATGAAGCTGATTAAGGAAAAACTCGAACATTCATTTACTTATTTTCAAATACGATTGGCTCTGACAAGGATGGTGAAAGCAAATGGATAAGCTTCATCAGACGCTCATGCGATATTTTGGTTACGATTCATTTAAAACAGGTCAAGAGGACATTATTCAAAGTGTACTGAATCAAAAAGATACGGTTGCCATGCTGCCTACTGGCGGCGGGAAATCCATCTGCTATCAAATTCCCGGCTATATGTCAGATGGGTTAGTTCTCATTATTTCGCCGCTGTTATCGCTTATGGAGGATCAAGTCGAACGAATGAAAATGCGCGGAGAAAAACGAGTGGCGGCGCTGAACAGCACATTGTCTTTTCAGGAGAGACGGCATATCATTCGGCATTTGCCATCATATAAGTTTTTATTTGTCGCGCCTGAGGCATTAATGTCAGAGGTGCTGCTAGAACAGCTCAAATCGATGCATATTGGTCTGTTCGTCGTCGATGAAGCCCATTGTATATCCGAATGGGGGCATGATTTCCGTCCGGAATATTCAAAGCTGGGAGAATGGAGAGAAGCGTTAGGTCATCCTGTCGCCTTAGCACTGACGGCAACTGCAACAAAACAAACACTTAAAGATACCGTGCAAACGTTAAGATTGCAGCATCCGGATTTTCATATTCATTCTGTCAACCGGCCAAACATCGCTTTAGTTAAAGAAGCGCACGAAACGAAAGAAGCAAAAGAAAAACGGGCTATTGAGCTTGTGGAATTCCTGCAAGGCCCCGGTCTGATTTATTGCCCGACCCGGCAAATGACAGAAGATATGGCGCTTTTTATGAAACAAAAAACCCATCAGCGTGTAGAGTATTACCATGGCGGAATGGATGCAGGAGACCGCATGCTGATTCAGCAGCAATTTATCAGCGGACAGCTTGATCTCATTTGTTGTACAAGTGCTTTTGGAATGGGAATTGATAAAGCAGATATACGATTTGTTATTCATATGAGCCCGCCGCAGTCAATTGAAGCATTTATGCAGGAAATTGGAAGAGCAGGACGGGACGGGAAAAACAGTGTGAGCATTCTTTTATATACAGAAGAGGATGCGGACATTCAACAGCATTTAATACAAGCCGAGGGCTTTGATGATCCAGAAATTGATTTTTTCTTAGCTAGACTGACACAAACGCAGACAAATGATGAAAAAAAATTACGTGAACAATTGATGGAATCAGGGCTTCAGGAGACACGGGCAAGAATGCTGATCCACTATTACAGGATGTATCAGTCTGAACAGCCGCGTGTGCTCCTGATGAAACTGAAAGAGAAATTGCAGGACAGACAAACAGAAAAATTGAGAAAAGTGTGGCAATTTAAGGAGCGGATCACAGATCATAGCTGCTTTAGACAATCTCTGTTATCATACTTTTACGAACAGCTTGATCAAACGGAGGCCGCATCCTCTGGCAATTGCTGCTCTTCTTGCGGACTTGACCTGTCTCATTATGAAAAAAAAGAACAACCATTGGAGCTGAATGAAATGAAACACTGGAAGACCGTGCTGGATCGTATGTTTCATCTGACAAAAGAGGCGCAGCATTGATCGAACAACATCGCCGAATCATTGAAAAATTAACCGATCGACAAGTCGTAGAACAGCTGTATTTTACGCAGCTGCTGATGCTGGTTATTTCTTTTTTACTAGGGATATTTATGTTCGATCATTGGACAGATTTCACATCCCTGTGGGAGATCCATGATGTGCGGATACTGACTTATGGAATTGGCGGCGCTGTGCTTGTAATCATTGTTGATGCAATTGTCATGAAGGTGTTTCCTGCTCATATGTATGATGATGGCGGATTAAATGAAAAAATGTTCAAAAACCGCAGCATCCCGCATATTGTTTGGTTAACACTGCTCATCGCCTTTTCAGAGGAAATTCTATTCCGAGGGATCGTCCAGCAGCAATTTGGATTGGAGATTGCTAGTATCGTGTTTGCGCTCCTTCACTTTCGCTACTTATCAAAAATACTCTTGTTTATCCTTGTGGTTTCCATTAGTATTTTTTTAGGACTTTTATACGAGTGGACGGGGAATTTATTTGTTCCTGTCATGACCCATTTTGTCATTGACTTAGTCTTTGCTTGTCAAATTCGTTTGAAATATAGGGGGAGGGATGAACATGGAAGAAATGTCGAGAATGAAGAGAAAGAAGGAGCAGCTGACAAACATCCATGACGATGATGTTGAGAAGATTTTTGAAGAAGAAGTACAGCCTTCAGATGACTCTCACTTTCCTACACGAGAAGATTTTCATGAATATAAAAAGCAGCGCACGAAAAAGGTTCGCAATCCATTGTTTACAACACTGGCTATTATCTTTCCTATTATCGTCGTCACGGTGTTCTTCCTTTTGATCTACTACACGTCAAAGGAAATTAACCATAATAATAATCAAGATGTATATAATATTGATTCTACATCAAGTGCTGACACAGACCCAGTCCCGTCAGCACTTGCCGAAACGAAAAATGACTCAAGCGCTGATAAAGCAGATGCGTCTGATGATGAGAAGCAAAAGAAAGATGAAGAAAAACAGCGATCGAAAGAAAAAGCTGAACAGAAGAAAAAAGAAAAAGCTGCTAAAGAGAAAGAAGAGCGTGAACAAGCAGCGAAAGAAAAAGAGCGGGAGCGAGCTGAAGCTGCCAAAAAGCGTGAACAGCAGCAGCTAGCCCTGCAAAAGCAACAGGAAGAGAAAAAACGAAAAGAAGCTGAAGAGAAAAAGAAGCAGGAAGAAAAGCCAGTTCGTGTCGTGCAGCACACTGTTGGTCCAGAGGAAAACCTGTATCGAATTTCAATGAAGTATTACAAAAACCGTTCGGGTGAAGAGAAGATTAGAGCCTATAATCATTTGAAAGGTAACAGCGTGTACAGTGGTCAAGTGCTGAATATTCCACTAGAAAACTAATCACCTGACATGAATGAAGAAGCACGCACATACATATGTAGAAAAAAGGGACAGGGTGTATGTGATGACATTGCACGCAATCAGCCGATATATGGATCAGCCAACACAGAAGATGATGGAAACATTGATCAAAAGAAAGCATAAATATGAGGGTTTTGCCAAGCAGTGCAAAAGGTGGCAATGGACAGCCCTTCTATCGCTGGCCATTCTTTTGTTTTATTTTGTGATCACGGCAGATGCGGGAGGCGGCTCGCTTCAGCCGGAAGCCATGATTGCCACACTGCTTGGTCATGAAGTATTTCTGTTTTGGATCATGGCTGAGGTCTTTGCTTTTTATGCCTCTTATTACTATAAGAAAAAAGAAGAAAAGGCTGAAGATGAATATCATCGGCTTCGATGTGAAATTATACAAAAGAGCACAGACTTATGGCCGCAATCAAATCAGTGGAAAGAGCGCGAGGCGGTTTTTCACTATATGCAGAAGCAATATGACATTAATCTCTATTATGAAAGTAAATAAATGAGAAAAAAAGACGTTTAACAGTTGAAACGTCTTTTTTCATTCAAGCGTCTTATGAAAGAAAGATATGTAAGGGAGCCATTTGTGATGAAATATGCCATCGGATTTACTGCCGCCATTGCGGCTGTTACAACAGGTGTGTGTGTAACGGCAAAAATGGTGAAAACGGCAAAACAAAACAACATCAAAAAGCATTACTTTACAATAGAAGCACTTCAATCAGACCGGCCTGCTGTCATTTTCTTTATTTCTGATACACACAGACGTCTCATAAGTGACACTTTATTAGCAGAAATCAGACAGGAAGAGCCAGATGTGATTATGATTGGCGGAGATTTAGCAGAAAAAGGTGTGCCCTACGCAAGGATTGAAGAAAATGTGAAACGTTTATCAAGAATTGCGCCGGTTTATTTTGTTTGGGGAAATAATGATCATGAGCTGCACCAGCAAAGGTTGAAAGAGATTCTTCATGCATACGATGTCACGACTTTGCAAAATGAAACGGCTGTATGGAATTTCGAAGGCCAGCGAATTAAAATCGGAGGAATTGATGATATTCGGCTTGAAAAAGCAGATTATGAAGCGATACGGCCAGAGTTTGTGAAAGAAGATGTCAATATTCTCTTATCACACAATCCAGATGTACATCATTTGATGAGTGAAGAAGAGGGAATCGATCTTGTCCTAAGCGGTCATACGCATGGGGGACAGATCCGAATTGGGAAATTTGGACCGTATGAAAAAGGAAGAACAGGCCAGGTCAAAGGTGCGTTCTTTCTCATTAGTAATGGCTACGGTACAACAAAAATTCCCTTGCGTCTCGGAGCAGAACCAGAAACCCATCTGATCTATTTAATGCCTCTAAAAACGCGTTAACTTGCGGAACCCTCAATATTTTCCATAAAAGTCACCGTAAGCATAGCTTCATGCTTGTCTTCCGTCTTGACACAGTGTAAACTGAATACAAAATTAAGAACCTATGACTCATCATCTCATATACTACAGTATGATGTGTGTTTAGAAGAGGCAGGAGGGAACGTTATGCGACTGGAGCGTCTGAATTATAATAAAATCAAAATTTTTCTCACACTAGATGACCTGACAGACCGAGGTCTTACGAAAGAAGACCTTTGGAAAGATTCGTTCAAAGTCCATCAACTGTTTAAAGACATGATGAACGAGGCGAATCAGGAGCTCGGTTTTGAAGCGAATGGACCGATTGCTGTTGAAGTATTTTCTCTTCAGGCGCAGGGGATGGTCGTCATTGTCACAAAGAGTCAGCTGGAAGATGCTGATGATGAGTTTGATGAAGATTACATTGAGATGCAAGTCAAGCTCGACGAGAGCAAGCATGTGCTCTATCAATTTGCCTCGTTTGAAGATGTGATTCAACTGTCCCATAGTTTAAGTCGTATTGGACTTTTAGGGGGTACAGTTTACCATTATGAAGGTCAATATTATCTCAGCCTAGATGATGTTGGAGAACTATCTGCTGATACAGTCATTTCAATTTTAGCAGAGTTTGGTTCACCTACGACACTCACCATTCACCGGCTAAAAGAGTATGGAAAAGTGATCATGCAAGAAGATGCTGTGAAAACGATTCAAATGTATTTTTAATCACTTTTTTCTATTATATTTAATACTGTTGTGATGAAACAACAGTATTTTTTTATATCCTTTTTTATATTTATAAACGCTGATATTTTATTTTGATAAAAAACGCTTTTTACCTTTGCTTTACCAGTACGAAGGTGTATACTATTGCTTGAAAGGGAGCAGTAGATCATGAAAGATTTCTAGGGGGTTTATTTTAATGGCAGCCGATCAAAACGCCGCTCATAACGCAGAAGATAAGCTAGATGTTTTAAAGTCAACTCAAACCGTCATACATAAAGCGCTAGACAAATTAGGGTATCCGCAGGAAGTGTATGAATTGCTGAAGGAGCCAATTCGTCTATTAACGGTCAAAATTCCAGTACGTATGGATGATGGATCTGTGAAAATCTTCACTGGTTACCGCGCACAGCACAATGATGCTGTCGGTCCAACAAAAGGCGGAATTCGTTTCCACCCGAACGTTACGGAAAAAGAAGTAAAAGCGCTTTCAATTTGGATGAGTTTAAAATGTGGAATTGTGGATCTTCCTTATGGCGGAGGAAAAGGCGGTATTATCTGTGATCCAAGAGAAATGTCATTCAGAGAGCTTGAAAAACTTAGCCGCGGCTATGTTCGTGCCATCAGTCAAATTGTTGGACCAACAAAAGATGTTCCAGCACCAGACGTGTTTACGAACTCTCAAATTATGGCATGGATGATGGATGAATATTCTAGAATTGATGAGTTTAACTCGCCAGGATTTATTACAGGAAAACCAATTGTTCTTGGAGGATCACACGGACGTGATACTGCAACAGCAAAAGGTGTGACGATCTGCATCAAAGAAGCGGCGAAGAAAAAAGGAATTGACATTAACGGGGCTCGTGTTGTCGTACAGGGATTCGGAAATGCAGGAAGCTACTTAGCTAAATTCATGTATGATGCTGGAGCGAAAATCGTAGGGATTTCAGATGCGTACGGCGGATTATACGATGAAGATGGTCTAGATATTGACTACTTGCTTGACCGACGTGACAGCTTTGGAACCGTCACTAAATTATTTAACGATACAATTACAAACCAAGAGCTGCTTGAGCTAGATTGTGATATCCTAGTACCTGCAGCCATTGAAAACCAAATCACAGAAGATAATGCGGCAAACATTAAAGCCAAAATTGTCGTTGAAGCAGCAAATGGTCCAACGACACTGGAAGGAACCAAAATTCTTTCAGATCGTGGTGTACTACTTGTTCCAGACGTACTTGCGAGTGCGGGTGGTGTAACTGTTTCTTACTTTGAATGGGTTCAGAATAACCAAGGGTTCTACTGGACTGAAGAAGAAGTTGAAACTCGTTTAGAAGATATGATGGTGAAATCATTTAATAATATTTATGAAATGGCGCAAAACCGCCGGATTGATATGCGTCTTGCTGCATATATGGTCGGTGTACGTAAAATGGCTGAAGCTTCTCGATTCAGAGGCTGGATTTAAGCGGCTGATTTGCATCGCGCCTTAAAATCTCCTATCCTTAAATAGGAGATTTTTTTATGGAATGGAACAAAGAATCAAACAGCCCAGCAGTTGTTATTGCAGTGAAATGACAGGAGTGGAACAAATGAAACAAGAAAAAGCGATCATAATAGGAGGCGGCCCATGCGGGCTATCAGCTGCCATCGCATTCAAGCAAATTGGGATTGATGCACTTGTGATTGAAAAGGGGAATGTCGTGAACAGTATTTATCATTACCCAACACATCAAACCTTTTTTAGTACAAGTGAAAAGCTTGAAATCGGTGATGTCGCTTTTATTACTGAAAATCGTAAGCCCGTTCGTATTCAGGCACTTTCCTATTACCGAGAGGTCGTCAGACGAAAAAACCTGCGTGTGCATGCTTTTGAAAAAGTGAACGCCGTGACGAAACAAGATGGCCGTTTTACAGTGAGTACATCAAAAGACGACTATTCATGTGATTACGTCGTCATTGCGACTGGCTACTATGATCATCCAAACTATATGAACGTCAAAGGAGAAGACCTTCCCCACGTGTATCACTACTTTAAAGAAGGACATCCATATTTTGATAAAGATGTGACGGTGATCGGCGGGAAGAACTCCAGCGTGGATGCTGCACTAGAACTTGTGAAATGCGGAAGCAGAGTCACTGTGCTTTATAGAGGAACAGAATATTCATCCAGCATCAAACCTTGGATTTTACCAGAGTTTGAAGCGCTTGTCCGTAATGGAACGATTCGCATGGAGTTTGGCGCGCAGGTGAAAGAAATCACAGAAGAAGATGTGATCTTTACAAACCAGCAAAATCAAACGGATCGAGTGAAAAGTGACTATGTATTTGCCATGACTGGTTATCATCCAGATCATTCTTTCTTAGAAAAAATGGGTGTCACGATAGATCAAGAATCAGGCCGTCCAGCATTTGATGAACAAACGATGGAAACGAATGTTGAAGGTATTTTCATTGCAGGAGTCATTGCTGCTGGAAATAATGCAAATGAAATTTTCATCGAAAATGGAAGATTTCATGGCGGACTCATTGCAGAAGAAATCAACAAAAGAATCAACGGATAAAAAAAGAACTGGATCCTTCAAAAGGGGTTCGGTTCTTTTTTATATAAATTGGGATTATATAGAAAGTTATTTTTAGAAAAATGGGCCCGAGTCATATAAAAAAAGGGTAAATCATGGTACGATAATGAAGGATAATGTAGGGAAAGAGGTCTGGTTATGATCGCAATCATCTCAGCAGGTTTAGCTCCCGGCATCGCACTTTTAAGTTATTTTTATTTGAAAGATCAGTACGACAATGAGCCGGTTCATATGGTCATCAGATCTTTTATGCTAGGTGTCATACTTGTGTTTCCAACCATGTTTATTCAATATGTCCTTCAAGAGGAAAATATCGCAACAAACCCTATCTTGATTTCATTTGTGACGTCGGGCTTTTTAGAGGAATCATTAAAATGGTTTATTTTAATGGTCAGCGTTTATGCGCATGCTCAGTTTGACGAACATTATGACGGGATTGTGTATGGAACGAGTGTCTCACTTGGTTTTGCAACACTTGAAAATATTCTTTACTTAGTCGGTCATGGGGTCGAATATGCGTTTACCCGTGCTTTATTACCTGTATCAAGTCACGCATTATTTGGTGTTGTGATGGGATTTTATATCGGAAAAGCCCGCTTCTCTGATAAAAAAGAACAGCGCAAATGGCTGATCCTTTCTTTAACGCTCCCTGTGCTGTTTCACGGCCTGTATGATTTCATTCTATTAGGGATGAAAAACTGGGGATATATCATGGTGCCGTTCATGATTTTTTTATGGTGGTTTGGTTTAAGGAAAGCAAAAAAAGCCCGTGCGGTAAAAATGGTGCAAATTTAATTTTTGAAAACGTCCTATTTGTTGATAGGGCGTTTTTTTGTCTTTTCCATCCAATTCTCTCCTGTGTTGAATGTATAAAAATAGGGATCGGAAGAAACATATATTCAAACATCAAAAGTACAGGAGGATCAAATATGGATAAAGCTCGTTTCATAAAACAAATCGTTCTTATCTTCTCAATCGTTCTTCTTGCGTCTTCACTTTTGACAGAGAGTAAAAGTGAAGCCTTCACCAGCCAAGTCATCCAGCGGGGCGCAACAGGAGAAGATGTAGTCGAACTGCAAGCGCGGCTCCAATACAATGGTTTTTACAATGGCAAAATTGATGGCGTCTATGGCTGGGGGACGTACTGGGCCGTTCGTAACTTTCAAAGCCAATTTGGCATCAAGAAGGTCGATGGACTTGTAGGCGAGAAAACAAAAAGCTTATTGGTTCAAAAGACGAAATACTACAAAGAATTTGTTCAAAAGCAGCTGCAGCAAGGGAACCAGTTTACCCATTATGGCGGAAAGCCTCTTGATCAGCAAACAAAGGCTCCGAAAAGAAGCTCGCAAAAGAAGACAGCCCAAGGTACAAAAGAAAATCAAAAAAGTCAAAGTGGATCATCTGGGAAGTCTGGCAATCAGTCAGGCAGCCAGCAGGGGAATCAAACACCGAAACAAACAGCAGCCAACATGCCTGGTGGATTTTCTAGTAATGACATTCAGCTCTTGTCACAAGCTGTTTACAGTGAAGCAAGAGGTGAGCCGTATGAAGGACAGGTGGCCATCGCGGCCGTCATCTTAAACCGTTTGAACAATCCGACCTTTCCAAATACGATCGCAGGGGTCATTTTTGAACCGCTAGCATTTACCGCAGTTGCAGATGGGCAATTTTATATGACGCCAGATGAAACGGCAAAAAAGGCTGTGTTTGATGCAATCAATGGCTGGGACCCATCTGAGAGCGCCATTTATTACTTTAATCCTGATACAGCAACAAGTCCATGGATTTGGGGAAGACCACAAATTAAACGAATCGGGAAACATATATTCTGCGAATAAAAAGAGGTGTAAATAAATGATCAGAGGAATATTGATTGCTATTTTAGGAATTGCTGTCATCTCAACAGGTTACTGGGGCTATAAAGAACATCAAGAAAAAGACGCCGTGCTGCTTCATGCTGAGAACAATTACCAAAGAGCCTTCCACGATTTAACGTATCAGGTGGATCAGCTGCATGACAAACTGGGCGCAACACTTGCGATGAACAGCCAAACATCCATCTCACCAGCACTTGCAGATGTATGGAGAATGTCATCAGAAGCGCATAACAATGTCAGCCAGCTCCCGCTCACATTGATGCCTTTTAATAAAACGGAAGAATTCCTGGCGAATGTCGGAGACTTTAGCTACAAATCATCAGTCAAAACTTTATCAGACGAACCATTAAATAAAGATACACACAAAACCATTACAGCCCTTTATAATCAAGCATCAGATATCCAAAACGAACTTAGACAAGTGCAGCACCTCGTCCTTAATAAAAACTTAAAATGGATGGATGTTGAAATGGCGCTGGCTGACGGCGATCGAAAGAACGACAACACCATCATTGACGGGCTGAAAACAGTCGAGAGAAATGCAGATGCGTTTGCAGATGTCGATCTTGGGCCTACAAATGTGTCGACAGAAAAAGAAACACAAGGCTACAATCATCTAAAAGGCGATAAGATTTCAAAAAAAGAAGCGATCCGCATTGCACAGCAATTCACACCTGACCATAATCAACATTTTAAAGTGAGAAAAAGCGGCAGCAAAACCAATCGTGACGTGTATAGCTTATCGATGTCTGATCCAGACAGCCATGCTAACTTTTATTTAGACTTAACTGAAAAAGGAGGGCACCCAGTCTACCTTCTTCAGAATCGTGACGTGAAAAAACAAAAAATCAGTTTGAATGCTGCATCAGAAAAAGCACTCAGCTTTTTAAAGAAGCACGGATTTGACACAGAATCGTTCCATTTAGATGAAAGTGCACAATTTGATAATATCGGTGTATTTACCTATGTGCCTCTTCAAAAAAATGTATTGCTTTATCCAGATAGTATACGCATGAAAGTCGCATTGGATGATGGCGAGGTTGTTGGGTTTTCAGCGAAGGACTACTTAACGAATCATAAAACTCGAGACATCAAAGCACCGAAAATCTCTCAAAAAGAAGCACAGAAAACATTGAATCAGCATGTAAAGATCGAAGATACTCATTTGGCGATTGTGCAAAATGATATGTCAGAGGAAGTTCTGTGCTATGAGTTCCTCGGAACGATAAAAAACGATACGTACCGCATGTTCATTAATGCAGATACTGGAAAAGAAGAACGGATAGATAAACTGAAAAACGCAGAACCTATATATAAAGACCTATAGAAAAGGAAGCGAGGAAAAGGCTAATAAGTCTTTTCCTTTTGTTTTAGACATGGTTTAATATAGGAGAGGATACGATTTCACAGATGAAAAGAGTGATGAGGAATGTTACAAATAGGGGATGCAATCACAATTGAATATGTCAATGAGAACAAAGAAGTGAAAACAGCAAAATCGAAGGTTTTGGAAAATAATAACGATGATATTTGCATTAATTATCCAGCAGATAAAGAAACGGGCCGCACCATCTACTTAAATCAGCAAACAGAAATCACCGTCTTCTTTTTTGACGAAAATCAAATTCCATACAAATGTACAAGCGAAGTCATCGGAAAAAGAAAAGAAGATATTCCGATGATTGTTATTTCCATTCCGCCAAAAGAAAAAATGATCCGGCTTCAGCGAAGAGAATATTTGAGAGTGGATACGATGATCAAAGCCACCATCATGCAAACGGACGAAGAGCCCTTTGACACGTTTATTGTGAATATAAGTGCTGGCGGCGTGGCGATTGCTGTTCCTGAGGGCGTGTCATTGAAAGATTATGGAGAAGTGGCCACAGAGTTTGAACTTCCCTTAAAAGAGCCTGTGAAAATTAAAGCGGTTGCAGAGATGAATCGAGTATATCAAGATGAACAGTCTGGCAAAACAAGAGCGATCATGGAGTTTTCAGAGATCACAAATGACCACCAGCAGCACATTATGAAATACTGCTTCCAGCAGCAGCTTTTAACACGTGTGAAAAAAGCATAAGAATAAAGGGTGTAAAAAGCTTCCATACTAGAGAGGAAAGAATCTAGCGTGGAGGCTTTTTGTATGAAGACAATGGAAAGATGGTTATTGAAAGTGGTGTTCATTCAGCTTGTTTTATTGCTAACTGTTCAGATCACACTTCATTTGACGAAAGGAGAACTTTTTTTGTCAAAAGTCGTGCAGTATGAGGGTGTGAATAACATGAGCATTGAAGAATGGATTGAGACGTTTAAGCAGAAGGATTGATAGAAAATTCCCCCGTTTGAGCGGTGATCGTGTTACAATTCATAAGGGAGATTCAATCAAGGAGAGGTATTATGAAAAAGAAATTATCTATTGCAATTGATGGTCCTGCAGCAGCAGGCAAAAGCACTGTGGCAAAAATTGTCGCAGCCAAAAAATCATATATTTATATTGATACAGGTGCCATGTACCGCGCGATTACACTTGCGGCACTTAATCAAGGTGTAGACCTTGAAGACGAACAGGCACTTGATTCATTACTGAAAAAAACAGTCATTGAACTTGTAACAACAGGCGAGGGTCAAAAAGTCCATCTAAACAATACGGATGTCACAGAGGATATTCGTACAGACCGCGTAAGCAACCAAGTATCGGTTGTTGCAAAGCACAGAGCTGTTCGGGAAGAAATGGTCCGCAGGCAGCAAGAGCTTGGCAAACGAGGTGGTGTCGTTATGGATGGAAGAGACATAGGCACTCACGTACTTCCAGATGCCGAAGTGAAAATTTTCTTGCTTGCATCAGTAGAAGAGAGAGCAAAACGCCGCTTTGAAGAGAATCAGAAAAAAGGCTACGATGTCAATTACGATCAGCTGATTGAAGAGATTGCAAGACGTGACAAGCTTGATTCTGAGCGTGAAGTTTCACCTTTAAAGAAAGCGGATGACGCCATTGAAATTGACACAACCTCCCTTTCTATTCAAGAGGTGGCAGGGAAAATTTTAGATGCAGCAGACCGCGTAGAGAAACAGTAAGAAATTTTAGAAAACTTTAATAAGTTAGAGGTTTATCTCTTGACAAACAAGGTCTTTTATTAGAAGTTTATACTAATACTATTTTTATTGATCATTCAAGCAATTATATTGATTTGAATGTTTCTATAATACATATTCGGCTGGCATTCATCATGCTTAAGACACATATTCGCCCAGTCGTTTTAACTAAGCTGTGTAGGTTTGGACCAAGGAGGTTATCGAAATGACAGAGGAAATGAATCAAATCGATGTTCAGGTACCAGAGGTTGGAGATGTAGTGAAAGGGATTGTTTCTAAAGTTGAGGACAAGCATGTCAATGTAGATATCGTCAATGTGAAACAACCTGGTATCATCCCAATCAGTGAATTATCAAGTCTTCACGTTGAAAAAGCATCAGATGTCGTGAAAGATGGCGACGAGTTAGAGCTTAAAGTAACAAAGGTCGAAGACGATGCTTTGATTTTATCTAAACGTGCTGTTGATGCAGACCGCGCTTGGGAAGACCTAGAGAAAAAGTTTGAAACAAAAGAAGTATTTGAAGCTGAAGTAAAAGACGTTGTAAAAGGTGGTCTTGTCGTTGACATTGGTGTGCGTGGATTTATTCCTGCATCTCTAGTAGAAGCACACTATGTAGAAGACTTCACAGATTACAAAGGGAAAACACTCTCACTTGTCGTGGTAGAACTTGACCGCGAAAAAAATCGCGTGATTCTCTCGCACCGTGCAGTCGTTGAGCAAGAGCAGTTAGACAAAAAGCAAGACTTCCTGCAAAAGCTTGAAGTAGGCAGTGTGATTGATGGTAAAGTGCAGAGGCTTACTGATTTTGGTGCATTTGTTGACATTGGCGGCATTGATGGATTAGTTCACATTTCTCAACTATCCCATGCGCATGTTGAAAAGCCATCTGACGTAGTAGAAGAAGGACAGGAAGTCCAGGTCAAAGTACTTGCTGTTGATCGTGATAACGAACGTATCTCACTATCTATTAAAGAAACATTACCAGGACCTTGGAGCCAAATTGGTGAAAAGGTAAAACAAGGTGATGTGCTTGAAGGAACTGTTCAACGTCTTGTGAGCTTTGGTGCATTTGTTGAAATTCTGCCAGGTGTAGAAGGGCTTGTGCATATTTCCCAAATCTCTCATAAACATATCGGCACGCCGCAAGAAGTCCTTGAAGAAGGGCAGACTGTTAAAGTGAAAGTGCTTGATGTGAATGAAGACGAAGAGCGCATCTCACTAAGCATTCGTGATTTAGAAGAAAATCCTGAAAAACAAATCGAAGAGGATTATCGTCAATATCAGGCGAAAGAAGAAAACACTAGCGGATTCCAGCTTGGTGACCTGATCGGCGATAAACTCAATAAACTAAAATAATTTGGTGATCAAAATTGACGCGAGCAGAAAGAAAGAAACAGCATATTGAGCATGCGTTGTCCACTGGCCAGCATGCAGCAACAGGTTTAGAAGATGTTTCCTTCGTTCACGCCAGTTTACCAGATCTTGCAACATCACAAATTGATACACATACGACAATTGGCGGACTGACTTTCGGTTCGCCAATTTTTATCAATGCAATGACTGGCGGGGGCGGAGAATCTACCTATGAGATCAACCGCTCTTTATCGATCGCAGCGAAGGAGACCAATATCCCAGTAGCAGTTGGATCACAAATGGCTGCACTGAAAGATAAAGAAGAAAGACGAACATATGAAATCGTTCGTAAAGTCAATCCGGATGGAATTGTATTTGCGAATTTAGGCAGTGAAGCGACGATTAAGCAAGCTCAAGAAGCAGTCAGCATGCTCGAGGCAAATATGCTCCAGATTCACCTGAATGTCATCCAAGAGATTGTCATGCCTGAAGGGGATCGCGATTTCAGGGGGGCGCTTGAGCGGATTGCAGCTATCGCTCAATCTGTTGGTGTGCCTGTTGTCGTGAAGGAAGTCGGATTTGGCATGAGCAAGGAGACGGCAAGAAAGTTATTCCATGCTGGGGTTGCAGCCATTGATGTAGGCGGATTTGGTGGGACGAACTTTTCTAAGATTGAAAATCTCCGCCGCCAAAAAGCCCTTCGTTATTTTGATCAATGGGGGATTCCAACTGCAGCGAGTCTTGCTGAAGTACATACAGCCTTTCAGAATCAAACGATTTTAGCCTCCGGAGGTATCAAAGATGCTCTTGATGTAACCAAATCATTAGCTCTTGGCGCATCTGCTGCTGGTCTTGCTGGATTTTTCTTAAAATCATTGACCAGTGGAGGAGAAAGCGGCCTCATCGCAGATATCATGGATCTTCAAGAAGATATCAAGATGATGATGACAGTGCTTGGTGTGAAGACGATTGAAGAACTGAGACAAGCTCCAGTTGTGATCTCAGGGGAAACAAGTCATTGGCTCAAAGAAAGAGGCGTTGACACAACGTACTATAGTAAGAGGGGCATGTGATATCACATGCCTTTTTTTATTGATTTCTTTTTCGAGCGCTTTCTGGACCTTCTAATGCTGTTGCACCTTTATGATGAATGGATTGATCACGATCAGATTCCACTCTTTTTGACGCCTTTAAACGCTTTTCCTGTCTATCTTTTCCCATCACTCATCCCTCCTCAATCATTAGGGTGTCACCTCTTGTTTATTTCATACAGAGCCGGTAACGATCCGCATGTTTAAAAATTGGAGATTTTCCCATAATGTAATTGAGGTGATGAGGCGTTGGAGGCTTTGTACTATTATTGGTCTATATGGTTCGTTTGGATTATGGTGACATTTATCATGGAAAAAAGTTTGTGGCGCAGCGTGCTAGGTATCTGTGTACTTGTCCATATTATATCCAGTCATTTCATGATATCCGTTTTAGATATGAGCATGAATGCGGGATTCTTGATGACTCTTTTATATGCATGTGCCGCTTTCGTCATATTCAGGCCTGGTTATCGATTCATGAGGATCATGCAATTGGGCTCAATGGTGAGCGCGTATGCCTTTTTTATGATGTTTGCATTATATGACCCTGTTTGGTTCACGATAATAAAGGTGGATTGGGTCGTATTTGCCTTGCTGATCTTAATGTGTATGACATATGGACAGCCGTTAACGGAAAGAATCACCCTATGGATGATGTCAGTATGTCTCGGCGAAGCCCTTTATGCGCTGACGATTCACCGCCTCACATCATCAATTGTCATAGGGGATCTCTCTTTTCTTTCCTTCGTTGTGCAAGGAGCGGTCTTCCTATTAGGTGTCGATCAGCTTGAAAAGCTCTTCAACGCCCGTTCATCAAGAAAATCAGTAAAAGGGGCTGCAAAATCAACATGACAGACTATACGTTTCCTGTGATTATTGGTGTCATCTTTGGGATGGCGGCCAGACTTTACATGTTAAGAACCGATTACCGGCAATACCCTACGTATATTCATGGACAAGTGATTCACATTGCGCTTGGTTTTATTGCGTCAGGATTAGGTGCAATCATTATGCCTGCACTGATTCAGGAGGAATTTACGGCGATTACCTTTCTCACTTTGGCAGCCACGCAATTTCGAGATGTCAGAAATATGGAAAGAAATACGTTAACCCAAATGGATTCGTACGAGCTTGTCTCACGAGGCAGTACATATATAGAAGGCATTGCCATTGCCTTTGAAAGTCGAAATTATATTGCGATTCTCACTGCACTTATTACAACGACAGCCTGTATTTTCTTCTCGCTTGTTGTTGGAACAGTGGTCGGTATTCTTTGTTTTTTCATGGCAAAGCTATTAATGTCAGGCAGCCAATTAAAGGATATCGTCAATATTCAAAAAGGGGAACTCCGCTTTGATGGGGCAGGGCTTTATGTGAATGATATATACATTATGAATATCGGGCTGCCTGAAAAGCAAAAGCTCATTTTAGAGCATGGGATGGGCTTTATTTTGACGCCGAAAAATTTCAACTCTGCTACAACGATTGCCAACCTTGGACAGCGGCAAGCCATTTTATTTGATTTATCGAACGTGCTTGGAGTGTATCGCGATTCTGGGGAACCATCGCTCTGTCCGCTCGCAAAACGTGATCTGAATAACGGCACACTTGGCGTGTTCATTTTACCGCAATGGTATCGTGAAGATTTGGCTGTCCGTGTATTAGAAGAGGTGCCTATTTTAGAAAATGCCATTCGAATGCCGACAGATTTCATTAAAAAGAAAGTGAGGTAATAGGGCATGGCGAACACCATTGAACAATTTATATTGGCTGTGGCGACAACAAATAAAGAGCGGGTCATTGGCGGAACAGCCGTTTTTTTCTGTGAAAATAAAGAAGAACTCGACATGTATGCCATGAATTTAGAGGCCATTTTAGATGGAATTGCACACGGCATTGGAGAAGATCTTTACTTGATTGTCAAACATTTTTAAGTTATTCATTGTGGTCTGATTAAAAATTGATATAATATATAAGTTGAACCCTTCATGTTTGAAGGGTTTATTTCATAAAACTGAATGAAAATTTTAAATCCCGGTTGAAACATGATGATGAACATATTGAATCGCGGCTGGATTGAAAGGAAGGGTACTATGGGTAAACCTGTCGTAGCCATTGTTGGAAGGCCCAACGTTGGAAAATCTACAATTTTTAATCGAATCGCAGGCGAAAGAATATCGATTGTAGAAGACACACCTGGTGTAACAAGAGATCGAATCTATAGCTCTGCTGAATGGTTAAATTATGACTTTAATTTAATAGATACTGGTGGAATTGATATTGGAGATGAGCCATTCTTGGCGCAAATTCGCCATCAGGCAGAAATCGCAATGGACGAAGCGGATGTCATTATCTTTATGGTGAATGGCCGAGATGGCGTGACATCTGCGGATGAAGAAGTCGCAAAAATTTTATATCGCACGAAAAAGCCAGTCGTACTTGCTGTCAATAAACTGGACAACCCTGAAATGAGAAGCGACGTGTATGACTTTTATGCGCTCGGATTTGGCGAGCCGTTTCCGATTTCTGGAACACACGGGTTAGGTCTTGGTGATCTGCTTGATGCAGTTGCAGAACATTTTAAGAATTTACCGGATACGCAATATGATGAAGAAGTTGTTCAGTTCTGCTTAATTGGCCGCCCGAATGTAGGGAAATCTTCATTAGTGAATGCCATGCTGGGAGAAGACCGCGTCATTGTCAGCAACATCGCTGGTACAACAAGAGATGCTGTCGATACGATGTTTACGTACAATCAGCGTGATTTTGTCATTGTTGATACAGCAGGTATGAGGAAAAAAGGGAAAGTATATGAAACAACAGAGAAATACAGTGTGCTTCGTGCATTAAAAGCCATTGATCGTTCTGATGTTGTCGCTGTTGTACTTGACGGCGAGGAAGGCATTATTGAGCAGGATAAACGAATTGCGGGCTATGCACACGAAGCTGGTAAAGCTGTTGTCATCATTGTGAACAAATGGGATGCAGTTGAAAAAGATGAGCGTACGATGAAGGAATTTGAGCAAAACATCCGTGAGCATTTTCAATTCCTTGATTATGCACCTGTCTTGTTTATGTCTGCTCTTACGAAAAAGAGAATTCATACATTAATGCCGTCGATTATCACAGCGAGCGAAAACCATGCAATGCGCGTTCAAACCAATATTTTAAATGATATCATCATGGATGCGGTGGCGATGAATCCAACGCCGACCCATAACGGACAGCGCCTCAAAATTTACTATGCAACACAGGTGGCTATTAAGCCTCCGTCCTTCGTTGTGTTTGTAAACGATCCAGAGCTTATGCACTTTTCTTATGAGCGTTTCCTAGAAAACCGCATTCGAGATGCATTTGGTTTCGAAGGAACACCGATTAAAATATTTGCGAGAGCGAGAAAATAAAAAGGGTGAGCAGGATGAAGAAAATTTCCGTACTTGGAGCAGGCAGCTGGGGAACAGCTCTTGCGCTTGTATTAGCTGATAATCATCATGATGTACACATGTGGGGACATAGACAAGAGCTCATTGATCAAATCAATGAGAAACATGAAAATCATGATTACTTGCCAAATGTCGAACTGCCAGCGTCTATTCAGGCGACAACCAATATGAAGCAGGCTTTAGAGGGGACAGAGGCGATTATTGTCGCTGTGCCAACAAAGGCCATTCGTGAGGTATTGAAGCAGGCAAATGAGCTGATTTCATCGAAGGTGCCGTTTGTCCATGTGAGTAAGGGAATCGAACCAGATACACTTCTTAGAATTTCTCAAATGATTGAACAAGAAGTCCCATCTGAGAAAAGAGAAGCTGTCGTTGTCCTATCAGGGCCAAGTCATGCAGAAGAAGTAGGTCTGCGTCATCCGACAACTGTTACTGTCTCATCAGAAAATATTGAAGCAGCTCAATTTGTTCAAGATTTGTTCATGAACAATCATTTTAGAGTGTACACCAACCCTGATGTGATTGGGGTAGAAATTGGCGGCGCATTGAAAAATATCATTGCTCTTGCGGCTGGTATCACAGACGGACTTGGATATGGTGACAATGCAAAAGCGGCGCTTATCACTAGAGGACTTGCTGAAATCGCACGTCTTGGCACAAAAATGGGAGGGAATCCCCTTACATTTGCCGGATTAACAGGTGTTGGCGATTTGATTGTGACATGTACAAGTGTTCATTCACGTAACTGGCGCTGCGGGAATTTACTCGGTAAAGGATATAAGCTCGAAGAAGTGCTTGAAAAAATGGGGATGGTTGTCGAAGGCGTCCGCACAACAAAAGGCGCTTATCAGCTTTCTAAAGAATACAAGGTCAGCATGCCGATTACAGAGGCTCTTTACGGCGTCCTGTTTGAAGGGAAAAAGGTTGACGATGCTGTAGAATCTTTAATGGCACGTGTGAAAACACATGAGATGGAAGACCTTGTGAACATGTTTGAAAACCAAACAAAATAAATGGAAAGACTGAACTTAGGCATGTAGAGGATGCAAGAAGGGGAAGACTTGCATAACATAGCAATGAAGTTTGAATAGAGCTTTGCCTCTACAGAATGAGGAAAATAGTCGATCCAATGACTGAAGCAGAGTCCCCCTCTTTGCTTCAGTTTTTTTATGCGCTTTTTCTGAATGATTGGAAAAATGATTGGTATTTACCTTATTTTTGGTTTAAAATGAAATATAAACGCTTACAATTCGTTCGTTTTAAAGGGGGACAGGCACGATGAGTTTTGCTTTAATCAAGATGTGGTTTGCGCTTGGTTCAATGGGGCTCATGTTTTTAGCCGTAGTAACCATTTATTTCAGCAGGTTTAAGCTGAAAAGCAAATTTCTTAAAATAACAGCCTCAACCGTCGCATACAGCTTGATGCTGATATCAGGTATCATTGTGTTTTTAGTTGTCTTTAGCGGGCCGGTCAATGAATAAAGAAAAGGAAGAATGTGATGATCAAAGCAAAAGTCAGTGTCACGCTGTTAGCACTTATGTTATTAACAGGATGTCTGTATCCAGAAAATCGCAAAGCTGAGAACCGGGTGCCATACGAAGAGCAGCTGCAAAGTGTCCAGACAGCCATTGAGGAATTTCAAAAAGCAACAAATGGTCTTCTGCCTATAGAAACGAAAGAAGCAGACACGCCGGTTTATCAGAAATATGTCATCGACTTTAAGCGCTTGTCACCAAGATATTTACACGATGTACCGTCTACATCTTATGAAGGCGGGGGCGAATATATTTATGTCCTCACAGACGTCGAAAAGAAACCAACTGTGAAACTGCTTGATGTCAAAATGACGCAAACCATCAATGAATTACGTCTTAGGATCAAGATGTATCAAGATGAACATACATATCCGCCATACGGCAAAGTCGTATCAGCCAATTTATATACGTTAAATGAAAAAAAATTAGGATTAAAATCGCCGCCTGCGGTCATGAGTCCTGTGACAGGGAATTCCCTCCCATTACTAATTTCATCAAACGGTGACATCTATGTGGACTACCGCAGTGATTTTGCTCATATTTTGAAGAATTCGAAGCAAAAGCTGAAACCAGGTGAAAACATTCAAGATGTATATTGGCAGGAAACCCCGTTTGTACCCGCGTTTTCTGTCCCATATACCATCAACAAAAAAGGTGAGCCTGCCTTTTTAGAAAAAAAGACGTCATAAACAAGAATGAACCTTTTTCCTCTGCATATAAATGAGGAGAAAGGTTTTTTTATGGCTAAACATACTCTCAAAACAAAAAGGTGTCATATTCAAATAGGACAACGTCATACACATATATTGTCCAGACACCTTTCAAGCACAGTTTGATTGAAGAATAGAGTATTTAATTTGAAAACGAGGATAGCAAGTCCGGGAGGGGATCACTTGGAAAAAGTCGATATTTTCAAGGATATCGCTGAACGAACAGGAGGCGATATATATTTAGGAGTCGTTGGCGCTGTTCGTACAGGGAAATCTACGTTTATTAAAAAGTTTATGGAGCTCGTGGTGCTCCCGAATATCAATAATGAGGCAGATCGTGCAAGAGCACAGGATGAATTGCCGCAAAGTGCAGCAGGAAAAACCATTATGACCACAGAGCCAAAATTTGTACCGAATCAAGCAGCATCTATTCACGTGAGTGACGGTCTTGATGTCAACATCAGGCTTGTCGATTGTGTGGGATACACTGTCCCTGGTGCGCGCGGGTATGAAGATGAAAATGGCCCAAGAATGATCAATACGCCGTGGTATGAAGAGCCAATCCCGTTTCATGAAGCAGCGGAAATTGGTACACGCAAGGTCATTCAAGAGCATTCAACAATAGGTGTAGTGATTACAACAGATGGGTCCATTGGAGAAATCCCAAGACATGATTATATTGAATCTGAAGAACGTGTGATTGATGAACTCAAAGAGGTTGGAAAGCCATTTATTATGGTCATCAACTCAGTGAGGCCATATCATCCTGAAACAGAAGCGCTCCGGCAGGAACTTAGCCAAAAGTATGATATTCCAGTACTCGCCATGAGCGTAGAAAGTATGAGAGAGCAAGACGTACTCAGTGTACTTCGTGAAGCATTATATGAATTCCCAGTTCTAGAGGTGAATGTGAACCTGCCAAGCTGGGTGATGGTACTGAAAGAAGATCACTGGCTGAGAGAGAGCTACCAGGATTCAGTGAAGGAAACCGTAAAGGATATTAAAAGATTAAGAGATGTCGACCGTGTCGTTGGTCAATTCAGTGAATTTGATTTTATTGAAAGAGCGGGTTTAGCAGGAATTGAAATGGGTCAAGGGATTGCTGAGATTGACCTGTATGCGCCAGATGATCTATATGATCATATTTTAAAAGAAGTCGTTGGTGTAGAAATTAGAGGGAAAGACCATCTGCTAGAGCTCATGCAAGATTTTGCTCATGCTAAGACAGAATATGATCAAGTATCAGACGCATTAAAAATGGTGAAGCAGACTGGTTATGGGATTGCAGCGCCAGCGTTGTCAGATATGAGTTTAGATGAGCCAGAAATCATTAGGCAGGGATCAAGATTCGGCGTAAGGTTAAAAGCGGTAGCGCCATCTATTCACATGATCAAAGTAGATGTAGAGAGCGAATTTGCACCGATTATCGGAACAGAAAAACAAAGTGAAGAGCTCGTCCGCTACTTAATGCAAGACTTTGAAGATGATCCGCTTTCGATCTGGAATTCAGATATATTTGGCCGCTCCCTCAGCTCCCTTGTCAGAGAAGGCATTCAAGCAAAGCTGTCTCTCATGCCGGAAAACGCAAGATATAAGCTGAAGGAAACACTTGAAAGAATCATCAACGAAGGATCAGGCGGTTTGATTGCGATTATTTTATAGCAAGTGAGACCTCTCATTGATAGGGGTCTTTTTTTGCGTATTGAATGAGTCATAAAAAGACAATTGTATAAAGATTAGTCAGATTCAGGTTGAAATTAGGAATATTCGTTCGCAAAAGTGCCCTTAATCCTTGACGAATAAGGATTCTACCCTTTAAAATGCTTGATATGGTATTTCATATGTGTTAATCTACTTACAGAAAATCTTCACTTTGTTGGACAAACATTCCTTCAAAGAGATGTTTTCTAATGAAAAGCCATGTATAACGCTTTCTAGACGCTCTTTTTTTCTGAAAAAGGGTATAGAAAGAAGATGAATTGTGAAGAAATGATAACAATCTATTGAATGCATATTTTTGGGAGGAGGTGAAAGGCATGAACAAGACAGAACTTATTAACGCGGTTGCTGAAGCAAGCGAACTATCTAAAAAAGACGCGACAAAAGCAGTTGATTCTGTTTTTGATACAATTTTAGATGCACTTAAAAATGGTGACAAAATCCAACTTATTGGTTTTGGTAACTTTGAAGTACGTGAGCGTTCAGCTCGTAAAGGACGTAACCCACAAACTGGTGCAGAGATCGAAATCCCTGCAAGCAAAGTACCTGCTTTCAAACCAGGTAAAGCACTTAAAGACGCGGTGGCAGGTAAATAATCGTTATGTGTAATGATCCTGTTGAAGGAGTTATACATATACAGTTTCACACTGGTCTAGAAAAGCCCCTTTCATAAGGGGCTTTTCCTTTTGAATCAAAAGGTTCGTTTAGAACGCTCTCCTTTGCTTTTAGGATCTGAAGTGTGCTAGAATCTGAATGAAATGTAATCGCCTTTGGAGGATATAATACATGAGTGAAATAAATAAAGAATTAATTGAACACGCAGTACGCGATATATTAAAAGCAATCGGAGAAGATCCAGATCGTGAAGGACTTCTCGATACCCCAAAACGAGTCGCAAAAATGTATGAAGAAGTGTTTTCAGGATTAAATGAAGATCCAAAAGAACATTTTAAAACCATTTTTGGCGAAGACCACGAAGAACTCGTCCTTGTAAAAGATATTGCTTTCCATTCAATGTGTGAACACCACCTCGTGCCTTTCTACGGGAAAGCCCACGTTGCTTATATTCCGCGCGGCGGAAAAGTAACGGGACTTAGCAAGCTGGCAAGAGCAGTCGAAGCCGTGGCAAAACGCCCGCAGCTTCAGGAACGCATTACATCAACTATTGCAGATAGTATGGTGGAAACACTTAATCCGCATGGCGTGATGATTGTCGTTGAAGCAGAGCATATGTGTATGACGATGCGCGGAGTGAAAAAGCCAGGCGCTAAAACAGTGACCTCAGCAGTACGCGGCACATTTGCAAATGATGCAGCCGCAAGAGCAGAAGTGCTTTCCTTTATTAAAAACGACTAATTCAATAGATGGACGGTGAACAAAATGAGTGAAAATAAAGCATCTGATTTTGTGGTGATTAAAGCCATTGATAATGGTGTAAACGTCATCGGCCTAACAAGAGGCTCTGATACAAGATTTCACCATTCCGAGAAGCTTGATAAAGGTGAAGTGATCATTGCACAATTTACTGAGCATACGTCAGCGATCAAAGTAAGAGGCGATGCTGTCATTCAAACAAGCTTCGGTGAAATTCAAAGCGAAGCAAAGAAATAAAGAACTTGTATGCACTTGATAGCATAAAAGTGAGAGCTGATATGGTATAATAAATCTCTATACAATGTGCAGGTCTACATATGAAACTGTAATTTTTGGGACAAGGGTGATATCTTTGCAAGACATCTACGGAATTTTATCTAATCTAAATATAAAATTAAATAAAAAGCTTTCTCATCCTTATTTGGCGAAGCATTTACGCGCACCACTCATCGATGAAGATAAGCTCCTTCTTTTTCATGCAATGTTTGATGAAGCTCAAATTGATGCAGAGAAAAAAGAAAATTATATTTTAACGGCGATGCTTGTGCAAATTGCCCTTGATACCCATGACGAAGTCACAACTGCTGCAGCCATCAAGCAAGACGAATTCAAAAATCGTCAGCTGACCATCCTGGCAGGAGACTATTTCAGCGGTCTCTATTATTCTCTTCTCTCTGACATGAAAGACATTTATATGATCCGCACGCTCGCTACGGCGATCAAAGAGATCAATGAACATAAAATTAGACTGTATGACCGGTCCATTCAAGATGCAGCGCACTTTTACAAAAGTGTAGCTACAGTTGAATCTGCGCTTTTCCAAAGGATTTCTGAGCATTTTCAATTAACGCATTGGAATGAGATTGCAAGTCGTTTTCTTGTTTATAAACGTTTCATGAAACAAGCAGAAAATGACAAACATTTAAAACTTTTTTTGAACGATAGTTATACGGACGCCTATTCATGTTTTGACAACTTTGAGAATGAAGGCTATGAAAAGGCCAAACGGCCGATCAAGGAGCATCTTGTTTCATCTCCGGTCGTTCAAAAAGAGCTATTAAATCGCTTGGATCATATGAAAAATGAGCCTGCGTACCATCAGAAAGTGGAAGAAGGGTAAGTCATGCAGCAATCAAAAGAACAGCGAGTACACGGTGTATTTGAAAAAATTTATAAAAACTATGATCAAATGAACTCTGTCATCAGCTTTAAACAGCATAAAAAATGGCGTGATAAAACAATGAAGCTCATGAATGTGCAAAAAGGCTCTAAAGCATTAGATGTATGCTGCGGGACAGCCGATTGGACAATTGCGCTTGCAGATGCTGTTGGAGAAAAAGGCGAGGTCAAAGGCCTTGATTTCAGTAAAAACATGCTGAGTGTTGGAGAAACGAAGGTGAAGACTGGGGGCTACAAACAGATTGAATTGCTTCACGGCAATGCGATGGAGCTTCCTTTTGAGGACAACTCATTTGATTATGTCACCATCGGTTTTGGACTTCGAAACGTCCCTGATTATTTAACGGTGCTAAAGGAAATGACACGAGTAGTGAAGCCCGGCGGAATGGTTGTTTGTCTTGAGACATCACAGCCTGAGATGATCGGCTTTAAGCAGGGCTACTACATCTATTTCAAATACATTATGCCGCTCTTTGGTAAACTGTTTGCCAAAAGTTACCAGGAGTATTCGTGGCTTCAAGAATCAGCCAAAACATTCCCTGGCATGAAAGAGCTGGCGGCTCTGTTTGAAGAGGCCGGGTTGTCTGATGTCTCGTATCATCCATTTACAGGCGGTGTAGCAGCAACACATATCGGAAAGAAGCTTTGAATAAACGATATTTGGGTGAAGATAATGAAACTAAAAGCAATGATCTCTTTTTTAAATCATGATATCGATATAATTGAAAAAGAGCTTGAACAAACAGTTCGCTCTGATTATGCATTATTAAGTGAAGCAGGTCTTCATTTGCTGCAAGCGGGCGGAAAACGAATCCGCCCCGTTTTTGTTCTCCTTTCAGGCATGTTTGGTGACTATGACATTAATAAAATTAAATATGTTGCCGTTGCTCTCGAGCTGATTCATATGGCATCACTCGTTCACGATGATGTGATTGATGATGCAGAGCTGAGAAGAGGTAAACCAACGATAAAGGCAAAATGGGATAACAGAATTGCCATGTACACAGGGGATTATATGTTTGCGAGATCACTTGAATACATGACAAAAATCAATCACCCAATGGCACATGAAATTTTGTCAAAAATGGTCGTTGAGCTCTGTCTTGGTGAAATAGAGCAAGTGAAAGATAAATATAATATGGAACAGAACCTGCGTACATATTTAAGAAGAATCAAACGAAAAACAGCCTTGCTTATTGCGGGCAGCTGTCAATTAGGCGCCATTGCAGCAGGTACAGATGAAAAAACACATAAAGCCCTCTATTGGTTTGGATACTATGTCGGCATGTCTTATCAGATCATTGATGATGTCCTTGATTTCACATCAACAGAAGAAGAGCTGGGCAAGCCTGTTGGAGGAGACCTTTTACAAGGGAATGTCACACTCCCAGTTTTATATGCACTGAAAAATCCGACACTAGAAGGTCAATTGAAGCTGATCAATAGTGAAACGACGGAGAAGCAGCTGAAGCCTGTCATTGAAAGCCTCAAACAAACAGATGCGATCGACCGCTCGATTCGAGTGAGTGAAATGTATTTGAAAAAAGCTTTTGAACAGCTCGACAAACTTCCTCGAGGACGAGCGAGAACGTCACTCGCCTCTATTGCAAAATATATTGGGAAACGAAAATTCTAATCAACGTTATGTTGATTGGTTTTTTTGTGAAATTTTTTGTCAAAAATTGATTATTATAAAAAAAAATGATACGATCACTTTGTAACAATGTAAGCCTATACATACATAACGACGGGGTGGAAAACGTATATGGACAAAACATTTCTTATGGTCAAACCTGATGGTGTAGAAAGACAATTAATCGGTGACATTGTGTCAAGATTCGAAAAAAAGGGGCTTCAGCTTGTTGGTGCAAAACTAATGAGTATACCAAAGGAAGTAGCAGAAACACATTACGGAGAGCATAAAGAAAAACCATTTTTCGGGGAATTGGTTGACTTTATTACATCAGGACCTGTATTTGCCATGGTATGGCAAGGTGAACAGGTAGTAGACGTAACAAGACAAATTATCGGCAAAACAAATCCAAAGGAAGCGCTTCCAGGAACAATAAGAGGAGACTATGGATTGACTGTTGGGAAAAACATTATTCATGGGTCAGACTCACCAGAAAGTGCTGAAAGAGAAATTAACTTATTCTTCAAACAAGAAGAACTCACAAGCTGGGATCAAACCATCTCAAGCTGGATTTATTAAGGTTCAAGCCAAGGTGTTCATTCAATGAGCACTTTGGCTTTTTTTATATTGACCTTTCTACACGAAATTTCGTATGAGAAGATACAAATTTTCGATAAAAACAGCTATACTAGGACAAAGATAGATGAGACAGGAGAGGACATTGATGGATCCATATCAAGTATTTGTTGGAAAATGGAAAAAACTAACCGGGGTTGATCTGAATTTATATAAAGAAGCACAAATGAAACGAAGATTAACATCACTTTATGATAAAAAAGGATTTAAAGATTTCGAAGCATTCGCGGCCGCGCTTGAAAAGGACAGAGCACTATTAGATGAGACGATGGACCGCATGACGATTAATGTGTCAGAATTTTACCGAAACTATCAGCGCTGGGAAGTACTTGATCAAAAAATCCTGCCGCTGCTTTCGAAAAATGGCGGCACCTTAAAGATTTGGAGCGCAGCATGTTCGACAGGAGAAGAGCCATATACACTCTCTATGCTGCTGTCAAGCCATCCTCTTGTGAAAGATTTTCAAATTATTGCAACTGACATTGATGATAAAGTTCTGCAGTCAGCTCAAAAAGGCAGATATCATGAACGCTCTCTGCAAGAGGTACCAGATCATATCAAGCAAAAGTATTTCACAAAAGAAGATTCCTCATTTTACACTGTGAAAAATGAGGTTCGAAAGCATATTCAATTTAAGAAGCACAACCTTTTAGCTGATCCATATGAAAAACAGCTTGACCTTATCGTTTGCCGAAATGTACTGATTTATTTTACTGAAGAGGCGAAAGAAGAAATTTACTTGAAAATGAGCAGTAGTTTAAAACAAAATGGCGTATTATTTGTTGGTTCTACAGAGCAAATTTTTCATCCTGAAAAGTTTGGACTGACATCTGCTGATACTTTCTTTTATCAAAAGAAGGGTATGTAGCTGACTTTTTAGTAGTAAGTGTGTTATTATATTTTTACTTAAAAGCGTTAATGCGATGAAGGGAGATTAAGTCAATGAGGTACTTAACAGCAGGTGAATCACATGGTCCACAATTGACCACAATTATTGAAGGAGTTCCAGCAGGACTTTACATAGAGCAGGATGACATCAATTATGAATTGGCTAGAAGACAAAAAGGTCATGGTCGAGGAAGAAGAATGCAGATCGAAAAAGACCAGGCAAAAGTGTTAAGTGGCGTTCGCCACGGGAGAACATTAGGTTCGCCAATCGCTCTTGTTGTTGAAAATAACGACTGGAAGCACTGGACAAAGGTGATGGGGGCAGAGCCGATCACAGAAGAAGAAGAAAGTGAAATGAAGCGTCAAATCTCTCGTCCAAGACCAGGACATGCGGATTTAAATGGTGCGATTAAATACGGACATCGTGATATGAGAAACGTATTAGAGCGCTCATCAGCCCGCGAGACAACTGTTCGCGTAGCAGCAGGCGCAGTTGCCAAACAAATCTTGGCGCATCTAGGGATTAAAGTAGCTGGCCACGTCCTTGAAATTGGCGGAGTGAAAGCAGCTCATACAGCATATGAGTCTATTGAAGATTTGCAAAAGGTAACAGAAGAATCACCTGTTCGCTGCTATGACAGTGAAGCAGGTCAGAAAATGATGGATGCAATTGATGAAGCGAAGAAAAACGGCGATTCAATTGGCGGAATTGTTGAAGTCATCGTTGAAGGGATGCCGGTTGGGGTTGGCAGCTATGTTCATTACGACCGTAAATTGGACAGCAAGCTTGCTGGCGCTGTACTTAGTATCAACGCTTTTAAAGGGGTTGAATTCGGTATTGGTTTCGAGGCAGCCTCTAAAAATGGCAGTGAGGTCCATGATGAAATCATCTGGGATGAAGAAAAGGGCTATACGAGAAAAACAAACCGCCTAGGTGGTCTTGAAGGCGGAATGTCAACTGGTATGCCAATTGTCGTAAGAGGGGTTATGAAACCAATCCCAACGCTTTATAAGCCGCTTCAAAGCGTTGACATTGAAACAAAAGAACCTTTCTCTGCAAGTATTGAACGTTCTGACAGCTGCGCTGTTCCTGCCGCAAGTGTTGTTGCAGAAGCAGTCGTGGCATGGGAAATTGCCAATGCAGTTGTGGAGCAGTTTGGCCTTGACCAAATCGACCGCATTAAAGAAAATGTTGAAAAAATGCGCCAGCTTCAGAGGGAATTTTAATGAAAACACTGGAAGTTAAGACGTCTTCAGCCACTTATCCTGTATTTATCGGTGATGGGATTAAACGCAATATCGTCGACTTGATAACTTCCACTGGGCATTCCTATACGAAGCTCTTAATCGTCACAGATACAGCTGTTGATGCCATTTATGGTGATGAGGTGGTTCGCTTACTTCAAGAGAAGTGGCCTGTGAACAAAGTGGTTGTGCCAAGCGGAGAGCAGTCAAAATCCTTTGCCGAATTTGAGCATATTCATACGAAAGCCATTCAATTTCAGCTTGATCGTTCCTCCTGCATTATTGCGCTGGGAGGCGGTGTGATTGGAGATTTGGCTGGATTTGCTGCTGCCACTTATATGAGGGGCATTGACTTTATCCAAGTGCCGACGACGCTGCTGGCACATGACAGTGCAGTTGGCGGGAAAACAGGGATCAACCATCCGCTCGGTAAAAATTTAATCGGTGCGTTTCATCAGCCGAAAGCTGTGATCTATGATACTAGTATGCTTGAGACTCTATCTCAAATTGAACGAAGATCAGGCTTTGCAGAAGTCATCAAACATGCATTGATTTCTAGTGAAGACTTTTTATCACAACTGATGTCCATTCGTTCTTTGTCGGATTTATCAAAGAGTGAGCTGGCACATATGCTGTATCAAGGCATTCAAGTCAAAGCGTCAATTGTTCAAGAAGATGAAAAAGAACAAGGTGTGCGTGCATTTTTGAATTTAGGCCATACACTGGGGCATGCCATTGAAGCAGAATACGGATACGGCGTCATCACGCATGGAGATGCCATTGCAATCGGCATGCAGTTTGCGCTGTATGTGAGCGAAAAGCAGCTGGGGCTCAGCCTTAATCGTTTGGAACTAAAAGAGTGGATGCAAGAGCTTGGATTCCCTGTACAAGTCACACCAGATATTTCAACGAAAACATTTGTTGACCGGATGATTGGTGATAAAAAAGCAAGAGGCGGCAGTGTTCAATTTGTTTTATTAAAACAGGTTGGAGACGTCACTTTACAGTCTTTCACAAAAGATGAGCTGCACTACTGGCTCGAAGAATGGAAACGGGAGGAGGGATGTCTATGATGTTTCGCGGGATACGTGGGGCTACAACTGTGATAGAAGATACAGAAACTGAAGTGTTAAACAAAACGAAACAGCTGTTAGAAGCGATTATTTCAAGAAACCAAGTAGATCCAGAACGTGTCGTGCAGATCTTGATTTCAGCTACACAAGATATTCACTCCGTTTTTCCGGCAAAAGCACTTCGTCAGTTTGAAGGCTGGACATATGTACCGGTTACTTGCATGCAGGAACTAGACATTGATGGCGGTTTAAAGCAATGTATTCGTGTCTTAATGACTGTCCAGACAGATACAAAGCAGGAAGACATACAGCATGTGTACTTGGAAGAAGCTGTGACGCTTCGCCCTGATTTACAGTTGACAAAAAACAAGGAATTATAATACGATATGAACAGCCGAAGTTTACACACAGGTGTAAACGGCATTGCAAGCTTAGAGAAGATGAGAATGAGACTAGGGTAGTTGAGATGAGTAGAGTTGAGCAGAGATACGATACTTCTATTTAATCATACTGCCTAAAAGAGAAACCCTCTTTTAGGCTTATTTCGTATACTCATACAAACCCTCTATATGTCCCCTCATTCTCCTTAATCCCATTTAAGGAGTGTGCTTATGAATTCCCAATCAAACCTGACCCAATTTTTAAAGGACAGTGAGTCCTACAAAACAATCCCAATTGTTGAAACCATTACAGTCGATACGCTCTCACCGATTCAAATTGTTGAAAAACTCAAACAAGATATTGTGTATTTGCTAGAAAGCAAAGATGAGTCTTCCAGCTGGTCGAGATATTCTTTCATTGGATTGCACCCGTTTTTAACCTTGCATGATGACCAAAACAAATACATTGCACGTGATGCTTCGGGGCAGGAAGTCATGCAAAAGCAAGAGCTGAAAGAACTGCTGGATTGGATGAAAGAGCAATATCAAATCAAAGCGCCAAATATTGATATCCCATTTACAGGTGGGGCAGTTGGGTACTTAAGCTACGATCTGATTCCAAACATTGAACCTTCTGTCAGGCCTCATCGAAACGCATCGCTGGCAGATAATTGCACATTATTTGTCTGCCAAACGATGATCGCCTTTGATCATGAAACGAATCATGTTCAATTTATCCAGTACACCCAGCTAACCGGACATGAAGCAGAAGACGAAAAAATACGCGCTTACAAAGAAAATCAAAAACAGCTTGAACAGATGATTCACAAGCTCCATTCAAAGACTGATATGAAAGAACTGATTTTAACAGGGAATATGAACGAGCCGCCATCTTTTGAACATGTGACGTCAACCTATGAAAAAGCGCAATTTTTAAAGGACGTAGAAAAGATCAAAGAATACATTCGAGCGGGTGACATTTTCCAAGGTGTCCTCTCGCAGCGATTTGATATCCCTGTATCAGTGAGTTCATTTGAGTTATACCGCGTGCTTCGGATTGTGAATCCATCTCCATATATGTATTTTATGAAATTAAAAGACCGTGATTTAGTCGGCAGCTCGCCAGAACGATTAATCCATGCCAAAAACGGGCATCTAGAAATCCATCCTATTGCAGGCACAAGAAAAAGAGGAAGAACAAGAGAAGAGGATGCCGCATTAGCAAAAGAGCTGCTTGAAGATGAAAAGGAAAAAGCAGAGCATTACATGTTAGTAGATCTTGCCAGAAATGATGTAGGCCGTGTGGCAGAATACGGCAGTGTGTCCGTACCGACCTTTACAAAAGTAGTGAATTTTTCACATGTCATGCACATTATCTCCATTGTGACAGGAAAGCTAAAGCGGGATACACATCCAGTCGATGCGCTCATGTCCGCTTTCCCAGCAGGCACATTAACAGGTGCCCCGAAAATAAGAGCGATGCAATTATTAAATGAAATGGAGCCTGAGCCAAGGGAAACGTATGGCGGCTGTATTGCTTATATTGGATTCGACGGTAATATCGACTCCTGTATTACCATTCGTACGATGAGCGTCAAAAATCAGACCGCTTCTATACAAGCAGGCGCCGGCATTGTGGCTGATTCTGTCCCAGAAAACGAGTGGGAAGAGACTTGTAACAAGGCAGGAGCACTTCTGAAAGCCATTCAGCTTGCGGAACATATTTTCTCAGAAAAGGAGAGTGTGCAGGATGAATCACCGACTATCAGCTCTTGTTAATGGAGGCTTTCTATCAGAAAATGAAGCAAATAAACTCATGCAAGATATGATGAGCGGCTTTTTAACAGATGCTGAAGTCGCTGCAAGTCTTTCCATTTTAGCGCATAGAGGAGAAACCGCTGAAGAAATGACGGGTTTTGTGAAAGCCATGCGGCAAAATGCAGCACCAATGGAACGATCGCTTGATGTTGTTGATACTTGCGGCACAGGAGGCGATGGACTCTCCACCTTTAATATATCAACTGCCGCTGCCATTGTCGCTTCCGCTGCTGGAGCCAAAATCGCAAAACACGGAAACCGATCAGTTTCTTCTAAAAGCGGGAGTGCCGATGTACTAGAGTGTCTTGGGATTCACATTCAATCCACACCGGAAGAAACAAGAAGACAAATACAAGAGAAAAACATGGGCTTTTTATTTGCACCATTGTATCATTCATCTATGAAACAAGTAGCCGCAGTCCGTAAGCAGCTCGGCTTCCGGACGGTATTTAATCTATTAGGCCCGCTTTGCCATCCAATGCAAGCCAAAAAGCAAATCATCGGCGTCTACTCAAAGGAAAAGGCAAAATTAATGGCAAAAGCCCTTGCGCCATTAGAGCCAGAACATGTGCTGTTTGTTTGCGGAGAAGATGGGCTTGATGAATTAACGATTACAGCAAATTCATATGTGATTGAACTCAAAAAAGATGTCATGACAGAATATACACTCAATCCAGAAGACTTTGGGCTGCAAAAAGGATATTTATCAGATATTCAGGTCCAATCACCGGAAGAGAGTGCCAAATTGATTCAGAATATATTGAATCATCAAACAGTAGGGGCGCCGCTTCATATTACAGCCCTGAATGCTGGAGCGGCTTTATATGTCGCAGGGAAGTCAGAAAGCCTCATGGCAGGAACATTAAAAGCGATTGAAACGATTAAAAACGGCGCAGCCAAAGAACAATTGGCTCGTTTAAAACAAAAAACGAGAGAGGAAGAGATCTATGCTTAATCAAATCATTGCCCGCAAAAAAGAACATATTCAAACATTGCAGTTACCAGTAGATGAACACTTTGAAAGACGATCATTTAAAGAAGCACTCATGAATCCTCATCGCTCAATTGGTCTAATTGCTGAGGTGAAAAAGGCGTCTCCTTCCAAAGGAATCATTCAACCAAATTTTGATCCTTTACAAACAGCAAAAGCTTACGAAAAATCCAACGCTGATTGCTTATCTGTTTTAACGGATGAACCATTTTTTCAAGGAAAAAACGAATACTTATCCCTCATTAAAAAACACGTAGATCGTCCAATTTTAAGAAAAGATTTCATCATTGACTCCATACAGGTAGAAGAGTCAAGACGTATAGGAGCAGATGCCATTTTATTAATTGGAGAAGTACTTGAGCCGCAAAAGCTGCACGAGCTCTATGCTGAAGCGAAAGAGAATGGACTTGATGTCCTTGTCGAAGTACATGCAGCAGATACACTGGAAAATATTTTAAAGTTGTTCACTCCTGAAATCATTGGAGTGAACAACCGGAATCTAAATACATTTACAACAACAGTTGAACAAACAAAAGAGATTGCCCCCCTCGTTCCAAAAGAGGTCTTACTAGTGAGTGAGAGCGGGATTCAAACATTTGATGATCTAACCTTTGTGAAGAATCATGGAGCGGGTGCAATCCTTGTAGGAGAATCATTAATGAGAGAACAATCACAAGAAAAAGCCGTTCAGACATTGTTTGGAGAATGAACAGGATGAAGCCTTATGTAAAATATTGCGGGGCAGTATCACAAGAAGATGTGGAATGTATTGCGCAATCTCACGCAGATGCCATCGGATTTATTTTTGCTCCAAGTAAAAGACAAGTCCAACCAGATCAAGTGAAACAATGGCTCATCCAAACAAAGTGTGAGAAAAAGATTGCCGGTGTATTTGTAAATGAAAAGATTCAAAGAGTGCGCGAGATCACAAAACAGATACCTTTAGATATCGTACAGCTTCATGGAGATGAAACGCAGGATGACGTAAAAGAAATCAAACAACAAACAGGGGCTGTCGTTTGGAAAGTGTTCCATCACGAGCCTGATGTAACAAGAACGCTTGAAAAAATGACGGCATTTGCGCCTGTTATCGATGGCTTCCTTATTGATGCGAAAGTAAAAGGGATGAGAGGCGGCTCTGGAACAGCTTTTGCTTGGGAGGCAGTGCCTCTATACGTTAAACATGCAAAACGGCTGGGGAAGACTTGCGTAATTGCAGGCGGCATCACACCAGAAACGATAGCAGATCTGCTCGCCTATGGTCCAGAAGCGATAGATCTTTCAAGCGGAATAGAAGAAAACGGAAAGAAAAGCAGCGCTAAGATCGAAGCGCTCGAAGAAAGGATGTTAAATGATGTACGCATATCCAAATGAGATTGGCAGATACGGAGAATTCGGAGGGAAATTTGTGCCGGAAACGCTCATGCAGCCACTTGCAGAAATTGAACAGGCATTTCGTGAATTAAAAGAAGATCCTGCTTTTCAAGCAGAATATGTATCACTACTTCAAAACTATTCAGGCAGACCAACTGCGCTTACATATGCTGACCAAATATCAGCATACCTCGGCGGCGCAAAGATCTATTTAAAAAGAGAAGATTTAAACCACACTGGTGCTCATAAAATTAACAATGCGCTTGGGCAGGCCCTGCTTGCGAAAAAAATGGGGAAATCAAACATCATCGCGGAAACAGGCGCAGGTCAGCACGGAGTAGCTGCTGCAACGGTAGCCGCAAAGTTCGGGTTATCCTGCACGGTCTTTATGGGAAAAGAAGATGTGGAAAGACAATCACTCAATGTCTTCCGAATGAAACTGCTTGGTGCTGAAGTCATACCTGTCACAAGCGGAAATGGTACTTTAAAAGATGCAACAAACGAAGCCATTCGCTATTGGGTTCAGCACTGCAGTGATCATTTTTATATGATCGGCTCCGTTGTTGGCCCTCATCCGTATCCTCAAATTGTCAGCGAGTTCCAGCGCATGATTGGTGATGAAGCAAAAGAGCAGCTGCTTGAAAAAGAAGGAAGGCTTCCACATAAAGTGATTGCCTGTGTTGGCGGCGGAAGTAATGCCATTGGAATGTACCGGGCATTCTTAGATGAAGAGGTAGATATCATTGGGGTAGAGGCAGCTGGAAAAGGAATCGATACGCCGCTCCATGCTGCAACCATCACGAAAGGAACAAAAGGTGTGATCCATGGGTCTTTGACCTATTTAATCCAAGACGAATTTGGCCAGATTATTGAGCCGTATTCTATTTCCGCTGGTTTAGATTATCCGGGAATTGGACCAGAGCACGCCTATTTACATGCGAGCGGACGGGTTCAATATGTGAGTGCGACAGATCAAGAAGCACTAGATGCCCTAAAACTGCTGACTGAAAAAGAAGGAATACTTCCAGCAATTGAATCTGCACATGCGCTAGCCAAGGCGTTTGAGGTAAGCAAGACGATGAATGAAGATGAAATCGTTCTTGTCTGCCTGTCAGGAAGAGGCGATAAGGATGTGCATACATTAATGAACGTGCTTGAAAGTGAGGGAAAACAAAATGATTAGATTTCAATTAGAGCAAGGCGAAAAATTATTCATCCCATTTATCACAGCAGGAGATCCGTCAGAAGACATCACGATTGATTTAGCTATCTCCCTTCAAGCAGCCGGTGCACATGCGATTGAACTCGGTGTTCCTTATTCCGATCCACTTGCAGACGGTCCTGTCATTCAAAGAGCCTCCAAAAGAGCTCTAAATCATGGCATGAATATCGTAAAAGCGATAGAATTAGCAGGGAAGATGAAAAAAAACGGTGTAAAAATTCCTGTAATTCTATTTACGTATTATAATCCTGTGTTACAATTAGACACAGAATACTTTTTCGCTTTACTGCGCAAAAATCATATTTCGGGACTCTTAACACCCGACTTGCCGTTTGAAGAGAGCAGCGAGCTGCAAAAGAACTGTCAAACCCATGACATTTCATATATTTCACTCGTTGCACCAACAAGCAAGGAACGCTTAGTAAACATTGTAGAGCAGGCAGAAGGTTTTGTGTATTGTGTTTCATCTCTTGGTGTAACAGGTGTCAGACAATCCTTTGACGCGTCAATTACAGATTTTATTCAACAAGTGAAACAGTTGAGTCAAATACCGGTTGCGGTCGGTTTTGGCATCTCAACAAGAGAGCAGGTAGACTCAATGAATAAACTGAGTGACGGCGTCGTTGTCGGCAGTGCACTTGTGAAAAAAATTGAAGAGCTTCAAGAACAATTGCTGGCAAGTGATACACGTCAAGAGGCTTTAAGAGAATTTGAAACATATGCAAAAACATTTAGTCCCCTCTATTCATTCAAATGAGGTGAAACATTTTGCAAATCAAAGATCAATTAAAACAGCTTAAACCGTATCAACCTGGGAAACCAATTGAAGAGGTCAAAAAAGAATATCAATTAGACAAAATTGTGAAATTGGCTTCAAATGAAAACCCTTTTGGATGTTCCGTACATGCAAGAGAGGCGATACAGGCCGAGCTCGAACATTTAGCGATTTATCCAGATGGATACAGCGCAAGTTTAAGAACGGAGCTGGCTGAATTTCTTCAAGTAAGTGAAAAACAATTAATTTTCGGGAATGGCTCAGATGAACTTGTGCAAATTATTGCAAGAGCATTCCTTGATCAACATACAAATACCGTCATCCCATCTCCATCTTTTCCGCAATACCGTCACAATGCAGTGATTGAACATGCTGAAATTCGAGAAGTGCCTCTTTTAGACGGAGGAGCTCACGATCTGAAGGGCATGCTGGATGCGATCGATGAAAACACGAAGGTTGTCTGGGTATGTAATCCAAATAACCCGACGGGAAATCATTTGTCAGAATCTGAGCTTGTGGCGTTTTTAGACGAAGTGCCGGCTCACGTGCTTGTTGTACTAGATGAAGCGTATGTTGAATACGTTCGTGCAGAAGATTTTCCAGACAGTTTATCTTTATTACAATCCTATCAAAATGTCATTGTACTTCGAACGTTTTCTAAAGCGTATGGACTTGCAGCACTTCGAGTAGGTTATGGGATTGCATCAGAAGAGCTAATTACTGCCATTGAACCAGCGAGAGAGCCGTTTAATACTAGCCGTATCGCTCAGGCAGCTGCGCGTGCAGCGATAAAAGATCAAGACTTCATTCAATCATGCAGACAGAAAAATGAAGCAGGTCTCAAGCAATACCAAGATTTCGCTGACCGTTTTGGACTATATATCTATCCATCTCAAACAAACTTTGTGCTGATTGATTTTAAACGAGATGCAGATGAATTGTTCAATGCATTATTGAAAAAAGGTTACATTGTTCGTTCCGGTAAAGCACTTGGTTTTCCGACTTCTTTACGTATTACCGTCGGAACAAAAGACCAAAATGAAGAAATTCTAAGTACACTTGCCGATTTACTGCAAGGCATTCGTGCGTAGCATAACCATAAAGTCATATCCTAATGCAGGATATGGCTTTCATTGTACCAACCTCCTATACATATAAGCTGTTGAAATAGGTTGTTTAATTTTCGCGAAAAATCAGGTGATGAATATGAACGATGCAAACGAAACAATATTAATCGCTGGACTCGGTTTAATCGGTGGGTCCATTGCACTCTCGATTAAAAAAGAGTATCCTCATAAAAAAATTGTAGGATTTGATGTTTCCAAAGAGCAAATGGTTGCTGCAACAAAACTGGGAATTATTGATGCAACAGCTGATTCGTTTCTAGCGGGTTTAGAAGAATCTTCAACCATTATTTTGGCAACACCTGTCCAGCAAACAGTAAAGATGCTTAGTGATATTGCAGACTCTGGAATTGAAAGAGAGCTCACAATCACTGATGTCGGCAGCACAAAGCAAAAGGTCGTCCATTTTGCTGAAAAAGCGCTGCCTGAGCATTACCAATTTATTGGTGGCCATCCAATGGCAGGCTCTCATAAGTCAGGTGTTATTGCAGCAAAAGACTTTTTATTTGAAAATGCGTTCTACATTTTAACGCCTGCAAAGGAAACAAACCGTCAAGCTGTTGATCGGTTGATGAATTTGTTAAAGGGGACAAATGCTCATTTCATCGAGATGACACCAGAAGAACATGATGCTGTGACAAGTGTCATTAGCCATTTTCCTCATATTGTTGCAGCCAGCCTTGTGCATCAAGCGCATCATTTTGAAGAACAATTCCCACTTGTTAAACGGTTTGCTGCTGGAGGCTTTCGTGATATCACACGAATTGCTTCAAGTAATCCTGCAATGTGGCGGGATATCCTGCTGCACAATAAACATAAGATTTTAGACCGTTTTCATGAATGGAAAAAAGAGATTAACCGCATTGAGACCTTCGTACAGCAAGAAGATGCTGAAGGATTGTTCTCTTATTTTCAAGATGCAAAGGAATATCGCGATGGACTTCCTCTAAGGAAAAAAGGAGCTATTCCTTCTTTTTATGATCTGTATGTCGATGTTCCGGATCACCCTGGGGTCATTTCGGAGATTACAGGGCATCTAGCAAGTGAAAACATTAGTATTACAAATATCCGTATTATAGAGACGCGGGAAGACATTAATGGGATTTTACGCATTAGTTTTCAAACAGATGACGACCGGAAGCGTGCAGAAATCTGTATAAAAAATAGAGCGAATTACGATACATTTTATGCTGACTGAGGTGACAAACATGAAAATTCATAAAAATGCTCCTATGAATGGAGAAATTCATATCCCAGGTGATAAATCTATTTCACATAGATCAGTGATGTTTGGTGCAATTGCTGATGGAACCACAGTAGTGAAAAACTTTCTTCCTGGAGCTGATTGTTTAAGTACGATTGATTGCTTGAGAAAGATGGGCGTTGAAATTGAACAAAAAGGGACAGATGTTGTCATTCATGGTAAAGGACTTAAAGAGCTCAAGGAGCCGTCTGACATTCTCGATGTTGGCAACTCTGGTACAACCATTCGATTAATGATGGGAATATTAGCTGGTTGTGAGTTTCACAGTACACTAATTGGTGATGAGAGTATTGCCAAAAGACCAATGAAACGTGTGACGGGTCCGCTTAAACAACTAGGAGCCAAAATAGACGGCAGAGCAAATGGCGAGTATACACCACTGTCTATTCGTGGCGGTCATTTAAAAGGCATAACCTATGAGTCTCCAGTGGCAAGTGCACAAATTAAGTCAGCTGTCCTTTTAGCAGGGCTGCAAGCAGAGGGAACAACGACATTAACTGAACCACACAAATCAAGAGATCATACAGAAAGAATGCTCTCAATGTTTGGTGTGAAACTAGATGAAGATGAACAAAGTGTTTCCATTGAAGGCGGCCAAACATTAACAGCAACAGATATATTTGTTCCTGGGGACATCTCTTCAGCTGCATTTTTCCTTGTAGCTGGATCAATCGTTCCTAATAGCCGAATTGTTTTAAAAAATGTCGGGCTAAACAAAACAAGAACGGGTATTATTGATGTGCTGAAACTTATGGGGGCAAATCTTGAGATCAATGAAGTAGATGCCAAAGGCGGAGAACCGTACGGTGATTTAACCATTTCTACTTCATCATTAAAAGGGATTGAAATTTCTGGTGACATGATTTCAAGACTCATCGATGAAATTCCGATAATTGCGCTTCTTGCGACCCAAGCAGAAGGAACAACAATCATTAAAGATGCTGCTGAGTTAAAAGTAAAAGAAACCAATCGAATTGATACAGTCGTATCAGAACTTAAAAAACTCGGTGCTGATATTGAAGCAACAGATGATGGTATGAAGATTCATGGTAAAACTACGCTTCAAGGCGGCGCAGTCGTCTCAAGCTACGGAGATCACCGTATCGGTATGATGCTGGGAATTGCCGCATGTGTGACAAAGCAAGCAATTGAGATTGAAGATACAGAAGCTGTTCGTGTCTCATACCCGAATTTCTTTGAACACATTGAATATTTAACAAAAACAGTCTGAGGATGTCCTCAGGCTTTTTCTTTCCTTCTGCATATTTGTCAGAAATATAGCATAGCTTGTCTCAAGGTGAAACCTTGAAAAAAACATTTTGTCCGATAAAAATAGTGTCTGCAGTTTACAAATCATCAGTTTCGTATAGGATGAAATGAAAAACAGTCTTTAAAACACAAAAATGGGTTCATTTTAAAAGAGCAACATATTTGCTGGATGTGCACCTGTCGATTATGATATGAAGTAACAATAGTTTAGGTTTTTGGAAACAGAAAGGAACGGTTTGATTTGAATAGTTCATTACAAGAAGCCATAAAATTAGTTGAGGCGGGTGAGACTGAAAAAGGACTCCAAACACTTGCTCAAGCAGAGAAGCATTTGCATGATGAAGAAAAGGCGCAAGCGGCTCAATTATATTATGATTGGGGAGATATCGATAAAGCACGGAATCTCATCAGTGATTTACATGATTTATATCCAGAGGAAACAGGTTTAACGTGTTTTTATGCAGAGCTGCTGATTGATTCTGATGAAGAAGAGAAGGCGATTGCAGTATTAGAAACGATTCCTGAAGATGATGATGCGTACCCAGAGAGTTTATTGTTAATGGCAGATTTGTATCAGATGCAAGGACTATTTGAAGTCAGTGAACAAAAGCTTTTAAAAGCGAAAGAACTACTTCCGAATGAAGCTATCATCGATTTTGCATTAGGTGAGTTGTATTTTTCTCAAGGTCTTTCAAAGAAAGCGGCTGATTTTTTCTACAAAGTGGCAGATCAACAGCATGAGGTTGGCGGTGTCAATGTGTATCAGCGGCTCGCTGAATCGCTCAGTACAGCTGGAGAATTTGAGGATGCACTTGAATGGTACGAAAAGGCAGTAAAAGATCAAGCAGACCCGAACACTCTTTTTGGCTATGGATTTACAGCGATGAGGGCTGGCAGAACAAAAACAGCCATTCAGCAGCTTACAGAACTGAAAGATATTGATCCGTCCTATTCGTCACTTTATATGCCTTTAGCGAAAAGTTATGAGGAAGAAGGACTATATCACGAGGCTTTAGAGGTAGTAAAAGAGGGTATTAAAGTTGATGAGTATAACAAAGAATTATATTTATATGGTGCCAAGATTGATTTGAAAAATGGGGATTCAGTAGATGCGAAAAAACTGCTTCAAGAAGCACTTGCTCTCGATCCGGGTTATATTGAAGCAGTTCAAACATTGCTGGCGATTTATTTAAATGAAGAGCTGTTTGATGAAATTCTAGATGTTATAAAAGAGGTTAAAAGCTTTGGGGAAGATGATCCAAAATGGAATTGGTATGCAGCATCTGCTTCTGTCGGGCGAGAAGAATACAAAGAAGCTGCCGAGTATTTCAAGCTTGCCCTGCCTGATTTTGATGAGGAACGTGACTTTTTATATGAATACGCTTCGTTCCTTTTAGAAGAGGGCAGACAAAAAGAAGCATTGCCGTTATTACGCAAAGTTCTAGAGAAAGATGGCACAAATGAAGAAATTGAAGAAACGATTTTAAGAATTGAAGACGAAATTTCCTTATAGTTTGCAGGAATGAAGAACTGGTTTGTTGAATAATTCATGTATAGCAATTTAATTTACGATAGAGGAGGGAATAACATGCAGACCCCTGTTTCTGTCAATGAAAAGAAGGAATTTATCCGGTGGTTCTTAAACCATTATCAGCTAAAGCGAAGAGAGTGTGTTTGGATATTAAATTATTTAATGAGTCACGACTCTTTGATGGAAAAGGTTCATTTTGTAGAGCAAGCAGAATTTTGCCCAAGGGGAATCATCATGTCAACACACTGTGTGGATGAAGTTCCCTTTAGATTTTATAAAGAAAACATCATGACGACAGATGCTGAAAAATCATTTCATGATATTCGTTTGAATAAACAGCAGGACTTGTTTATTCAATTGAATTTCCGTTCTGCTTATCGTTCGCCGGAATATGCAGCTGTTCTTGAAACAAATCCCCATATTCCAAAGGATCTTTATGAGAATGAAAAAGATAAGGATCTTGCTGAGAAAGTGCTTGAGCACTCAATCGCAACTTTCCAAAAAGAACGGCTCATGAAAGAGATAGATGAAGCACTTGACCGTCATGATCAAGAAACATTTAATAAGCTGGCAAAAGAATTAAGCCTATTGTCATAAACTGAACGAATAAGCCTTGCCCTATACAGGCAGGGCTTATGTCATGAAAGAGGGGAAATTGATGAAGTTTCAAGCAGAGGACGCGGATCGCTTTTTGCAATCTAAATCTTACATTGATACCGCTATCATTCCATTAGTTGGGATTAACGCAGATCAAATGAAACAAACCGTGTCTTTAGGAGAGTTTACTATTCTTGTAGCAGAGGAACTTGAAAGACAATTAAAAGGGCGGGTTTTTCTTTTTCCACCACATACATATTTAGAAGTGAGTGACCGGAAACAAGAAGACATACTCACAATGAAGCAGTCGCTCAAAGATCATTTTCAGCATGTCGCACTGATCACATCTGATCACCAGTGGAAAGAGCATGCTGAGATCAGCGAATCGCTATTTTTGCTCAAGCCGGTTCCGCTGGAGCATTTGAAGGTTGAATTAAAGCAAAAAGTCATTCAAGACAGTGTAGAACAAATTTTGAACTTTTTGTTACAAAAATGGAACCCTTCATAAAAACCCTTACATTTGCATTGTACATAGCTTTTTAGGATGTTGACCTTGTGAATAGATTGATATATTATGAGGGTGTCCTAGTTTTATGAAATTTTTTCTAATTCAGTTATAAAGTAGCTGACGACCTGAGGGGGGGAGAAAAAAATGAGCGAGAAGAGACATGGAGTGTCCAGGCGTCAATTTTTGAATTACACGTTGACCGGCGTGGGGGGATTTATGGCCGCTGGAATGCTCATGCCTATGGTTCGCTTTGCGCTTGACCCTGTGCTAAAAGGAACAGAGGATCAGGATATGGTTCAAGTTGTCAGTGTAGATGAACTGACAAAGGAACCGAAGCGCTTTGACTTTAAAATTGATCAAGTAGATGCATGGTATGAGTCAAAGGAATCTAGGTCAGCATGGGTGTACAAAGAAGGGGATGAAATTGTCGCTTTATCGCCAATCTGTAAACATTTAGGATGTACAGTGAACTGGAACAGTGATCCGAAAAATCCAAACAAATTTTTCTGCCCGTGCCATTATGGGCTGTACGACAAGGATGGTACAAACGTACCCGGAACTCCACCGCTTGCACCGCTTGACCATTATAAGCAGCAAGTGAAGGACGGATACCTCTATCTTGGAAAAGCTGTGCCGAAAGGGGAAGGGTAACGATGCTTAACAAGATTTACGATTGGGTAGATGAGCGGCTAGACATTACACCGATATGGAGAGATATTGCGGATCACGAGGTGCCAGAGCACGTCAATCCAGCACATCATTTCTCCGCTTTTGTGTACTGTTTTGGCGGTTTAACGTTTTTTGTGACAGTCATTCAAGTCCTGTCGGGCATGTTTTTAACGATGTATTACGTGCCGGATATTAAAAATGCCTGGGAATCTGTCTATTATTTGCAAAATGAAGTGGCATTTGGCCAGATTGTCAGAGGGATGCACCACTGGGGTGCGAGTTTAGTCATTGTGATGATGTTTTTACATACGCTAAGGGTCTTTTTCCAAGGGGCGTATAAAAAGCCTAGAGAGCTGAACTGGATTGTTGGTGTGCTCATTTTCTTTGTGATGCTTGGACTTGGTTTTACAGGCTATCTTTTACCATGGGATATGAAGGCGCTGTTTGCGACGAAGGTTGGTCTTCAAATAGCAGAAGCAACACCTTTCATTGGTAAAGAGATCAAAACGCTGCTTGCAGGTCATCCTGACATTGTAGGGGCACAAACGCTGACGAGATTCTTCGCTATCCACGTCTTTTTCTTGCCAGCGGCATTATTTGGGCTGATGGCTGCCCACTTTATTATGATTCGTAAGCAAGGAATTTCTGGACCGCTATAAAATGTTGCGTTTGATGAATGTTCAATGAGGAGGGGATGACTTTGCATAGGGGAAAAGGGATGAAGTTTGTCGGAGATTCCAGAATACCGGCAGAAAGAAAACCTAACATACCTAAAGACTATTCCGAATATCCGGGAAAAACAGAAGCCTTTTGGCCGAACTTTCTTTTAAAGGAATGGCTTGTAGGTGCCGTTTTTTTAATTGGGTTTCTTGTCCTAACTGTTGTTCATGCGCCTCCGCTTGAGCGGATGGCTGATCCGACAGATACTGGCTATATTCCGCTGCCAGACTGGTATTTCCTATTTTTGTACCAGTTATTAAAATATGAATTTGCTGCAGGTAGCTTTACTGTCGTCGGCGCGATGATTATGCCTGGAATCGCGTTTGGTGCACTTTTGCTCGCACCATTTCTTGATTCAGGTCCAGAACGCAGACCGTATAGAAGACCAATTGCTGTAGGGATGATGATCCTTGCAGTCGGCGCAGCAACATATTTAACGTGGGAGTCTGTTGCAACCCATGATTGGGAAGCAGCGGCAAAACAAGGTGAGATTAAGAAAGAAGCAGAGATTGATACTTCAGCTGAAGAGTATAAAATTTATCAAGAGCAGACATGTATCTCCTGTCACGGGGATAACATGCAGGGCGGAGCAGCCGGACCGTCACTCGTTGACAACGGTCTTTCGCCTGAGGAGATCGCTAAAATCGCTGTAGAAGGAAAAGGCAACATGCCTAAGGGTGTCTTTAAAGGCAGTGATGAAGAACTCGAGAAGCTCTCTAAATATTTATCCGAGGTCAAATCAAAATAATTCAGTTGTTTAAATGCAAGTACAAGGATATACTCAAAAGAGAAAAAGCTGGCGCTGTCAGCTTTTTTCTGATTTTAACAGATCGTGAGTGAAGAGACATATGAGATGGATTCAATATTTGCTAGCGACGCGCTACCTGCTTGTGCTGGTGCTTATGATCAATTTCCTTGGCACTGTGTACGGATACTATTGGTATATTCCGCAGCTCGTAGAGACGCCGGCTGTCTTTTTAGCTTTTGTACCAGACAGTCCAACGGCCAGCTTTTTCTTTTTATTTGTATTACTTGCGTTTTTGATGAAACGAAATGCTCCTTATTTTGAAGCACTTGCTCTTGTGACCTTGATTAAATATGGGCTATGGGCGGTAGGAATGAATATCTTTGTGCTTTTATCTGTTGATGATTTTCCGTGGGAAGGCTACATGCTGATTGGGTCTCACTTTGCGATGGCGGTTCAGGCCGTATTGTTTGCGCCGTATTATCGTTTCCAAATGCGTCATCTCGTGGTAGCGGGAATTTGGATTTTACATAACGATGTGATTGATTATGTATTTGGTATGATGCCGCGTTATTCTATGCTGTCTGCCTATTCAAACGAGATCGGTTATGCGACGTTTTGGTTAAGTATCGCGGTTCTTCTTGTTTCGTATTATCTCGTTCTATCGAAAAAATCGGTCAAGCTGGAACTCCCTTAACAATGTTGGTCTAACCTTGTCCTTTTCTTCATACGCTGTAAGGAGAAGGGCTAGGAGGGACTTGCATGAAACGAAAGCCAATCGCGATGATTCTATTATTTTTTCTCGTATTACATCCTGCTGTTGCCAAAGGTGAGGAAACAGCTGCTAACACGCTGCAAGAATTAACGGAACTATCAGATTCCATCTTTCAATTAACGAGACAAGCTAAATATGATGAGGCATTACAAGTCGCATTGTATGTTGAAAAGACATTTAAAGCTGAGAATTGGCGTGGAACTTTGACGAATACGCAGATTCGGCAAATTACACTTGGCTATCAAGATATGATAAAAGGGCTGCCGCAGGAAGAATTGAATGAGCGCGAAAAGCTTCGTTATGCTTCTCAATTTAGAATGCTGCTTGATGCGATCCAGTCGGATTCTGAGCCTCTTTGGGGTTCGCTCGAGAAGCCCATTATGGGGTCTTTTCCTACTTTGAAAAAAGAAGTGAAAGATCCAGAATCGACGACATTTTATGAAACTTGGAATGAGCTGGTTTCTTTATACGATATGATCTATCCGAGCTTAACCATTGATATTTCGCCTGAAAAGCTCCAGACGATTAAGCAGCATATGGAAGTGATTGAGCAAGGTGAATTTTTAAAAGCATCAAGTGGGACAAAGCTTGAACGTCTCACGAAGCTGGAAGAGGATTTATCGAGTGTGTTTGCTCACGTCGATGAAGATGAAGCTGATCCATCCCTTTTATGGGTCATCTTAACAACTGGGAGTATCATTTTACTAACGTTAACGTATGTTGGATTTCGGAAATATCGTGCTGAAAAAGAAAAGAAGCAAAAACGTCAGGCTGATTATCCTAAATCATAAAAAAAGAAGCCCAAAACTGGTGCTTCTTTTTTAATGTGGATTGAGCGGCTTTTTGTGTTCATCTAATGTAAAGCCTTCACCGAGTACATCATGCACGTCACTGACTGATACGAACGCATGAGGATCGACTGAGGTTACGACGCTTTTGAGGTGGACAAGCTCGTTTTTCGGAACGACGCAATAAAGGACGTTGCGCTCCTGCTTCGTATAGGAACCGACCCCTTTTAAGATGGTGACACCGCGCTCCATTTCATCCGTGATTTTCTTTTGAATGATGTCATCTTTTTCAGAGATAATCATGGCGCCTTTGGCAGCGTAAGCGCCTTCTTGCATGAAGTCAATGACCTTCGCAGCAACAAATACTGCGACAAGTGTATACATCGCTTCTTTATAGTTTAAGTAGGTAAGAGAAATGGTAATGACGCATGCGTCGAAGATGAACATTGTTCGTCCCATGGCCACCTGATAATGCTTGTTGATCAGCCTTGCAATGATGTCTACACCGCCTGTTGTACCGCCGAATTTAAAGATGATCCCGAGGCCTGTTCCGATAAACACACCTGCAAAGAGGGCGGCTAAGGCTAAATCGTGCTGGAGAGGCATATGTATTTGAAAGCGCTGGAAGATGGCAAGAAAGACAGAAAGACTAACTGTGCCTACAATTGTATAAGTAAACATCGTTCTGCCGAGCATTTTCCAGCCAATAAAAAAGATCGGAATGTTTAAGACAAGGTTTGAAATAGATGGGTCAATGTGAAATAGAAAATATAAAAGCAGTGTAATACCTGTAAATCCGCCTTCCGCCAAATTGTTCTGCATATTAAAATGAACAAGACCGAAAGAAAAAATCGCAGATCCTATTAAAATAAATACGATATTTTTAAGACGAATTTCTTTTAGCAAGAGATCACTCCTTTTTTTGCTTAGACAGCGATAATATTATATGGTATGGGAGAGAAACAAGCAAACTGAGTCTTAAACATTTGTCAAATATTTATGATTTCGCTAACATGTAAGAGATGGATAGGAGGATGAGCTTCATGACGAAAGAAAAAACGCTGCGTCAAGTGCAGCAAGAAGTAGATGATTACATAGGACAATTTAAAGAAGGCTATTTCAGCCCGCTTGCCATGATGGCCCGTCTGACAGAAGAATTGGGAGAGCTGGCAAGAGAGGTTAACCATTACTATGGAGAAAAGCCGAAAAAAACAACGGAAACAGAAAAAAGCATGGAAGAAGAGATAGGCGATGTATTGTTTGTGTTAACATGCCTCGCTAATTCACTTGATATTTCACTAGAAGAAGCACATGACCGTGTGATGCATAAATTCAACACAAGAGATAAAGACCGCTGGACGAAAAAAGAAGGGAAGTAGAGACGATGACGAACGAAACCATCAAAGTAGTAATCGCTGGAGCAAGAGGAAGAATGGGGATAGAAGCTGTGAAGCTGGCGGAAGAAACAGGCCATTTTCAGCTGGTGGCCGCACTTGATCACGTGCATGAAGGAAAAAAATTATCTGATGTGATTCATACGACCTCTCATGCGCCAATTTATACGGATATTGATGTGTGTCTTTCAGAAACAGCACCAGATGTATTAATTGATCTGACGACACCAGAAATCGGGAAAGTACATACAAAAAAAGCACTTGAACATGGCGTGCGTCCAGTCGTAGGCACAACTGGATTTTCAGAAGATGACCTAAAAGAGCTTCAGCAATTAACAGAAGAAAAGGGCATAGGCTGTATTATTGCGCCAAACTTTGCTGTCGGTGCAGTCTTAATGATGAAATTTGCCAAAATGGCCGCGAATTATTTTCCTGACGTTGAAATCATTGAGCTTCACCATGATAAAAAACTAGATGCCCCAAGCGGTACGGGCTTAAAAACGGCTGAAATGATTGCAGAAGTAAGAGAAAGCAAAAAGCAGGGACATCCAGAAGAGAAAGAATTGATCGAAGGGGCACGAGGAGCAGATTATGATGGTATCCGTCTTCACAGCGTGAGACTTCCTGGTATGATTGCACATCAAGAAGTGCTGTTTGGAATGGACGGACAGACGCTCACCATTCGTCATGATTCTTATAACCGTGCATCCTTTATGTCAGGCGTGAAACTTTCAGTGGAACAGGTCATGCACATTGATCAGCTCGTCTATGGTTTAGAAAATATCATCGACTAATAAGGAGTGGATTCCTGATGAACATTGCTTTAATCGCTCACGATAAGAAAAAAAGTGACATGATACAGTTTGCCACCGCGTACCGTGATATTTTGGCAGATCATACACTTTACGCAACAGGGACAACAGGTTTGAGAGTGAAAGAAGCGACGGGGCTTCCCATTCATCGTTTCCAGTCAGGACCACTTGGGGGAGATCAGCAGATCGGTGCTTTAATTGCTGATAATGCAATGGATCTTGTGCTCTTTTTTAGAGACCCACTAACTGCGCAGCCGCATGAACCGGATGTATCTGCACTCATCCGGCTTTGCGATGTGTATACCATTCCATTAGCCACCAATATGGGAACCGCTGAAATTTTAGTCAGGAATTTAAATAAAGGTACGTTTGATTTTCGAGATGTAGCAAAAAACGGAGGAACAAATGAAACGACTTGATATCCTTGCATTCGGTGCCCATAGCGATGATGTAGAGATCGGAATGGGCGGAACGATTGCAAAATACGTGAAAAAAGGGGCGCGCGTCGGGATTTGCGACTTGACCCAAGCCGAATTATCTTCAAATGGAACGGTAGAGAGCCGCAAAGAAGAAGCAAAAGCCGCCGCCGCTATTTTAGGTGTCAGAGCGAGAATCCAGCTCACACTGCCAGATAGAGGGCTGTATCTAAATGACGAAGCGATGAAGGAAATTGCGGGCGTGATTCGAACATACAAACCGAAACTGATTTTCGCTCCGCACCACCAAGATCGGCATCCAGATCATGGCCATGCGGGCTCACTTGTAGAAGAGGCCGCTTTTTCTGCAGGCATACATAAATTTGAAGATTCATACAAGCAGCCAGCGCATAAAATAAGCCAAATGTATTATTACATGATTAATGGGCACCATCGTCCAGATTTTGTGATCGATATTTCTGAGGAAATGCACCAAAAAATTGATAGCTTGCATGCGTATAAAAGCCAATTTATTAAATCGGCAAATTCAGTAGAGACACCTCTTGTGAACGGTTATATTGATTTTGTCAAAATGAGAGAGTCTATGTATGGAAGAGAAGTCAACAAAGCTTATGCAGAAGGGTTTATCACAAAGAAACCACTTTTGTTGGATGATGACTTACTTGGGGGGTAATTATGAAAAAACTGAAGGTCGGAATTACTTGTTATCCAAGTGTCGGCGGATCGGGCATTATAGCCACGGAGCTTGGAAAACGTTTAGCTGAAAAAGGGCACGATGTTCATTTCATTACCTCTAGCATTCCGTTTAGGCTTAATAAAGTGTATCCGAATATTTATTTTCATGAGGTGGATGTGAATCAATATGCTGTCTTTCAATATCCGCCTTATGACCTTGCGCTGGCAAGTAAATTGGCAGAAGTCGCAAAACGAGAAAAGCTTGATATTATTCACGCGCATTATGCAGTCCCGCACGCTGTCTGTGCGTTTCTAGCCAAACAAATGACTGGACACTCTGTGAAAGTCGTTACGACGCTTCATGGAACGGATATTACGGTTTTAGGCTATGATCCATCATTAAAGGAAGTCATTCGGTTCGCCATCGAATCATCGGATCGTGTGACGGCGGTGTCGCATTCATTAGCTGCGCAGACGTACGATCTCATCAAACCAGATAAAAAGATTGATACGATTCATAATTTTGTTGATGAACGGGTGTATTTGCGTGAAGATCACGATTTGCTAAAGACACATTATGGTCTTTTACCGAACGAAAAGGTCATCATCCATGTATCAAACTTTCGAAAAGTGAAACGGGTGCATGATGTGATTCATGTGTTTCAAAAGATTTCTGAACAGGTGCAGGCAAAGCTGTTGCTCATTGGTGATGGTCCTGAAAAATCGGTCGTATGCGAACTTGTGAAAAAACTGGGACTGACAGACCGCGTGTTGTTTTTAGGAAAGCAAGAGAAGGTTGAGGAGCTTTATTCAATAAGTGATTTGAAGTTGCTTCTTTCAGAGAAGGAGAGCTTTGGGCTTGTGCTTCTTGAAGCAATGGCGTGCGGTGTCCCTTGTATCGGAACGGATGTCGGAGGTATTCCAGAGGTCATTACACATGGAGAAACAGGGTTTCTTGTCCCGCTCGGCGATATAGACGGAGCAGCAAAGCACGCAGTGTCTCTGCTAAAAGACGAAGCGCTTCATGAAAAAGTGTCAGCGGCAGCTCAATCTAGTGTTCAGGCTCAATTCTCCTCTGAAAAGATTGTGAGTGAATATGAAAAGCTTTACCTAGAATTGATCGAAGGTGATGTTGAAGATGAATGAACCATTCACACATGCGATCCCTATATTACATACACTGCACGAACATGGGCATCAGGCTTACTTTGTCGGCGGAGCGGTGAGAGATGTTCTATTAGGACGGGAAATCGGCGATATCGATATTGCGACAGATGCAACACCTGATAAGGTTGAGTCCTTATTTGAAAAAACAGTAGATGTCGGTAAGGAGCATGGAACTGTCATTGTGTTGCATGAGGGTGTCAGCTATGAGGTCACGACATTTCGAACGGAATCAGAATATGAAGATTTTCGCAGACCGAAAGAAGTGGCGTTTATTACGTCGCTTAAGGAAGATCTTTTAAGAAGAGATTTAACGATTAATGCGATGGCCATGGATATAAACGGGGAAATCATTGATCATGTAGGTGGTAAACAGGATATTAAGCGGAAACGAATTCAAACCGTAGGAGATCCTGCGTGCCGCTTTCAAGAAGATGCGCTTCGCATGATGAGAGCTGTCCGTTTTTTAAGCCAGCTTGGCTTTGAGCTGGCAGATGAGACGGCTGAAGCTATGAAAAAAGATAAGCATCTGCTTGCCAACATATCGGTTGAGCGCAAAAAGATTGAAATGGAGAAGCTTTTAAAAGGCCGTCATTGTGAGCAGGCCATTCAAGTGCTCATCTCAACTAAGTTATATGAAGAATTACCAGGTCTCAAAGAGGATCGTCTTCACGAATCCTTTCAATCCTTTCCATATTACTTGCTGGATGGACTAGAAGAGGTATGGGGGGCTTGTATCCATTTGCTTGGCCTAGATGAAGCGGAAGCTGCGGTCTTCTTAAAAGAATGGAAGCTGTCAACGAAGCTTTTGAAAGACGCAATGGCTATTAGTAAATACGTTGATTGTGACTGGGATGCGGAAAACATGTTTGAAGCTGGTGAACACGTGCTCTTATCTAGTTTGAAGATCACGCAGCTAAAACATGAACGCCGCATTTTCTTTGATGAGCTGGAGGCAGCGAAGCGTTCTTATGATGTACTGCCGATTAAAAAGCTCCAAGACCTCGCTGTTTCAGGAAAAGATTTAATGGCCTTTCGGCAAAAGACGTCTGGGAAATGGATTGCAGAAGAGCTTGATCTTGTGAAAAAAGCCGTTTTGCAAAACCGTTTAGAAAACCGAAAAGAAGCCATAGAGGAGTGGCTTAAAGCATGCGATCCGCAATTAGAAAACGATTAATTGAACTATTTACAGCATCCGGCCAGGATTTTGTCTCAAGTCAGCAAATTTGTGATGAGCTTGGCTGCTCCCGAACGGCTGTATGGAAGCATATGGAGGATTTGCGAAAAGAGGGGTATGAGGTAGAAGCGGTCAGAAGAAAAGGATACCGTCTGCTTCGTAAACCGGACAAAATTAGTGAGGACGAAATTCTGTTTGGTCTTGAAACAGAGAGCTTCGGCAGGCATATTTACTTTCAGAAAGAAGTCGCTTCAACTCAGCTGATTGCCCATGATCTTGTAAATGAAGGTGCGTCCCACGGCACGATCGTTGTCAGCGATCATCAGACAGACGGAAAAGGACGCCTTCAAAGAACGTGGCATTCACCCAATGGGACAGGCATTTGGATGAGTCTCATTCTCCGGCCTGAGATCCCGCTCTATAAAGCGCCGCAAATGACGCTTTTGGCATCTGTAGCCATCGCAGAAGCGATTGAGCGGCAAACAGGACTCGCTCCATCTATAAAATGGCCAAACGATATTTTGTTGAATGGGAAAAAGGTCGTTGGCATTCTGACTGAATTAAAAGCAGAAGCTGACCAGGTTCATGCGGTCATTATTGGACCGGGCATTAATGTGAACCAAACAGCTGATGACTTCCCGGATGAACTAAAGGATGTCGCCACAAGTCTGCGAATGGAACTGAATGAAAAAGTGGATCGGGCTGCACTCATACAACAGATCATGTCCACCTTTGAAAAAAGATATGATGATTATATGCAGCAAGGATTTGCGCCGATTAAACAATTATGGGAATCGTTTGCGATGACGATCGGTCAACATATTGTTGCCCGCACCGTCAATGGGCAATATTCGGGGAAGGCGCTTGGAATCAATGAAGAAGGTGTTTTATTGCTTGAAACGGAGGACGGTATCCAAAAAATCTACTCCGCAGACATTGAGATCAAGTCAACTTGAGTGGAACACCCGGCACATTTTTGATATACTTCGTGTGGGCAGTATCTGCAAAGAACTGTACCTGTTAGGAAGAAAAATTTGATAAATTTCTGCCTTGATCCTAAGGGACTTGGACAGAGGGATGATTCGCCGCACATGAGAAATCAAAGCATGTGATGTGAGGCAAGCCATTTCCTCTCCAGAATGAGGAGGAACAAATGAAGACAAAGTTAGATTTTTTCAAAATGAAAGAACAAAATGAACCTATTGTGATGCTGACTGCATACGACTATCCAGCTGCAAAGCAAGCGGAAAAAGCGGAAGTCGACATGATCTTAGTTGGTGATTCACTTGGGATGGTTGTACTTGGACTAGATTCCACAGTTCAAGTCACGATGGATGATATGATCCATCACACCAAAGCAGTGAAAAGAGGCGCAAAAGACACATTTGTTGTGACTGATATGCCATTTATGTCTTACCATTATTCGTTAGAAGAAACAATGAAAAATGCAGCACGCATCATGCAAGAAAGCGGTGCCGATGCCTTAAAGCTAGAAGGCGGAGATGGAGTATTTGAATCCATTCAAGCTCTAACAAGAGGCGGCATTCCTGTCGTCAGTCATTTAGGCCTCACACCTCAATCTGTTGGTGTACTTGGCGGGTATAAGGTGCAAGGAAAAGACCACGAAAGTGCTCAAAAATTGATTGAAGACAGCTTGAAATGTGAGGAAGCTGGTGCAATCGCACTTGTGCTGGAATGCGTACCTGGCGAACTGACAAAACGAATTACCGACATGCTGAAGATTCCTGTGATCGGAATTGGTGCAGGAGCTGAGGCAGACGGACAAGTTCTTGTTTACCATGATGTGGTAGGATACGGGGTGTCTAGAACACCTAAGTTTGTGAAACAATACGCGCAAATTGATACTGTTTTAGAAGAAGCGCTCATTCAATATACAAAAGAAGTAAAAGCACGCACATTTCCAGAGGACATGCACACGTTTCATATCAAAGAAGAAGTCCTTGATGGCTTATATGGGGGAATCAAAAAATGAACGTTGTCACCCATATTCACGAGCTAAAAGAATTAATCAAGCAGCATCAAGATAAGCAGCATTCCATCGGCTTTGTTCCGACGATGGGCTTTCTTCATGAAGGACATCTGACGCTTGCGAAGGAGGCAAGAGGACAAAATGACATTGTCGTGATGAGTATTTTTGTCAATCCTTTGCAATTTGGACCAAATGAAGACTTTGAATCCTATCCAAGGGATATAGAAAGAGACCAGCGTCTTGCAGAAGCAGCAGGAGTGGACATTTTATTTACACCTGATGTGAAGGAAATGTACCAAAATGAACCATCTATTACGATGACGGTTCAAAAGCGGACGGATGTCTTATGCGGAAAAAAACGTCCAGGACATTTTGACGGCGTTGTCACTGTGCTTACAAAGCTGTTTCATCTTGTGTCACCAACAAATGTCTACTTTGGTCTAAAGGATGCACAGCAAGTCGCTGTGATCGATGCGATGATCAAGGATTTCTTCTTTGATCTTCACCTTGTATCTGTACCAACAGTCAGAGAAGAAGACGGTTTAGCGAAAAGCTCAAGGAATGTGTACTTGTCAGAAAAAGAAAGACAAGAAGCACCTGCTTTATACCGCGCATTAACAAAAGGACGGTCAGCTGTTGAAAAAGGTGAACGTGATGTCAGCCGTGTGTATCAGCTGATTGAAGAGGAACTTGTTCAGACGAGCGGGGAAATTGATTATATTGAGATCTACTCATATCCAGAACTTGAGCCGCTTGAACAGTTAGCAGGTCAAGTCATTATGGCGATTGCGGTGAAATTTTCACGGGCAAGACTGATTGATAATGTGATTTTCCATGTTCCTGAAAGCGGTGAAAAACATGTATAGAACCTTTATGACATCTAAGCTTCATAAAGCGACGGTAACAGAAGCAAACTTACATTATGTAGGAAGTATTACAATTGACGAAGATTTACTTGATGCGGCAGGTATGATGGCAAATGAGAAAGTACAAATTGTCAATAATCATAATGGCGCGAGACTTGAAACATATATTATTCCTGGCGAAAGAAAGAGCGGTGTCATTTGTCTAAATGGGGCGGCGGCGAGACTCGTTCAGCCAGGGGATGAAGTCATTATTATCGCTTATGGGATGCTGTCAGAAGAAGAAGCAAAGACACATACACCAAAAGTGGTCGTGTTAAATAAACAAAATCAAATTGAACAAATGATTGGGCAAGAGCCTGCTAGAACGATTTTATAACGCAAGTTCCGTAGAAACAGAACAGTTTCAGGAAGAGAAGCTGTTCTGTTTCATCTATTTTGTCCAGAGCGTGTTTCACTTCAGGGTGAAACGAGGAATTGAGGTGTCCATTTTATGACCGATCAAAGGTTTGTTGTCGTTGATATTGAAACCACCGGGAATTCACCTAAAAAAGGTGATAAAATCATTCAAATAGCTGCGGTGGTCATTGAAAATGGACAAATTGTCGAACGGTATTCAAAATATGTGAACCCGGGAAAAGCAATCCCTGGATTTATTGAACAGCTGACAGGCATTCAGCAGCACATGGTTGACGATGCGGTGTTTTTTGAGGACATTGCCCAAGAGGTGTATGACCTCATACAGGGTGCTTATTTTGTTGCGCACAATGTTCATTTTGATTTGAATTTTTTAAATGATGAACTAAAAGCATGCGGGAAAAATGAGCTGGATGTGCTAGCAATTGATACAGTTGAGATTTCTAGAATTCTTTATCCTGAGCTTGAAGGTTATAAGCTCACTGAATTAAGTGAAGAGCTCATGCTTCCACATGACCACCCGCATAGGGCGGATAGTGATGCGGAAGTTACTGCCATGTTATTTTTAACTTTATTACATCAATTAAAACATACACCGCAAAATGTGCTGAAGCAGCTGCGCAGATTATCTTCTTATCTCCTAAGTGATATAGGGCTCTTAATTAAGCAGCTTGAAACGAGCCAAGCCAGCCTGGAAGATTCTTTGGTGGAAGTCGGCTCTTTTGCTGTAAAAGATGTCACCAATCCTATCAGTAGGGCGACACATTCAGTAGGTGAAAATGATGAAAAGCTGTTTGAGGAGATCAAAAAGAAACTTCCGCAAACGGTAGAAGGCTATGAGGTAAGAGAAGGCCAGCTTACGATGATGAATAAAGTGAGAGACGTGTTTCATGAACGAGCCTATGCATTAATTGAAGCGGCACCAGGTATTGGGAAAACGCTCGCTTACCTCATCCCAGCCGCTCTAGAAGCGAGGAAATCAGGAAAACCTGTCATTATTAGTACATATTCCATTCTTTTGCAGCAGCAAATGCTTCAGCGCGATGTGCCGATCTTGAATCAACTGCTCCCGTTTAAGCCTGTTGCCTGTGTCTTTAAAGGGCGGGCGCATTATATTTGTTTAGATAAGTTTGAGCATGTGCTTCATGAGGAAGATGATAACTATGATGTGGTCTTAACGAAGGCGCAAATTTTAATGTGGCTCCTTGTAACGGAAACAGGTGATTTATCTGAACTGAATTTACCGTCAGGAGCCGCCAATATAAAAGACCGCATTTCCTGTGTACATATGCCGTTTACATCAAAAAAGCGCCGTTTTAAAGAGTATTGCTTTTATGAGCGCGCCAAAAAAAGGGCAAAAACAGCTGATTTAATTTTAACGAATCATCGTCTGCTTTTATCACAAACGGAGGCATCGTCTATCTTTCAGCATGCTGACGTATATGTGATAGACGAAGCCCATCAATTTGAGAAAACAGCCAATGAAACACTAGGGGATAGTGCGTCTTATATCCAGCTTCATGCGAAATTAACGCAGCTTGGCTCCTTGCAAGGCGGACTGTTAAAGAAACTGAAAAAGAGATTTCATCATGCAGGGTTACAGACGGACACATTTATTGAAATGGATGAGTATCTGAATCAGCTTCAAATGGAAAGTGATGCTTTCTTTAGCACCGTTCATTCATTTGTGAAAAGGACAAAACCAAAAGCCGACATCAATCGTCTCATTCATAGAGTACGTCATCATTCAAAGCATGCTCAGTGGAAACGGATTAAAGAAACGGCAAGTAAACTTTGTTCCTTGTTAATTGCTTGTGAGAAGCTGTATGAGCAGCAAAAAAACGAGCTTCTTCAAAAAAGTGAACAGCTGACAGAACACTTTGCCTTTGAAGCAGAGGAATACGACCAAGTCATGTCGTTTATGCATACTTTTTGCAGTACGCTTTACCGGTTTATCTTTGAACCGAAAAACGATGAAACGGTTTGGATTGAAATTGATGCAAAGGGCGCCAAAAACGCTGTCTTTATGCATGCACAGCCGTTAGATACTGGGGAGCTTTTGGCTGATCGTTTCTTTATGAACAAAAAGAGTGTCGTCCTTACATCAGGGACGCTTACGATCAATCACCGCTTTGATTATTGCTTGGAACGGTTTGGCCTGCAAGATTTTTACCCTCATCTTGTGCAAATTGATTCACCTTTCGAACTTGAAAAACAGCTCAAGGTCATTGTTCCGGCAGACATGCCGCCGATTACAAATCGTGATGAACGAGATTATGTAAAGCAAGCTGCGCAATATATTAAGATTATGGAAAAGCAGCAGCATGCAAAAATATTGGTTTTGTTTAATTCACATGAGATGTTAAAAGCAGTCTATGAAGAGCTAAAAACAGAAGGGATGCAGTCCGCCCTTTTTGCTCAAGGTCTGACAGGCGGAAGCCCCGTAAAATTAACGAAAATGTTCAAATTAGCAAAACAAGCTATTTTACTTGGTACGGGTAGCTTTTGGGAAGGTGTTGATTTTCCAGGCTCAGAGCTGACTACAGTCATCATGGCACGTCTTCCGTTCCGGCCGCCTGATTCTCCGCTCATTGAAGCAAAATGTGATGCAGCTAAAAAACAAGGGAAGAATCCATTTAAAGCCGTCGCTTTACCAGAAGCTGTGTTAACCTTTAAGCAAGGAGCTGGACGCTTGCTGCGCTCTGAAAAAGACATTGGCACATTGCTGATTTTAGACCGCCGAGTGAAAACCGCTTCATATGGAAAACTATTTTTAGAATCACTCCCTCATGCGCCAGTTCACGAGATGTCAAAAGAGTCACTTGAGGCGTATATAGAAAACCTTAACAACGAAAAGCCGCTGTCATAAGCGGCCTTTAGCTGGTGTGGGTTTGGAGTTAATTTATCGTAACGGTTTTTTGTGTTCCGTTGTAAAAATAGTATCGGTTCCCGTGCAGAAAAGTATGACTAACAATATTTACGTACCGAGGAGGAAATAGAAGTGGAAAGTAAAATAGAGGTACTTTCAACTGTTCAAATTAAGCATTCAGAAGACCTGTACAAAATCGTTGATGTATTGAACAGAACGCTTAAAAGAGAAGATCTCATGTTTGGATTAGCATTAGATCAAGAAGACCAAAATCAAGCGGTATTTACGATATATCGCACATAGGGGAAGCTTGACATGAAAAAAATAGTCTGGATTATTTCATCTGTAGTGGCTCTCGTTCTGCTCATTGGCATCATCAGCTTTACGTGGATTTATCAAATTGCCATGGGACAAAGAGAACAAGGGCATGAAGCAGCGATCGAACGAGCAAAAGAACAAGCAAACATCGTACAAGTGGAGCAAGTGGAAACCTTTGTCGGGAAAGAAAAGCAATTTATTGTTGAAGGGAAAAACAAACAGAATGAAACGACCTACGTTTGGGTTCCTGCCAGCAAAAAAGAAAAAGTGATCGCAAAAAAAGCAAAAGAAGGCATTACCTCGAATCAAGCAGTACAAGCCGTTCAAAAGGAGAACACGGTCACTAAGCTAAAAGAAGTCAAATTAGCGAGAGAAGGTGACGTACTCCTTTGGGAAGTGACGTACTTAAATGAGAACAATCAATATAGCTTCAGCTATGTCGACTTTTCGACAGGACGCGTGGAAAAAAATTTAACACCGTAGTTTCTCCTGTCTTGCGTTGACCATGCTGATTTAGAACGGTTATAATAAAATGTATGAAAAAAGATTCACACCTGACAAATAGGTGAGTTTCTTTCTGGCTTTGGAGGGAATTATGTTGAAAACAACGATTAATCAAGTGTTCAAACACGTCGATCAAGAAGTAACCATCGGCGCATGGATTGCCAATAAACGTTCAAGCGGAAAAATTGCATTTTTGCAGCTGCGTGACGGGACAGGCTTTATTCAAGGAGTCGTAGTAAAAGCAGAAGTGGAAGAGGAAGTCTTTAAGCTTGCGAAATCAGTCACACAAGAAACATCTGTCTATGTGACAGGTCAAGTGACAAAAGATGAGCGTTCACCACTAGGTTTTGAATTACAAGTGAAATCCATTGAAGTGATTCATGAAGCGACAGATTACCCAATTACACCGAAAGAGCATGGAACAGAATTCTTAATGGATCACCGTCATTTATGGCTTCGTTCTAAAAAACAGCATGCCATTATGAAAATCCGTAACGAAATTATTCGTGCTACATATGAATATTTCCATCGAGAAGGTTTCGTGAAAGTAGATCCGCCAATTTTAACTGGAAGTGCACCTGAGGGCACAACGGAACTGTTTGCTACTAAATATTTTGATGAAGATGCGTACCTTTCTCAAAGTGGTCAGCTTTACATGGAAGCTGCAGCAATGGCACTCGGAAAAGTATTCTCATTTGGCCCAACATTTAGAGCAGAAAAATCTAAAACAAAACGTCATTTAATTGAGTTTTGGATGATCGAGCCTGAGATGGCTTTTGTCGAATTCAATGAAAACCTTGAGTATCAAGAAAATTATGTGTCTCATGTTGTTCAAAGTGTACTTGAAAACTGTAAAGTGGAGCTGCATACACTAGGTCGTGATACAGCGAAATTAGAAAACATCAAAGCACCATTCCCGCGCATCACTTACGATGAAGCGATTAAATTCTTGCAGGAAAAAGGCTTTGATGATATCGAATGGGGAGATGATTTCGGGGCGCCTCACGAAACAGCGATTGCCGAAAGCTATGATAAACCAGTGTTTATCACTCATTACCCAACATCATTAAAACCGTTCTATATGCAGCCAGCACCAGATCGTGAAGATGTTGTCCTTTGTGCAGACTTGATTGCACCAGAAGGCTACGGAGAGATTATTGGCGGTTCTGAGCGTGTTCATGATTTAGAGCTTCTTGAAGCAAGATTGAAAGAACATGGGCTTGATCAGGAAACTTACAAATGGTATACAGAATTAAGACAATACGGTTCTGTACCGCATTCAGGTTTTGGTCTTGGACTTGAACGTACAGTTGCTTGGATTAGTGGAGCGCCGCATGTGCGTGAAACCATTCCTTTCCCAAGATTATTAAACCGTTTATACCCTTAAGACGTGAAAGCCTCCAACAAATGGAGGCTTTTTCAAACGTCTTTTTAGGGAGGCACGTGAAATAAAACGTGATATACTTAAAATGAAGAGGTGTATCCGATGAATAGGCAGCAATTTATTAATATGCAGCAAATGGGGGCGACAAGTTTGCCTAATTTGCTGATTGCTCATTATGAGCAGTTAGGACTGAATGAATCACAGATGATGGTCATGCTCAAGATTAAAATGAATGAAGAACAAGGTGTTTTCTTTCAAACATTTGAAGAACTTTCTCATGGAATGACCATATCAGCAGAAGAGTGCGCGTATATGGTGCAGCATCTGATTCAAAAAGGATTTATCTCAATTCAGCCATTTGAAGACAGGTCTGGTATTCAGCATGACCGTTACTCAGTAGAACCTTTATGGGGCGTGCTGTATGACTTTTTAGAAACAAAACAGGCGAAAGAAGTTCAAAAACAACATGTGCAGGCAGAAAAATCTTTATATGCTTTATTTGAAGATGAATTCGGCAGACCGCTGTCTCCTCTTGAAGGAGAAACACTTTCGATCTGGATGGATCAAGACCATCATGATGCTGAGATGATTCGGCTAGCGCTAAGAGAAGCTGTTTTATCAGGGAAATTAAATTTCCGTTATATTGATCGAATTTTATTTGAGTGGAAAAAGAAAGGGCTGAAAACAGCGGAAGAAGCAAAAGAGCATAGCCAGCATTTCCGTTCTCAGCAGAAAACGCCACCTTCAAAAGAAGAGACGTCCACTTATAAACGACAAGTTCCTTTTTATAATTGGCTGGAACAATAACCAATAAAGGAGAAGGCATGTTATCAAAAAAACAAATCAATGAGTGTTTAGATATTATAGGAGATATGTTTCCAGAGGCGGAGTGTGAGCTTGTTCATGCCAATCCATTTGAGCTTGTGATTGCTGTTGCACTCTCTGCTCAGTGTACAGACGTGCTTGTAAACAAAGTCACCAAAACGTTATTTCAAAAATATAAAACACCAGAAGACTATTTAAGTGTACCGCTTGAAGAACTGCAGCAAGATATTCGCTCGATTGGTCTTTATCGAAATAAGGCTAAAAACATTCAAAAGTTGAGCAAAATGCTGATTGAAGAATATGGCGGTGAAGTACCAAAGGACCGGGATGAGCTTGTCAAGCTTCCTGGGGTTGGCCGGAAAACAGCAAATGTCGTCGTTTCAGTCGCTTTTGGGGTACCGGCAATAGCAGTAGATACACATGTAGAACGAGTCAGCAAGCGTCTAGGCATCTGCCGCTGGAAGGATTCTGTGCTTGAAGTAGAGCAAACCTTGATGAAAAAGGTGCCAAAAGAAGATTGGTCTGTGACGCATCACCGCCTGATCTTTTTTGGGAGATATCATTGTAAGGCGCAGCGGCCGCAGTGCGAATCGTGTCCGCTTCTTGATATGTGCAGGGAAGGGCAGAAGAGGCTGAAAAAAGGACTGGTGAAGCTCGCATGAGCGGGGCAGCTGTTTTCACCTCATATGTCGAAAAGCTAAAAGAGAAAAAGGTAGAGATTAAAGGTGATCGAGTAGATATACTGAGAGCCAACCCGCTCGCATATGATCTATCTTCGGAACCTTTAACAGACGAGCTTCCATGGCAGGAAACAGAAGAATTTGTTCCAGTCATGTTCGAACTGTGGAACGAATTAAAAGAAAAAATGCTTCCTCGTTTCCAAACAAGGAAATCTCGCTGTGATGAAGATGATATGCTGCAAGGAATCGTCAGTATGATTGCGATGTTTTACTGGATCAAGGGGGAGAGTGTCCAAACGTTTGAATGGGAACTTATCAAGCAAGAGACATTTCCTGTTGCTCCGATTAATTGGACGGAACGTTTAGAGTTCATTTTGTTAAAACCTACTCAATATCACTGCTTTATTCAATTGGACGAGCTATACACGGAATTAAAAAAGCAGTATGGAAAATATGAAGCACTTAAGAAAATCAGACAGCAACGTTAAAAAAAGCACTTGCCAAGGAGGCAAGTGCTTTTTCATTATTCATCTTCTTTACGAGAAGTAGAATTTGAAGGCGAATTGGAACTTTGAGAGTTGGCTTTCGCATCATCTTTCTTTTTATCTTTATGATCAGTTTGTGAGTTGCTGTTCCCATTTGTACTGTCTGAGCCATTATCAGTAGAACCATTATTTCCGTTTTCGGTATTTCCGCCTTGGTCCTGATCCTTATCTTTATCTTGATCTTTTTTGTCATCAGGCTTTTGTTCATCAGTGCCAGGGGGCTGCTGATTTTTGTTATCGTCTGTTTGGTCTGTCTGCTCGTCGTCAGGCTGCTGCGGTTCTTCTTCTTTTTTATTCTCATCATCCGCTTTTTCTTCTTCATCAGCGTCATCCTTAATGGTGAGGAAGGTAGAAGCCGCTTTACTTGTGACATCCTCTACAGTGGCTGTCACTTGGAATTTATATGTGGAGCCAGGCTTCACATCAGAGATGACCGCTTCTTTAGCAGAGCTGTTTTGAATCTCTTTATAGCCGCCATTATCAACTGCTTGCTTGACATTAAATGTAGCATCAGCGTCGTCAGAATAGCCCCAAGTCAGTGTGATGGATTTTTTCTCTTCATCATACACCGCTTTTAAGTCAGAAGGCTTATCGGCTTCTTTTTTCTCATATGTGTCAGACACTTTGGTTGGAACTGTTCCTTTAACAAAGTATTCTGTTGTCTTTTTGTCATTTGGTGTATTCGGTCCGGCTAATTTTGCTGGATCTGAACCTTTTTCAACCGTAGCTTCGACGACACTGTCTGGTTTTTCAAATGAGCCGCTTCCATCATCAATTTGAGAAATTAATCTCTGGAAGACGATTTTGGCAACACGCTGCTCGTAATCAGTCAGCCACATTTTACCGTCTGCATCTTTTGAATTACCGATTCCAGTCCAAACGGCTGCTGTATATTGCGGCGTATAACCGACAAACCACGAATCTTTCGCACCGCCGGAAGGGATATTGTATTTATTAATATCATCTTGTGTAAAGTTCGTTGTCCCGGTTTTACCAGCTACTTGAACGTTCGGTACTTGTGCAAGTGTACCAGTTCCAGATTGGACAGCAGTTTTCAGCATGTCTGTGATCATAAATGCTGTGTAATCACTCATCGCTGCTTTCGAGTCCGGCGTAAGGTCAAGCTTTGTCCCGTCATTAAATTCAACAGATGTGACAGCGTGCGGTTCGTTATAGTATCCGTTATTACCGAATGCACTAAATGCTCCAGCCATCTTCAGAGAGGAGACACCATCGTCAAATCCACCGATTGAGTAGGACTCTGGAATGTCAGAAGGTAAGTCCATACCTAAGTTATTAGCGAATTGAACGGCATTGTCCATGCCAGCTTCTTGGAAAGCTTTTAGAGCAGGAATGTTACGTGATTGTGCCAAAGCACTTCTCATCGACATTTTCCCTAAATGTCTTCTGTCAAAGTTATTAATCGGCGTCCCGTTTGAGTACGTATATGGTGCATCATCAATTTGCTGATATGTTGACCATTTTTTGTTTTCAATGACTGGGCCGTAATCTAAGATCGGTTTAATTGTGGACCCTGGCTGGCGTTTTGCATCTGTCGCATAGTTAAAGCCGCCGGCTGGTACATCACGTCCACCGCCAATGGCGCGTATTTCACCATTTTTCGTATCAAGCAGGGTGACACCCGCCTGCATACCTTTCGTAAATCCAACTGAATCTCCATTGATGATATCATCTAGGTGATCCTGTGCTTTTCGATCAAGTGATGTATAGATTTTTAATCCATCAGTTGACGGATCCACTTTGGCTTTTTTCTGTACTTCTTCCATCACTTCTTCAATGTAGGCAGAATACTTACTAGAGTTTTGGCTCTTATATTTATCAGCAGGAACGACTGTCTTGCTGATAGGGGTTGCTTTTGCAACGTCATAGTCTTTTTCTGAAATGTAGCCTTGTTTTTTCATAAGGCTTAAAACGATATTTCGGCGTTTTTCCGCTGCCTCGGGATTTTTAACTGGATTATAGACAGTAGGACTTTGTGGCATACCTGCAAGTGTGGCTGCCTGTGCAACGGTTAGTTTATTTAAATCTGTCACTCCAAAAAATTGTTCAGCTGCTTTCCCCACACCATAAGCATAAGGAGAGAAGAAAATACGGTTTAAATACATTTCTAAAATTTCATCTTTAGAGTATTTTTGCTCAAGTTGAATCGAGAGCCATATTTCCTGTACTTTCCGTTTTAACGTCTTTTGCTTGCTTAAAAGGGTGTTTTTCACAACCTGCTGTGTAATTGTACTTCCGCCTTCAGCTCCAAAGCCGTCCTCAACGTTTGCGACAAGGGCACCGCCAATACGAATTGGGTCAATTCCGTGGTGCTTATAAAAACGTGCATCTTCAGTCGCAATAAATGCGTCTTTTACCACATCGGGTATATCTTTTATCGAGACATACGTTCTTTTTTCTGCACCAACTTCTGCAAACACTTTCTTGTCTTTATCATAAAGTTTTGAAGAGTATGGTGTTTTAAGCTTACTATCATCAATAGAAGGAGCGCTTGATGCAAAAACGGCAAAAGTTGTGATTCCGGCAACTAAACAAAGTAGACCGATCACGAGTAAAGATAAAAATATTTTTTTAAATAGACCTGCTTTCTTTTTGCCTTTTTTGTTCTTTTGCTTCTTATTGTTTTCTTGACTTGCTTTACGTCGCTGCTCACGACTTGTAAATTGATCAGACATCACATCTCAACCTTTCGTGTTAAACCTTTTTCGAACGTAATTGCTGCTTGCTTTCATCCGAAAAATGAAGTGTCTCCACTACTTTAATATAATCAATTCTTGGCGAATATCCAAGTGTCATTATGTGGCCAGCTTCCATTAATTCGTCTTTGCTAATGGATTTACGGCCGTTTTGCTTCTGCCGCTCCCAGAAGAAAAAGAGATCTGAAGCGGGCAAATAATAAACGGAGCCAAAAGCGGATATAATAACGAAACAAATGCCGCCTTGCTTTTCAACCTGTTTCATATGCTCAATTTGATGGTCGTGGAAATTTTTGAGCGGAAACGAGGTAGTGCTTTTGGTTTCCTTTGCTTCAAAATCGATATAGCGGCCTTTGTACACCCCGTTATAGTCTGTTGTGGAGGATTGTTTAAAATAGGCTTCTTTAATGACAGCAGCACTTCTTTTTGGATAATCCACATTCACAATTTGAACTGGGGTAGGCTTTTTATGAATGACTGCGATCCCGTTGACCAAATAGTATTGGTTCGTTTCATTTAAATCAGCCTCAAGCGTCATCCCGCGGTTACTATAAGAGGATTCGCCGCTGATTCTTTTTTTTGTCCCAATTTGTTGAATGGGCTGATACGATTTTCCGTTTGGATACCGAATCATCAAGTTTCAGCCTCCTTTTAATGCATTTTGTATTGGAGAGATCACCATGTTGTCCCAAGAAGAGCACATCATCACTCAGCAAATTTTGCGTGAAACGAAAGCAAAAAATAAAGACAACCTGACGAGGACAAATGCTTACAAGCGGTTTTATGACCGGCATCCAGAGATGAAATGGTCGCTGCTCGCTTCCTTTGTCTCGAGAAATGCAGGGTGGTCCATGACAGATTTAAAGGGCGAACTCTTCCATCCAGGTTTAACGGATCAGCAGGGGCATCTTTTTTTCACAGCATATGAAAGAGCGAATTGGCTGATCTTTTCGGATGCTTATCCTCAGCTTCTTTTGTATGAATGGTCTAAGAGATGCAGTCAACCTTTGTTTCATCTGCTGCCTTATTTCTCCGTGTCTCGTTTTATGAGCGCTGAGTGGGAACATTTTTGGCTAAAGCATGACACAGAGCGTCTGCTTTATGCACTCATCATAAATGAACAATATACTATACAATCTCCTATTATACAAAATCCTCTTCTGAAAAAGAATGTTTTTCACTCGATTCAATATCTTTTCAGCGAGTGGGGACATTTCCAAACCGTTGTTTTTCCAACGGTGGACGGGCATTTGTACGGCTTAACCATACGGAAGTTTTCCAATGTAAAGGAACGCATTACATTAGGTAAAAAACTAGCGAAACTATTATTTCGAGCCGATTTGTTTTCGGATTTTTATCATTTTTTGCATACCGTTCCGCATACTGGGTCTCGGTTTGATTTTGAGCCGTTTTTAGGGATCGCTAGAAGGTCAACACCTTTTCTTCGGACGGTTTATCCGGTGATGACACATTCATTAGACGATCAAAGGGAAGATTGGTTTCAAAAGAAATTGAGTCCATCTTTATTTGAGGCAGAGGCGCTGCCAAAGCAGATTGAGCTAACGGACTGGTATTTTCATAAAAAAAGACAGCTTCGTTTTCTTTTCTCATTAGAGCACTATTTTTTGCATAAATAAAAAGCAGGGGGTGCCTGCTTTTTTTACGTAGATGGACGATTAGGACCGCCGAGCTTTTTATCAAGCTGATCTGTACTGTTTTCTTTCCCTTTTGGATTTTGCTCTTTTGGTGCTGGCTTCTTTTTCATGAAATCTACCTCCTTTTGTCCTTAGAATTTACACAATCGGACGCAATCATACAAAGAAGGACAAGCATCTGTCGAAAAGGAAGAAATAGCGCTTATCTACACTTAGATTGGCGATTTGCTTCTAGTTTTGTCATGTGTGAAGGAGGGTGAGAAAGAAAAGAGAATGTAACGAGAGACGATAAAGGAGGAATCTGATGATGAGCGAATTTGTATCAAAAGAATCCATTATGCAGTTGTTAGAGGAAATCGAGCGAAAAATTGATGCGGTGGAAGCGGAGCTGTCTCTTGCTGTGAATCAGACAAAACGTGCAGCGATAGAAGAGCAAGAACAAATCATTGACCGCCTTGAATCAGAAGTAAAGGACTGTGAAGTGAAGCTTCATGCAGCCGAGTATAAACTGGCGGCAAGACCGGCATATCACGCCGGATAGCTTTTCTATTTGAGCAATAGGTAAACGTTTGATAGGATGGTTCATAGAGGTGAACACTTTGGATAATCAAACATTACTTGAACATACACAAAACTTGAGAATATGGATCGAAAAAGCGTATGAGCAGTACCAAAAGGGAAAGGCTGAAGAGGAGTACCCATCGTATGATTTTTATACGGATATTCAGCCAGCCGTTGATACATTTGATCAGAAAATGGAAGAGTGGCTCACCGCAGCTATCTCCTTTGTTCAACAGGTCAAACCTAGATATTTACACCAAGAACAGCTTGAAGCCGTAAAAGAAAATGGTAAAGAGGTTGTCCTGCAATCTTATTTTGGCAAACAGCATGCACCCCGTGTAAAAAATTTAGTTGAGTCAGTGGTTTACACACTGAACCTTTTAATAGAAGAAATCAAACAGCGCAGCTAAAGACATAATGCTGCGTTTTTCTTATGACTTCTTTAGGCACATCTTCTGCTTTTGATCATAATATATGAGTGACATCAATATGTGTTGAGAGCGAGAGGAGCGAGATAGATGATCCCTTATTCAAACCAGCAGCCTTATGAATTCAATCAATTCAAGCAAAGGCCTTTTCCGTATTCAGAGATGCAGCAGCAGCCTCCGCAGCCTCCAGACTATTTCATGCCGCCATATCAAGGTGGAGGTGGAATGAACCAGGCACCATCTACTGTTTATCAGCCGCCTTATGGATACCAAGAAAATGTGCCGCTTATACAGCCGCCCGAAGCGATGAATCCACCTCAAATGCAGCCGCCTGGCATGATGCCCATGCAGCCGCCTATGAATCCTTATCCTTTGCCAAGGCCGCAAAAACAGCAGCCATCTCAATTTAAAAGTGTGCTGTCACAATTCAAAAAGACTAATGGGCAATACGATTTTAACAAAATGTTTGATACAGCTGGCCAAATGATGAGTACAATGAATCAAGTAGGCTCATTGGCGAAAGGATTTACAAGCATTTTTAAAGCATAGTTAAAACCCAATAGAACGATCTATTGGGTTGTTTGCTTTGGCGCAGACACATGAAGCGATTGATCTTTCCACAAACTCTTCATTTTCGTTTCATTTATTTTTGCCGGCATTAAAATGGTTTTGGTAAAGCTGGAATACGAGGAAGTCGTATCCGTTTTGATTTTTTCCTGCACGGATAAGTGTAAATATTGGGCTTTTACTTCTAGCGCAATGTCTCCTTCGACAAAATGGTCTGGAAATTGAATCTCGATATACACATTTTGTTCATCCTCAGTCACATCGGTCGTAATTGATGCAAGTGAGTGTGATGTGGTCATGAGCGCCTCCGCACTATTTAATATCTCGTGAAACGGGGAGGATGCAAAAAATTGTTCAATCGCTTCATATAGCATATCTTCGTTTGCCAGCATTTCATGTTTCTTTTCGCCTTCATGTTTCATCTAGATCACCTCTCATCTACAGCCTATGCAGAAAGGGCTCAGGCGGTTATCAATTGATGAGAGGAAAAAATTATGATTAAATAGTGTTAATGAAGCAAGGTGTATGGGTGCAAAGGTTCATACACTGAATAGATCTAGGAAGCAAAGCTTGAAGGGAGCAAATAGACATTGCTGAAAAAATTATTCGGTTTCGGAAAAAACCAAGATGATGTAAAGGAAGAAGTCATTTATTCTCCAGTTGATGGAGAGTTAATGGATATGACTGATGTACCAGATCCCGTCTTTTCTCAAAAGATGATGGGAGACGGCGTAGCAGTAAAACCAAAAAGTGGGACGATTGTGTCACCAGTAGAGGGTGAAATCATTCAGCTCTTCCATACAAAACATGCAATTGGCATTCGAACACTCTCGGGGCTTGAGCTTCTGATTCATATCGGACTTGAAACAGTTGGGTTAAATGGTGAAGGATTTGAAGCACACATTAAAGAAGGGGATAAAGTGAAAATCGGTGATCCTCTTATTACGTGTGATTTAGAACTGATTGAAGAGAAAGCATCAAGTACAGTGACACCGATTGTGATTATGAATGGTGACCTAGTCGAACGGCTTGATAAAGAACCAAAAGGCTCTGTAGAAAAGCAAATGTCCAAGCTCTTTACAGTGAAAATGAAATAATCCATGAATAGAAAAAACTACCCATTGATAGGGTAGTTTTTTTATTAAATGAGGATATTAATCCTCCATTGGAACCCAGCCTTGACTCGCTTCCATGACAGACCACAATCCTTCTGGAATGAGGTACTTGTCTTTTTGGCTGCGTTTAATGACGGTTTCAATCTCTTGTTCTCTGCCTTCTTTAATTTTCTTTGCCCAATCTGGGTCGACGATCAGCTCTCGTGCGACAGCGATAAGAGGAATCCCTTGATTGTAAGCATGGAGTGCATCTTCAGCTGTAATGACGCTGCCTACTCCAATAAGCGGAAGAGTATCGCCGCAGCGTTCTTTTAGCAGTTCCATACGTGTCTTATTAGAATCTGCGCCTCGTCTTGCTTTAGAGCCAATCTCCATTAAAGAGATATGCAAATAATCAAGGTTTTTTGTTTTGAGAACATCCACTAATGTAAACGTCTCTGTCATTGTTAAACCAGGTGTTTCTGGTTCTTCAGGAGATAACCGGTATCCAAAGATAAACGGTTTAGCCGCATGCTCTTTGATCGCCTCTTTGACTGCATCTACAACAGCAATAGGGAAAGCTAGACGTTTTTCTTCATTTCCTCCCCATTGATCTGTACGCTGATTGCTATGTGGTGAGTAAAATTGCTGTAATAAATAACCGTTCGCCCCGTGAATTTCCACGCCGTCAAACCCAGCTTGAACCGCTCGTCTTGCCGCTTCTTTAAAGGAGTCAATAATATGAGTAATTTCCTCTTCTTTTAAAGCGCGTGCAATTTGTTTTCCATCTTTAAACACATCACTTGGCGCAACCACATCACCGTTTGGAACTAAATGAGGGAGAGCCTGAGAGCCGCCGTGATGAATTTGGACAATGGCTTTTGTTCCTTTTGCCTGGATAGCTGAAGCCAGTTTTTTCAGGCCTGGAATATCTTCATCTCTTGCAATAGAAGGCTGTCCTTCAAATGCCTTCCCATCTGGAGTCACGTTCGCACATGCTGTAATGACCATGCCCATTTCACTTGATCTAGCTGTAATGAAGTCAATTTCGTCGTTTGAAATGGTGCCATCGTCATGAGAACCAAAGTGTGTCATTGGAGCAACCACTAACCTACCATCAATAGAGGCACCTCCTGGAAACGTAAATGGTTCAAATAAAGGCTTAAATTCGTTTTTCAATCTGATCATCTTCTTCCTTGATAAAATCATTTCACTATAGAAGTGTAATCGATACTGTTACATCAGTTCAAAGTATTTGCTCATAAGCTCAGCATCAAAAAATTGCCGCCTAGTCATGCAAACAAATATTCGGTACACTAGAATGAGAGGTGGACGCAATATGAAAAAGAAAACAATGAACGAACTGATAGAAGAATTAAAGAAAGACGAACAAGTAGAGCATTGGCATGAAATTGAAACAAAGCCTGCACAGACCTCTCCCGTTCCGGAAAGAGTGGACGACAGGCTAAAAAAGGCGCTTGAAAAAAGAGGCGTGAAAGAACTGTATATTCATCAAAAAGAAGCCTTTGAACGAGTAATGGGTGGTGAACATGTAGTAACGGTTACACCAACAGCTTCAGGTAAAACGCTTTGCTACAATCTGCCTGTTCTTCAGTCGATTGCAGAAGACCAGACAAACCGCTCTCTTTATTTATTCCCAACAAAAGCGCTCGCGCAGGATCAAAAGAGTGAACTTAACGAGATCATCCACGAGATGGATGTTCCGATTCATAGTGAAACATATGATGGTGACACCTCACCAGCCATTCGGCAGCGAGTGAGACAAGCAGGACATATTGTCATCACAAACCCAGATATGCTGCATTCAGCCATTTTGCCTCATCATACGAAATGGGTCAGCTTGTTTGAGAATTTGAAGTATATTGTCATTGATGAGCTTCATACATATCGAGGTGTGTTTGGCAGTCATGTGGCCAATGTGATTCGCAGGCTAAAGCGAATTTGTGCATTTTACGGAAGTGATCCGGTGTTTATTTGCACTTCAGCAACGATTGCGAATCCAAAAGAGCTGGCGCAGCAGCTCACAGGGAGCAAAGTGCATCTTATTGAACGAAACGGAGCGCCTAGCGGTAAAAAGAATTTTGTGTTTTATAACCCGCCAGTGGTGAATAAACCATTAAATATTAGACAAAGCGCTGCCACTGTTGTCAACCAATTGGCTAAAACATTTTTAAAAGAAAAAATTCAAACGATCGTTTTTGCTAGAAGCAGAGTACGAGTAGAAGTGATTTTAAGTCACATTCAAGAGCTTGTGAAAAAGGAAATCGGTCCAAAATCGATTCGCGGGTATCGCGGAGGCTATTTGCCAAAAGAGCGGCGCGTGATTGAAAAAGGGTTAAGAGAAGGAGACATTTTAGGTGTCGTCAGTACGAACGCCCTAGAATTAGGGGTAGATATAGGTCAGCTAAAGGTATGCATTATGACGGGGTATCCTGGCAGTGTAGCGAGTACATGGCAGCAGGCAGGACGTGCTGGAAGGCGTCATGAGGAGGCGCTTATTATCATGGTGGCAAGCTCCTCACCCCTTGATCAATATATTGTCAGACACCCTGAATATTTCTTTAATAGACCGCCTGAAGCAGCCAGAATCAATCCTGAAAATCTCATCATTTTAGTGGATCATCTAAAATGTGCTTCCTACGAGCTGCCATTTCGGACGGATGAACAGTTTGGTGACATGGAAGTAGAAGATATTTTGCAATACTTACACGAAGAAGGAGTTCTTCATTTTAGTGGGAACCGGTATTATTGGTCAGATCAATCGTTCCCAGCACATGGCATCAGCCTGAGGTCTGCAAGCCAGGAAAATGTAGTGATTGTGGATCAATCAGATGTAGCGAATGTCCGAATTATTGGAGAGATGGATCGATTCAGTGCGATGACACTGCTGCATGATGAAGCGATTTATTTACATGAAGGGGTTCAGTATCAAGTAGAAAAGCTAGATTACGAGCATCTGAAGGCTTATGTGAAACAAGTGGATGTAGAATACTATACAGATGCTAATTTAGCTGTTCAGCTCAAGGTGCTTGAAATCGATCAGACAACAGAGAAAGAAGCGGTATCTGTTCACTACGGTGATGTCACTGTCAACGCAATGCCAACAATTTTTAAAAAAATTCGGCTCAGCACTGGTGAAAATATCGGCTCTGGTCCGATTCACTTACCGGAAGAAGAAATTCATACGAGTGCGGCCTGGTTTGAATTACATGAAGCAGAGCGGAGATTTGAAGAGAAAACACTTGAACAGCTGCTGCTCGGCATCGCAAATGTTCTTCAGCACATTGTACCAGCCTTTGTGATGTGTGACCGTTCAGATATTCATGTTGTTTCACAAATTAAAGCGGCACATACCGGTAAACCGACAGTCTTTTTATATGACCACTACCCTGGCGGAATTGGCTTAAGCAAAGAGGTCCAAGCTCGTTTCGATGAAATAGCCGGTGCAGCCATTCAGCTGATAGAGCGTTGCCGCTGTGAGAACGGCTGTCCATCCTGCATTGGCATGGAAATGAAAGAAGTGAGCGGAAAAAGCAGCATTGTTGAATTGATGTCTGTATTTTAAGGGGAAGGAGGAAGAGAGCTACTCATGTCACTAAAAGGGAAATTAAATAGAATGAAGAAGCACTTATCGCACAACCAGCCAAACGAAAAACGGCAAAAAGCAGTGGAAGGAAAGCCCCAACCTGTGACGGCTGATAACATCCCATTTTTAAAGGAATGGGAGCAACTGGGTGCAGCTCCATATCACTTTGAGGATTCCTTTTGTCTCATTCGAGAAGTCACCTATTTATTAGATGACAAGCATGGACTCTATTCGTTTGCGGAACTGCCAAAGATCATCGAGGCTTGGAACAAAAGCGGCATCCAGCATTCACTATCGGCTAAAGGTTACAAACCGCATGAACTGTTTTTCTTTGATACAGAAACAACAGGATTATCTGGCGGGACGGGAAATATGATCTTCTTGCTTGGACATGCGCGGGTTTTTGCTGACAAAGTAGTGGTGAAACAGCACCTGCTCACAAATCCGGGAAATGAAGCGGCTCTTTATAAAAGCTTTCTCGATGAAGTGAACGTAGAATCGCTTGTTACATATAATGGAAAATCATTCGATTGGCCGCAAGTGAAAACGAGACATACTTTGTTGCGAGATCAAATCCCTGCGCTTCCAGAGTATGGCCACTTTGATCTTCTGCATGGTTCAAGACGATTGTGGAAGCATAAATATGAACGAATGGCGCTGTCTGTGGTTGAAAAAGAAGAGCTGCACGTTCACCGGGAAGGCGACACACCAGGTTTTTTGGCACCGATGATCTATTTTCACTTTTTAAAGGAACAAAATCCGAAGCTCATCGAAGGGATTTTGACTCATAATGAATTAGACGTCCTTTCGTTAATCAGCCTCTACATCCATCTATCCAAAAAAATTCTATCTATGGATGCGGTAAAGGAGCACGATGAGAAATACGCGCTGGCTAGGTGGCATCTTGCGCATCGTGATGTACAGGAAGCTACGAAGCATTTGCGGGAATTAACAGATGCTGATTTTGAACATGCCAATCAGGCGGCTTATGATCTCTCCTTACAATATAAACGGCTAAACGAGTGGGATGAAGCAGTTCGAATTTGGGAAACATTATTTGAATCAAGTGATGTCCATTTAGCATTAAAAGCGGGTATAGAGCTTGCGAAGTGTAAAGAGCATCGCCAAAAAGATGCAAGGTCAGCTCTTTCCATCACCGAATCTTTATTATCTTTCTCATCGTTAAGCGAGCGAGACACGGAAGAGCTTGAGAAACGAAAAAAACGGTTATTGAGAAAAGCTGGGCAATGAAATATTATTACCCGGGAAAGCGCAAAAAATGACAACGTTCGGCTCTCGGCCGAAAATAAAAAATGTTTAGCACTTTTATTGTAGAAAGGCCGCGAATCCTGTAAAATAACGTTAGATATTGAATGAGGAGCGTATAGCATGTATAAGGGTCTTTTCTACTTGTTTTTTCTTGTGGTCATTTTGGTCGCTTTTGTGTTTTCAAACTATAAAGATATTTTTCTTGCCAACTTTTAAAATAGGTTAATGCATTAGTACATGTACACCTCTTGATTCATACATTGTTAATGTAAGAAAATAAAGGAGAGGGGAATGCTACATGTACCATCATCATTGCCATCCGAATGTTACACAGCCAATTGTTCATCCGACGAATCATTGCTGTACACACAGCGAGTCAACAACAATTGTGCCGCATATCCACCCGCAGCATGTGACAAATGTTCACCACCATAATTTCAAACATGTTCACTACTTCCCGCATACGTTTTCTCAGGTGGACCCGGCAACACATCAACACTTTAACTGCGGAGGACCTTGCTGTAACAGATAAAGTGAATGGGACTTTTATAAGTCCCATTTTTTAAAAGCAGGTGAAAAAATGAAAATTATTGCTGTCACAGGGTACAAGCCGTTTGAGCTTGGGATATTCAAGCAAGACGAGCCTGCACTTCAATACATAAAAGCGGAGCTTCAAAAAAGGCTGACAGCCCTTATCGAAGAAGGTCTGGAATGGGTGCTCATATCAGGCCAGCTTGGGGCAGAAATCTGGACAGCCGAAGTGGTGTTTGAGCTTCAGGAGGAATATCCAGCGTTAAAACTTGCAGTCATTACGCCATTTTATGAACAGGAAGAGCGCTGGAATGAGCAAAACAAAGAATTGTATGAAGGAATTCTTGCACAGGCCGATTTTGTAGAAAGTGTCACGCATAGACCGTATGAAAGTCCGGCACAATTTAAACAAAAGAACCGCTTTTTTATTGAAAAAACAGATGGACTTCTCGTCTTATATGATCCCGAGCATGAGGGATCGCCGAAGTATATGATTAGAGAAGCAGAAGCCTATACCGATTACCCCATTATGTACATCACAATGGATGATCTAAGAGCGCAGGTTGAGACGGAAGATCCGTTTTTTGATTAAAAGCAAGAGAAAATTTGACAACGTCACGTATTTCTGAAAAAATATACTATGAATTCACGATATGAGGTGAAAAAGATGCTTGCTGATAAAGTAAAGCTTTCTGCGAAAGAAATTTTAGAAAAAGAATTTAAAACAGGTGTCAGAGGGTACAAACAAGAAGAAGTCGATAAATTTTTAGATATGGTCATTAAAGACTATGAGACATTCAACCAAGAAATCGAAAAACTTCAACAAGAAAACCTCCACTTGTCAAAACAGCTTGAAGAAGCTGTTGAACAAGGGAAAAGACAGCCTGCACAGTCTAATACAACAAACTTTGATATTTTAAAAAGACTATCGAACCTTGAGAAACACGTTTTTGGCAGCAAACTTTATGATTGAGTCTTGCTGAAAAAGCTTGTGTCAGATGTCATTGTCGTTTATAATAACGCTTATTGATTAACGTTCGGGTAATCGCTGTAATGCTATTTAGGGCATTGCAGAGGAAAGTCCATGCTCGCACGGTGCTGAGATGCCCGTAGTGTTCGTGCCTGGCGAAAAAATAAGCCAGGGCAGCCTGGGAAAGGCTGACGGCAGGAAAAATGCCTACGTCCTTTTTAGGATATGGCAAAGTATCCTTGAAAGTGCCACAGTGACGAAGTCTCACTAGAAATGGTGAGAGTGGAACGCGGTAAACCCCTCGAGCGAGAAACCCAAACTTGGTAGGGGAACTTTCTCAAAGGAACCAAACGGAGAGAAGGACAGAGAATTCTGTAGATAGATGATTACCACCTGAGTACGAGGCATTTGCCGTTTGCAGTACGATGGAACAAAACATGGCTTACAGAACGTTATATCCGTTATAATAAACATGATGAAAACAAAGCTCTCCTATTTCAACATATGGAGAGCTTTTATCTTGAATACATAAAAGGACGAGAAAACAGGTGATAAATCAATGAAAACCTATACACTCATCGCAACAGCTCCAATGGGGATTGAAGCAATTGTTGCAAAAGAAGTAAGAGACCTTGGCTATGAGTGCACAGTCGACAATGGAAAAGTGATTTTCAAGGGGGATGCTCTTGCGATTTGCCGTGCAAACCTTTGGCTGCGTACAGCAGATCGGATCAAGGTACAAGTTGCTGAATTTTCGGCAAAAACATTTGATGAGCTTTTTGAACGGACGAAAGCGATTGATTGGGCCGTTTTTTTACCAAAAAACAGTACGTTTCCTGTCATCGGGAAATCTGTGAAATCTCAGCTTGCCAGTGTTCCGGACTGCCAGCGCATCGTCAAAAAAGCCATCGCCCAAAAGCTGAAATCCTCCTACAACATTCAGTCTGAATGGCTTGAAGAGACGGGACCTGAATATAAAATCGAGATTGCTCTTTTAAAAGATAAAGCTGTGCTTACGCTTGATACATCTGGTGTAGGTCTTCATAAACGTGGATACCGCATGGATCAAGGCGGAGCACCTATTAAAGAAACGCTTGCAGCTGCGCTCGTCCTATTAACGAACTGGACACCTGACCGTCCGTTTGTTGATCCTTTCTGCGGATCAGGAACAATCGCCATTGAAGCAGCGATGATAGGACAAAACATTGCCCCGGGATTCAACCGGGACTTTGCGTCTGAATCATGGGAATGGGTCGGCGAAGACGTATGGAACAAAGCGCGTGTAGAAGTAGAAGAAAAAGCAAACTATGACCAGCCGCTCCGCATTATTGCAAGTGATATCGACCATCGTATGGTAGACATTGCAAAAATGAATGCAGAAGAAGCAGGACTAAGTGAACTGATTGAGTTTAAACAAATGCAAGTAAAAGACTTTCAAACAAAAGAAGAGTATGGTGTGATTGTCGGAAATCCTCCTTACGGTGAACGACTGAGTGATAAACCAGCAGTTGAAAAAATGTATCAAGGAATGGGTGAAGCATTTAAGAACCTAGATACCTGGTCCATATACATCTTAACGTCACACGAAAAATTCGAAGAATGCTTCGGAAGAAAAGCGACGAAAAAGAGAAAGCTGTTTAACGGTTTTATCAAAACAGACTATTATCAATATTGGGGAAAACGCCCGCCTAGAAAACAAACAACCGAATCGTAATAAATGGCCGCATCGAAAGAAGGTGCGGCTTTTTTGTGCTGAAAAGGTATAACTCTAAGCGAGACGGAATAAACTGAACTTGATTTTAAAAAAAGAGGTGTCTTCATGATTCATTATGATCAAATTCAGTTAATCCAAAAAGCACTCGCTTCGACTGCTCAAGAAATAGAAGGGCATGAAGGTGGACAATCTGCTCAGCTTACGGCAGCCATCAAAGATTTGGCACTGGCTCAGGCATACATAGAACGTTCTGAGCATGCATTTTTAATGAAGGAAAGCTATCAACATCGCCTGCGTTCATAAAAAAAGATTGTTTTTCCCCAGCGTAAATGGTACTATTGAATGTCTGAATGATTCAAAAGTTGGGGGTTGAAGCAGGTGACAGCATCTCGTTTGCCTTTTTCATTATCAAAAGAACACAATTTTTACGAAGAACTGGGCAACTGGATTGGTGATGTGTTTTATGACATTTTGCCAGAAAAGGGCTTTGATCTTCGAGATGAACAAATATTCATGGCTTTTCAGCTAGAAAGAGCCTTTAAAGAAAAAAGTGTGATGTTTGCCGAAGCTGGGGTAGGCACAGGCAAAACCATCGTCTATCTATTATTTGCCGTCACATATGCAAGGTATACAGGGAAGCCTGCGATTATTGCATGTGCAGACGAAACGTTAATTGAACAGCTCGTTAAACAAGAAGGTGATATCTATAAAATTGCCAATCACCTTGATATTCAAATAGATGCGAGATTAAGTAAATCGCATGATCAATATTTATGCTTAAAGAAGCTAGAGAAAACGATGCAGCGTGAAGATGATGAGAAGTGGCTCGATATTTATGAATCACTACCTTCATTTGTTCATGAACCACATGGTATGCAAACCTTTTATCCGTATGGCGATCGAAAAGAGTATCCAGAGTTATCAAATGATGAATGGTCACGAATTGGCTATGACTCGTTTCAGGACTGCCTGACGTGCGATATGCGTCATCGCTGCGGTCTGAATTTATCAAGAGATCATTACCGAAAAGCGACAGACCTCATCATCTGTTCACATGATTTTTACATGGAGCATGTGTGGACGAAGGAATCCCGAAAACGTGAGGGACAGCTTCCGCTGCTTCCTGAGCATAGCTCCGTCGTATTTGATGAAGGACATCTTCTCGAGTTTGCCGCACAAAAAGCGTTAACGTACCGAGTGAAGCAATCAACGCTCGAAACATTTTTGGAGCGTCTTTTGCAAAACGACATACGCGAAGAATTTGCAGAGCTTGTTGAAGATGCACTTGCAACAAACGATGAGTTCTTTTATCTCTTAAAAACACATGCCAAAGAAGTCAAAGGCTCGCACCGGCTTGAAATTGGCCGTGTCGATGAGGTGAAGCGTTCTGCAAGCGAATTGTGTGACTTGCTTGAAAAAATCGGAGAAGCGCTCGTGTTTGAATCTGAAATGTATACGATCGATCAATACGAATTATCTGTTGTGGAAGAATACATTGAACAAATGGCGTATTCTCTATCGCTTTATCAAAAAAATGCCATTAGCTGGCTGGAAAAACAAGAATTAGATACAACATTTGTTGTGATGCCGAAGACGGTTGCAGAGGTACTTGGCGAAAAAGTTTTCTCGCAAAAAAGACCATATATTTTCTCTTCCGCTACATTGTCTGAGAATCAATCCTTTGATTATTTAGCTGAAAGTCTTGGGATCAAAGATTACTTATCAATGAGTGTCGCTTCGCCGTATGATTACGATGAACAAATGAAGATTTATTTCCATGGAATTCAGCAGATCGCTGAGCAAGAGGCAAAAGCACAGCAAGTGATCACTCAGCTGAAAGAAAATGGAGGACGATCTCTGATTCTATTCCCTTCATTTGATGAACTCCATTTCTTTAGAAAACAGCTTGAAGCAGCAAATGAATCACTGCCGTTTGACGTATATTTTGAGGGAGACGAGGAAATCAGCACGATTGTTCAAAAGTTCCAAGCTGATGAGACATCCGTGTTATGCTCAGTTCATCTGTGGGAAGGGCTTGATATTCCAGGTGAATCATTAACGAATGTGATCATCTGGGGACTTCCTTATCCGCCGCATGATCCGGTATTTGAAGCGAAACGAAATGAAGCAAAGGATGCACATGCTGAAGTTGACCTTCCGTATATGCTGCTTCGCTTACGTCAAGGGATCGGAAGACTGATCCGGACAAGCCAAGACGCAGGAAGCATTCATATTTACTTTGATCGTAAGGAAGATACTGAGCTTCAAAGTAAAATTGAATCCGTTCTGCCAGTGAAGCCCATCATTACATCTTAAATAGCTGAAAACTTGCAAATGAGGAGGATACCACGGTGTATCCTCCTTTTTCATTGACAAAAGAACATTCATTGAAGTAGCCTTGAAACGTACATACATATTATTGATTGGGGGAACAAACGCATGAGTCTTGAAGCAACTGAGAAAGCGTTTTATCAATTACTAGGGAAAATCGCCCATTATACAGAGGCGCTCCATTTACTTTATTGGGACTCTAGAACACAAGCGCCTAAAAAAAGTGCGGATTTTAGAGCGGAAACGATCGGTCAATTATCAAGTGATATTTTTAATATGAAGACTTCTGACGAAATGAGAGATCTTCTTCACGAATTAAACAAACATCGAGATGAGCTCACAAAAGATACACAGAAGGCGCTCGAATTATCACAAAAAGAGTATGATGAAAACAGTAAAATTCCGAAAGAAGAATTTAAAGAATACTCGATTTTGCAATCAAAAGCAGAGCATGTTTGGGTAGAAGCAAGGGAGAAATCAGACTTTTCACTCTTTGCACCATACTTAAAACAGCTTATTGACTTTAACAAGCGTTTCATCCAATATTGGGGCGTGAAAAAAACGCCTTATGATGTGCTGCTCAATAACTATGAGCCAGATATGACGGTTGAACAGCTTGATCAAAAATTTGGTGCACTTCGTGACGCCATTGTTCCTCTTGTGAAAAAAATCGAAGCTTCACCAAATAAGCCAGATACTTCATTTTTATCGAAAAGCTTTCCAATCGATAAACAAAAGGAATTGAGCCTCTTTTTCTTAAAAGAATTAGGATATGACTTTGACGCAGGCCGCCTTGATACAACCGTCCATCCATTTGCAGTGACATTAAGCAGAGGTGACGTGCGTGTGACGACCCGTTATGATGAGCATGATTTTCGAATGGCGATCTTTGGCACGATTCATGAATGTGGTCATGCGATTTATGAGCAAAACATTGATGAAGCACTGAGCGGAACGCTTTTATGTGATGGCACTTCAATGGGTATCCATGAATCACAGTCTCTTTTCTTTGAGAACTTTATCGGCAGACACGAAGATTTCTGGAAAACGTATTATCAAAAGCTGCAAGAAGCATCTCCTGAGCAATTTAAAGATGTTTCTTTAGAAGACTTTGTGCATGCAGTGAATGAATCGAAGCCGACTTACATTCGAATTGAAGCCGATGAACTGACGTATCCGCTTCACATTATCATCCGCTATGAAATTGAGAAAGCGATTTTCAATGAAGAAGTAGCAGTTGAAGATCTACCTGCACTTTGGAATGAAAAATATCAAGCGTATCTTGGCATTACGCCTCCTAATGATGCACTCGGTATCTTGCAGGATGTTCACTGGTCTGATGGAAGTTTTGGCTATTTCCCTTCATATGCCCTTGGTTATATGTATGCGGCGCAATTAAAACAACAAATGATTAAAGACTTACCAAATTTTGATGAGCTAATTCAAAATGGGTCTTTTGCACCGATAAAAGAATGGCTGACGGAACATGTTCATCAGCATGGAAAACGGAAAAAGCCATCTGAAATCATTCAAGATGCAACAGGCGAAGAATTAAATGTTCAATATTTAATCGACTACTTAACGGATAAATATACGAAACTGTATTTATCATAAAAGAAGGGCACCCTTTCATGAGAAGGGTGCTTTTTTGATGCTTGAATATTCTAAAAACGAACATTTTGTTCTGATCTATTATTTAAGTTCGGTATTTTTCTGGAAAAGTGCTTTCCAAGCGTCTGAAATCTTGTTATAATTTGAACACTATAACACTCATATAATCGCGTGATGATGGCACGCAAGTTTCTACCGGACACCGATACGGTCCGACTATGAGTGAGCAAAATGAAACAGCTCTTGTCTGAGCTGAAGATCCGTGGATCGTTTTCGCATTGCTTGCTCCTCATGGGCAGCAATGCTTTTTTTATGCAAAAAATCGAATGTTTGCCAATATGCTAGGGGGAAAAATGATGGAATTGTTACGTCAAAAAATTGAGAACGAAGGAATCGTTCTGTCAAATCAAGTGTTAAAGGTAGATGCTTTTTTAAATCATCAAATTGATCCTGTGTTAATGCATGAGATTGGGCAAGAGTTTGCTAGATTATTTAAGCATGATGGCATTACAAAAATCATCACAATCGAATCTTCAGGCATCGCACCTGCTGTGATGGCTGGGCTTGCTCTTCAAGTCCCTGTTGTGTTTGCAAGAAAACGTCAATCACTCACATTAACGGATAACCTGTTAACAGCCAGTGTGTACTCTTTTACGAAAAAAGTAGAAAGCACGATTGCTGTCTCAAATACGCATCTGAGTGAAAACGATTGTGTGTTAATCATTGATGATTTTTTAGCAAATGGTGAAGCTGCGAAAGGACTTGCAGCGATTGCAAAGCAGGCAAAGGCGAAAGTAGCCGGATTTGGCATTGTCATTGAAAAATCATTCCAGCCTGGAAGAAATGCGCTTGTGCAAATGGGCTACCGCGTCGAGTCCCTCGCACGTATTGAATCACTTGAGGAAGGGAAAGTCACGTTTGTACGGGAGGTACAATCATGAATGCCGCTAAAAAAGTCAAAACGCTCTCGCTGGGCATTCAGCATGTACTGGCAATGTATGCAGGTGCTGTTCTTGTACCGCTCATTGTTGGAGATGCGCTTGGGCTCACGCCTGCACAGCTGACTTACCTCATCTCTGCGGATATTTTCATGTGCGGGGCTGCTACATTGCTTCAAGTATGGAAAAACCGCTTCTTTGGGATCGGTTTACCTGTTGTATTAGGCTGTACATTTACGGCGGTTTCTCCAATGATTGCGATTGGCTCTAAGTATGGAATTTCGTCTATCTATGGCAGTATTATCGCTGCTGGGTGTATTGTCATTCTTCTTTCTTTTTTCTTTGGGAAGCTTGTGAAATTTTTCCCGCCTGTTGTCACAGGCTCTGTCGTCACGATTATTGGGATCACCCTCATTCCTGTAGCGATGAACAATATGGCAGGAGGAGAAGGAAGTGCGGACTATGGTTCTTTTGAAAATCTAGGGCTCGCTTTCCTTGTACTATTTATCATTGTACTGCTCTATCGATTCACGAAAGGGTTTATGAAGGCGATCGCCATTTTAATCGGTATCCTCCTTGGGACAGCAGTTGCTGCGTTTATGGGGAAAGTGGAAACAGCTGAGGTGGCAAACGCCCAGGTTTTCCGCATGATTGAGCCATTTTATTTTGGCATGCCGACCTTTGAATTTGCACCGATCATGACCATGACGTTAGTTGCGATTGTGTCATTAGTTGAATCAACAGGCGTTTATTTCGCACTAGGTGATTTAACAAACCGTTCATTAAAAGAAAAAGATTTGGCTAAAGGCTATCGAGCAGAGGGGATTGCAGTGTTATTAGGTGGAATCTTCAATGCTTTTCCGTACACAGCCTACTCACAAAACGTTGGATTGATCCAGCTAACAGGCGTCAAGAAAAACCAAGTCATTGTCGTAACAGGGGCATTGCTCATGTTATTTGGTCTTTTTCCTAAAATCGCTGCCTTTACGACGATTATTCCAAAATCGGTTCTTGGCGGTGCAATGGTTGCCATGTTTGGTATGGTCATTGCATACGGTATTAAAATGCTCTCACGCGTGGATTTTGCAAAGCAGGAGAACTTGCTGATCGTTGCTTGCTCCGTGGGAATCGGCTTAGGTGTTACCGTCGTACCGCAAATGTTTGAGCATCTGCCAGATTCGATGAAATTATTAACAAGTAACGGCATTGTGGCCGGAAGCTTTACCGCAATTTTGCTTCATATTATTTATCACATGATTCCTTTTAAAAAAGAAGCCGAGCATGACCTGGTAGAAGAACCTAAGCAATCTGTTATGTAAACACCTCTCTTGGAGAGGGATTCAGATTATGGACAAAGAGCTAAAATGACCTTTTTTAGCTCTTTGTCTTCTTTTTAGCTTGATAAAAAACCTTTGATCCTAGGAAGGAGCGTGTAAGGGTTTGTCTACAAGCTGAAAGCCCGCATCTTTTGGATACGGGCTTTTTGTGATTATCACTATTAATGCTGTACCGGCGGCATTGTTTCGTTAATGACTGCAAATGTATAGCCCCTTGCTTTTAGCTGTATAATCAGGCTGTCTAAATAGTTTGTGGTAGAGGGTTGATCATGCATTAATATAACTTTTGGTTCCCATGGTTTATTTTTCTCAAACATTTGCAATTGATTCAATACCTCTGGAACATATTGTGAGTTTTTATATCTCCAGTCAAGGCTATCAATCGTCCAGTCCCAGTAAATAAAGCCATTTTGGTTTAAACGTACTTTTTGATGATATGTTAAATTTGGAACACTGCCATAGGGGGTTCTTACAAGACGGCTGTAGACACCTGTAACAGAGGCAAGAATACGCTGAGCTTCTCTCATTTCATTTACGGGAGACTCGCTGTTCTGATAAAAGAGGTTTATATCATGCGTCATGCCATGAAGACCTAATTGATGTCCTTCTTGATAAAGTCTTTTCACAGCTGATTGGTGTGCTTGGATTTGCGGTCCAAGCATGAAGAACGTCGCCTTCACGTGATGTGCTTTTAATACATTTAACAGCTGATTTGATGTAGCAGAAGGACCATCATCAAATGTTAAAAAGACCGTTTTATTTGTTGCCTGTTGGTTTGGATTGGTCTTAAAATGTGTATCCAATGTTCTTGTAGACTGATCTTTTGCTTTCAGACTGATGCTTGTGTCACGGAAGTCACTGCTGGCAACATTTTTTGCTTGCCCATTTGTCGCCTGCAAATGGGGTTTAGACATATCCCAGATAAAAAAGAGAAACAGTGTAAGAAGCACTAAACCAATTACCTTTGAGAGAAGTATCATGTTGTAGGGTGTCTTTTTTTTGGAAACCTTTTTCATTACAATCACTCCAGTCAATTAAATTTTGAGCCGAACCATGTTGTAGATTCTTTCTTTTTTCACTGTTTTTCTTGGTACACATATTGATTATGTATATAGTGGAAAAAATCCTTTTTATATAGAAAATTCAAATGAATTAGAAATTTACGGTTGTTACTTTGTGTTGATCAGCAAAAAAAGGTAATCCATTCAAGTTTAAATAAAATCATTTTGAATAATGATCGAAACGTTAATATTTATACGCTAAGATAGCAGCAGATGTGACCATTAATTCGAAGCGAAAGGGAGATTCCTTATGAAAGTGTTGTATAATGACGATTTCATTGAAAAAAGGGTGCTTATGTGGAAAGTGGAGACAGAGGCGATTAATCTCAAAAAACAATAGAGAAAAGCTCGTACCACTACAAAATAAAGAAGATATCGGCAAATTCTCTCTTACCGTACAACGACTAGAGAAGGATTTAAACAATATGTGTCCGGCTCAGAGGTTTGTAAAACTAGTTCTTTTCTAGATAACTGTACACAAAGTCAAAATCATACCAAGCAAATTCATCGCATATTTGGCAAGACTAGATGAAGTAAACTACCTAAGACTCACTGAAATTAATAAAAGCAACTATGCAAAGCGGAGAGAAATAAAGAACGCGTCTTTGCGGATGCAAAAGAAAAGCATAGTATGCGTTGGGCGAAACTTCGTGTACTAAAAAAATTTCAATGCAAGCGATGCTTACTCTCGCTGCCATAAATCTTAAAAAATTAGCTAACTAGACATGGAAAACACTATGTCCAGCGTAAACCCTTTATAATTACTACGGTCTGAACACTTCTCTTTTAGAAGTGTTTTTTTGCATAAAAAAAGCAGGTTCGCTTGGCTTAGAACGAACCTGTGAAGGAGGAAAACTACATCATGTTTTCACCTATATTATCCAATATTTATCAATTGTCGTCAAGACAAAAAGTTAGACGAAGGAAAATATTTTGACTGAATTGTGACGTTTTGGCATGTATATCCTTTTTTCGATAGGGGATATTAATCGAAAAAAGAGGTGAAGCCGATGGCGTACATTCTTTCTGTTGGAACGAGTCTGCCACAACATCATGTGGATCAGAAAAAGGCGGCTGATTTTGCTAGATCCCAATTTAAACGATCGTTTAAAGATATCGACCGGCTGCTCAGAGCTTTTCAAAATGGAGAAATCGAGAGCAGACAGTTTGTGCAGCCAATTGAATGGTATCAGACGCACCACTCTTTTGAGGAGAAAAACAACCTCTATTTGGAAAAAGCATTGGCTCATGCAAAAGAAGCGGTCATACACTGTCTTCATGAGAAGGCATTCCTGAAAAAACCGATTCCGTTTGAAGAAATCGATGCATTGTTTTTTATTTCAAGCACCGGACTTTCGACACCAAGCCTTGATGCAAAACTGATGAACGTTCTCCCTTTTTCGCCTTATACGAAACGAGTGCCGATCTGGGGCTTAGGATGCGGGGGCGGAGCGGCGGGGTTGACCCGGGCTTACGAATACATAAGGGCATTTCCAGAAGCGAAGGTACTGGTTGTCGCCTGCGAACTGTGCAGTTTAACCTTTCAGCCGCAAGATCAATCAAAAAGCAATTTAATCGGTACATCTTTGTTCGGAGACGGGACAGCAGCGGTACTCTTAACTGGAGAAAAAGGTGTATCAGAATACACCCATCTAAAAACAGTCCCTAAAGTGATTGGTACACAATCTGTCACAATGAAAGAGACTGAGGATGTGATGGGCTGGGAATTTACAAGTGACGGCTTTCAGGTTATTTTCTCCCGTGACATTCCTTCCATTATTTCCGGCTGGTTAAAAGAGCAAGTCGATCAATTTTTAGAGAAGCAAGAGTATTCTGTAGAAGAACTATCGGTTTTTCTTGCCCATCCTGGAGGGAAAAAAGTGATCGATGCCTATATTAAAAGTCTATCCTTACAAGAAGATCAGCTTTTTTCATCAAAAGAAGTACTCAGACAACACGGAAATATGTCCTCTGCCACAGTTTTGTATGTGATCAAGCATTATCTTGAACATCAATCCGCTGAAGCGGGAGATATCGGTCTTTGCGGAGCGCTTGGTCCGGGATTTTCATCAGAGCTGCTGCTCATGAAATGGGAGGAGGTCATATCATGATCATTTGGCTCGTCATTGGTTTCTTCGTGTGTCAGCGGCTTATTGAAATGCTTGTGGCTAAAAGAAATGAAAAGAAAGTGAAAGCGATCGGTGCCATTGAATTTGGTGCAAGTCATTATCCTTATATGGTCGCTATGCATGCGGGCTTTTTTCTCTCACTCATGGTTGAGGTATGGGGGTTAAACAGGCCGCCGTCGCGCTATTTTCTTGTGTTGCTCGTTTTCCTGCTGGCTACACAGGTTATTCGATATTGGGCATTATGCTCTCTTGGAACGTATTGGAATACAAAGATTTTAGTTGTACCAAATGCGATGATGGTGAAAAAAGGACCTTATCGCTGGTTAAAGCATCCTAACTATGTCGTGGTGGCGATTGAGCTTATGCTGATCCCGCTTTTATTTAATGCCTATTTTACCGCCATTTTGTTCACATGTTTAAATGCATGGATGATGGCTGTGAGAATTCAAACAGAAGAGAAAGCGCTCAATCAGTATTTGTTAAATTAATATTGAAAATCATTATCAATTGTGATACACTTTCATTAATGATAAGCATTCTCAATCACGAAGGATGGACGGTGATCACATGACAATGGTTTTCTTACTCGGTACGGTCTGTGTATACAGCCTATTAATTGGCTTCGTATTAAAAGGTGTTTCTAAAAAATCTGCTTCCTGATCGCAGTCAATTGCGACTGATCGGGCAGCAGATTTTTTTTATTTCCTCAGATCAGAAGAAAAATCTCTTGATTTTGTGTAAAATGGTATCACATACATAACTGACTTTTCTAAAAACAAAGGGGTTTATCGTCATGGAAGACTTGTCTATTCGAGATTCGCTCGTTCAAACTACAGGTGCTTTATATCAAAGCCTTCTCAAAAGGGATGATCATGAACGCGCAGCCAAACTTGCATCGATTATCAAAAAGGAAGCAGAAGAAGAAGTATATATCGCATTTACCGGTCACTATTCAGCTGGAAAGTCATCACTTGTGAATCATCTGCTTCATGATCACATCCTGCCAACGAGTCCGATTCCAACAAGTGCAAACTTGGTCGTCGTGAGGAAAGGGGAGAGTGAAGTAAAGCTTCACACCTCAGATGGCCGTTTTGCAAAAATGAGCGGTTCTTATGATAAAGAAGCAGTTCAGCGTTTTTGTAAGGACGGGGAACAGATTGAAATGGTGGAAATTAGCGGGGACTATAGAGGATTGGAAGAAAAGGTGGCACTGATTGATACGCCTGGAATTGATTCAACGGATCATACCCATTTTTTATCTGCCGCGTCTATTCTTCATCAAGCAGATGCTCTTTTTTATGTCGTGCACTACAACCATGTTCATTCAGAAGAAAACATTCGTTTCATTCGCTCCATTAAAGAGAAAGTGCCAAATCTTTATTTCATCGTAAATCAAGTCGATCGACATGATGAGCATGAGACAGCGTTTGAAGACTACAAAAATCAAGTAGTTGATATGCTTCTTAAAGAGGGCATTGAAGAAGAACATCTATACTTTACATCTGTAACCGATGAGTCGCATCCAAGAAACGAAATGATTCGTTTAATCGAGAAACTGCAAGAATTACAAACATTGCCGAAAGCATCACTTCGCGCCTATACCGAGCAGAAAATAGAGAATGTTTTAAAAGAACATATTGACTCATTAAAAGAAGAGCTGCAAGAAGAGGATCTTGATTCACTGCTTCAAGAAAAAAGAAGAGAAGTCAAGGAACTTGAAGCGAAAAGCAGCTTTATTGAAAATGGAGCAAAACAGTTAGAAGACGAAGTGTCTTTTGAAGTCGAGAATATTTTAAAAAATGCAAACCTAACCCCATTTAAAATGAGAGAGCTTGCAAGTGACTATATTGAATCGAAAGCACCTGGCTTTAAGGTAGGACTGCTGTTCGCTAAAAATAAAACTGAGCAGGAAAAAGAAAAGCGGGCGAACGATTTCTTAGCAGATGTCAAAGCAAGAATGAAAGCTGAAGTGGACTGGCATATTGCTGAGCTGCTCAAAAAAGAAGTCAAGAAACATCAGCTTGGTGAAGAGCTATTAAATCAAGTGATGGCATTTGAAACACCTGTGGAAGAATCACTGCTTGAAAATGTCATTCATCTTGGTGCGACATTTTCAAATGAATACGTTTTGCAATATGCAAAAGATGCTGGTGAAGCACTGAAAAGACAGACCAAACAGAAAGCAATACCATTGATTGAACAAATGACCGAGATGCTGAAAACCCAGCTCATGAATGAAAAGGGAAAGCAGCAAGATAAGTGGGCCCTGGCAGCACAGGAGCTCCAAGCGCTCGAGCAATGCATGGCAAAAAATGATCAAATCAGAAGAGATATTGAGCATGTATGGGATATATGGCAAAACGGAACAAATGAGCAGATCTCAGATGATTGGTTTTATGTGAAAAAACATCGGATGCAGCATGATGAGCTAAATCAGAATCATACGTCCACTCATGCGGAAGAAAGCGAGAAAGAAAATCAGCAGCAGACAGAGCTTGATCAAATGCGTCAATCACAGCATATTACGACAGCGCAGTCAATTGACCAGTTTGAGCAGCTTTCTCAAATGTTAATGCCATTAAACGCGCTTCAGTCTCAAAGAAAGTCCTTTGAACAACGAACAAAGCGGCTTCAAGCGAAGGAATTTACACTCGCCTTATTCGGTGCTTTTAGTTCAGGGAAATCTTCGTTTGCCAATGCCCTAGTTGGGAGAAAGGTGCTGCCATCATCTCCTACACCAACGACAGCCACGATCAATAAGCTGACGCGGCCGACAGAAGACCATCCGCATGAAAGTGTGAAAGTGGTGTTCAAAACCGAGCAGGAAATATTAGAAGAGCTCGATCAAATTCTTGGTTTTTCTATAACGGAAGAAAAGGGAGATACGTTTCAAGCGAAACTCGAACGAACGCTGAAAAAAAGAGCGCTTGAACAGGATCACCGCATCATTGTTGAACATTTTTTAAACGCTCATGAAAAGTTCCGTGATTCCATTCAAAAACAAACGCCGCACAATGTCACCCTGCAAGAATTAAAGCCATATGTGGCAGAAGAGGCTGTTTCTTGTGTGGTGAAGGAAGTGACGGTGTATTTAAGTACACCTTTAACAGATAAAGGACTGACGATTGTTGATACACCAGGCGCCAGCAGTATGAATAAACGTCATACAGAGATTGCCTTTCAATATATGAAGGATGCTGATGCCCTTCTTTATTTAACTTACTACCAGCATTCTTTCTCAAAAGCAGACCGGTCATTTTTACGTAAACTCGGGCTTGTAAAAGATTCATTTAGCATGGATAAAATGTTTTTTATTATCAATGCAGCTGACCTCGCAAAGGATCAAACAGAGCTTGAAACTGTCTTTGACTATGTGAAAAATGAGCTCACAAAAGAAGGCATCCGGCAGCCAAACCTTCATCATGTATCCAGTAAGGAAGAGATCGAAGGAAAGGGTCAGTCGCCTTATAACCAGTATGCACAGCTCAGAACACAGCTCGACTATTTTATTGAGGAAGAATTAACGAAAGATGCGATTGAGCTGCTGTATTTTGAAGCGAGTACATTATGTAGAACAGTCGACAAGCTGCATGAGACGCTGCATCAGTCAGAAGATGAAAAGCAAGCAGAAAAGAAAAAGATAGACACATCCTATGAAGTGATCGTTGATCAAATGAGCCATATTAAACGATCTAAGCTAGTGACAGAAAGTGTGAAAAAGGACTTGCACGAACAGCTTTACCACATTGTTCAGCGCTTGTCACTTTATGCAAATGATCTGTTAAAGACAGCCTTTTATCCTGGAATATCTCAAGGGGACTTCAGGCAGGAGCTGAAAAAAGCGCTTGAACAGGCGCTAAAGGACTATGAATTTGAATTTGTACAGGAGATAAAGGCGCTTGATATTCGAATGGAATCGTTTATCACTCAGTATTTCAAAGAGGAGTGGGAGAAAGGATTACAGGCTGCATGTGCAGAAGATCCTTACTTTTCTCTCCGGCTGTCACCTCCAGATGAGAAAAATGCAGAGCTGAAACAAATTGAAGTGGAAGCGGACCTGACGCCGTTTGAGCCGCTCTTAAAGAAACAAAAATCAGCGAAAGCTTTCTTTGAACAGAACGGGAAGGCAGCGTTTATTGAAGCGATTCGAGATGTTCTTTTCCAGTTAACGACGAAATGGGCAGATAAAGAAAAAGAAGAATTACAGAGCAGATACGATATGATGGTGAAGACCTTTACTGAAAAATATGAATCAGAAGCACTTAAACAGCTGAATGAACAAAAACAAACATTTATCATGAGCTTGACGACAGATGCGAAAGAGCAGGCGATGATAGAACAAGTATACAAGCAGACAAATGAATGGAAGAATCAGTTGAAAACCATTTGATTCATGATAGACTATAGAAAAAAGAAAGCAGTTGATAAAAAATGACGAGCGTACACGAAGAGATTTCCGCACATTCACAAAAACAGAATGCTCATATCAAGTCGTTTCTTGCGCTTGAGCAAAAAAGAGAGCAGGCAATAGAGACTGCTGTTTTCAAGTGTGAACAAAACGAACCATTTACAACCGACGATATCAATGCGATTACTTCGAAGATGAATGAGCTTGCACGAGGCGGAATTGTTCCGCTGCGTAAGCATGTCACGATTGATATGGTTAAGGAGTATGTCGAACGAAAACAGAAGTAAAGAGTAACTTTCTCTTTTTTGGTCATCTTAACAAGTGAACCGAGAAAGGGGAATGATGATGGAAAAAAAGCAGCATGCAAAAAAGCAGGATGAGCGTAACCCGAAACAAAAAGAGATGCCGTCCTACGCAGAAGCAGAATCGAAAAAAATGCAATACGGTCAAAAATAATCCAAAGGTGCCACTTCTTTTCCAAAAGAAGAGGGCGCCTTTTTTATGTCGAATTCTATGTTCTGTGATAGAATAGGAGTATTGTTTTGAAAAAGGGAGTTTATAAGAATGAATAAACACGTACTGCTTGTTGATGGCATGGCGCTTCTGTTCAGATCGTTCTATGCAACGGCTGTCCATCGCAATTTTATGATAAATGATCACGGCGTCCCGACGAATGGCGTGAATGGTTATTTGAAGCATTTATTAACTGCTGTTCAGACATTTGAGCCAACTCATATTGTGTGCTGCTGGGATATGGGAAGCCAAACATACCGAAATGAATTGTTTCAAGATTATAAAGCAAATCGAGGAGAGGCGCCTGTTGAGCTCATTCCGCAATTCGATTTAGCAAAGGAAGCGACAGAAGAACTAGGAATTGTAAACGTTGGTTTAAAAGGCTTTGAGGCAGATGATTGTATCGGCACGCTGGCGGCAGTCTATCAGAATGAAGCACGTGTGACGGTTCTAACCGGCGACAGAGATTTGCTGCAGATATTGAATGAACAAGTGACTGTTGCTTTGATGCAAAAAGGGATCGGGAACTATAAACATTATACAAAAGCCTTATTTGAAGAGGAAATGGGCATCTCTCCAAAGGCGCTGATCGATATGAAAGCACTTATGGGGGATTCAAGTGACAATTACCCAGGCGTGAAAGGAATCGGAGAAAAAACAGCATTAAAATTTATTCAAACATATCAAACCATTGATGGATTATTAGAAAATGTTCATGAACTAACGGCCGCACAGCAAAAGAAAATGCAAGCAGGGTTAGAAGATTTGAAGCTCTCCCGTCTATTGGCAGAGATCAAATGTGATGTCCCGCTGAGCTGTCCAATTGATGAGACGAAGATGAACATCAATCAAGAACGGGCTGCTGCCATGCTGCGATACCATCAAATCAAAGGAATTGAACCGATGGTGAATCGATTAAGTAAAATAGAGATCAGCTAAGCCGATCTCTCAGCGTTTAGACAAACCCTCGCATTCGTTGTCAGGTCTGCGCTCCGGTGCTCACGAATGTCAAATTCGCTCCGCTCCGGTACTCGCCCTTCCTAGGGCTGCAAAGG
>NZ_LKIC01000009.1:0-269 GCF_001482475.1 Bacillus sp. G1(2015b) | reverse complement strand
CCCGTTGGTCCAGTAATACCCGTAGCGCCAGTAGGTCCGGTAGCTCCAGTGATACCCGTAGCGCCAGTAGGACCAGTATCTCCAGTGATACCCGTAGCGCCGGTAGGTCCGGTAACTCCAGTGATACCTGTGACACCAGTAGGACCCGTTGGTCCAGTAATACCAGTTGCCCCGGTAGGACCAGTGGCTCCGGTAATACCCGTAGCACCAGTAGAACCAGTAGAACCAGTATCTCCAGTGCTACCCGTTACGCCAGTAGGGCCAGTAGC
>NZ_LKIC01000008.1:0-57447 GCF_001482475.1 Bacillus sp. G1(2015b) | reverse complement strand
CAAAGGTTTTCTATCACGCTGAAAAGAAGACAAAGTGCTAAAATAAAAATCATTTTAGCACTTTGTCAACGATCTGAGCCGATGACAGGGTCAAAGGCTTTCTTGACGTCATTAGTCTTGGAGATTAATCCATACACTTTTGACTTCTGTATAGTTGTTAAGGGCATATGACCCCATTTCTCTGCCAAGACCTGATTGCTTATATCCTCCAAACGGGGAGGCGGCATCAAAGACATTATAGCAGTTGACCCAAATTGTTCCTGCTTCAAGACGTGCAGCAATATCGTGGGCATGCTTTAAGTTTTCTGTCCAAAGTCCTGCTGCTAATCCATATTCAGACTGGTTGGCCCGTTCGACCACTTCATCAATGGAATCGTAAGGAATTGCAGATAAAACAGGTCCGAAGATTTCTTCTTTGGCAATGGTCATTTCATCTTCTACATCTTTAAAAATAGTAGGGGAGACGAAATAGCCAGCCTCATAAGGGCAATCGCCACCGACAACGGCTGTTGCCCCTTCGGATTTACCTTTTTCAATATAGCCTAATACGCGTTCGTGCTGTTCTTTACTTACAAGAGGTCCAATTTGTGTATCTTGATGAAGACCAGCGCCTTGCTTGAGGGATCCTGCATATTTGGCCATTTGATCGACCACTTCATCATATTGGCTCCGGTGAACAAAGACTCTGGAGCCCGCGCAGCATACTTGGCCTTGGTTAAACATGACGCCATTTAAAGCACCTGGAATGGCTTTCTTTAAATCGGCATCAGGTAAAATAATATTCGGTGATTTTCCGCCAAGCTCTAATGTGACCCTTTTAATGGTTTTAGCCGCTTTTTCCATAATTAATTTTCCAACGCTTGTTGACCCTGTGAAGGCAAGCTTGTTCACATCAGGATGTTCAGTTAAGGCATTTCCGGCTGTTTCGCCAAATCCAGGAACGATGTTAATGACGCCTTCTGGGAAGCCGGCTTTGTCCACTAATTCTGCTAAATAAAGAGCAGAGAGTGGAGTTTGTTCGGCTGGCTTTAAAACGATGGTGCATCCTGTTGCAAGTGCGGCACCCATTTTCCACATGGCCATGAGCAGCGGGAAGTTCCATGGGATGATTTGTCCTACAACGCCAACCGGCTCATGGCGGGTATAATTAAAATATCCTTGACTGACAGGAATGGTTTGTCCATTCATTTTTGTCGTCCAGCCCGCATAATAGCGCATGTGCTCAATAGCGAGGGGAATATCTGCATTTGTTGTTTCATTGATTGGTTTTCCATTATCTAAAGTTTCAAGCTGTGCAAGCTCTTCTTGATTTTCTTCCATTAAATCAGCAAGCTTGAACATGAGGCGGGCGCGTTCAGCGGCAGACATTGAGCGCCAAGGACCATGGAAGGCTTTTTTTGCAGCTTTTACTGCCTCATCAATATCTTTTTCACCTGCTTCATATACATCAATAAGGGTTTCGCCTGTGGCTGGGTTAGGAGTAGCAAAGGTTTTATTATCGTGACTTGTGACAAACTGACCGTTAATGTAGAGTTTTTTCGTCCCTTGGAGAAAAGATTCGAGTTTTGAACTAATTTGAAGTGTTGTAGAGCTCATAAATAAACAAACCTCCTTAAAGATATGGATTGTTTTCTGCGAGTTCTAGGTGAGAAAAGCGGACATGCAACGAAACAGTATACGCACAAAAATGTAAACGTATACAATTATCATATTACACGACATGTTTGAAAGCAATCCATAACACTCATTGCATTTCGCGAAAATTTGGCTACAATAAATGTATAGATGAAAAAAGGAGTTTTTAAATCATGATCCATCAAAACTGGCAAACAGCTCAAACGTTAAAACAAGTAAAATGTGTACATACAAACGCGAAAAAATATATGGTCGACCGGGCATTAACGGTTGGAAGCACATATGAAGTGAAAAATGAAACAGAGGAATTCCTGTTTGTCGTTGACAATACGGGTAAAGTAGGCGGGTATTACAAGGAGTATTTTGAAGATATTTCGGCTGAATGATTTTGAGGGTCATCACTCATACTAAGAAAAACAGTAAAGGGTGATGATGATGAAAAAGCAGCAAAATGACGAGCAGAAAAATCAAAATGCATGGCATGAACACGAAGATGCTGATATGGCGATTACGCTTGAACAGATTTCCGATGTGTATGCCGAGGGAACGATTGATACACCAAAAGACGAATAGGCATTTAAAAACAGTGATTTGGCATAATCACTGTTTTTTTATTGGAATGATTCAGCATTTTTTCTCGAAAAGAACTGAAACTTTTTTCCTGCTTTAACAGTCTAAATAAATAGAGGAAAGAGCATCGGATCAAAAAGAAAAAGTTAAATGAAATTTAATCTATTCGTAATGGAATAACGATCATTTATAGCGTATTCTATAAGTGAGAATAAAACGTACCCACAGAGCCGTGTGGTCGTTTTGTCATAAAGGAATTTGATGCAGGAAGAGGGGGTTTACGTGGGTATTTTTTCTGTCAGTAAACAAAATGATAAGAAATTCGAATCCTTATTGATTGAAGGGGAAAGAATTGAGGCTGTTTACAGACTGCGTCACGACCAAATTTGCTTTACAAATAAACGACTGATCTTTGGCGATAACCGCGTATTTTCTAAGAAGAAAGTCAGGGTCTCCTTGCCGTATCGATCAATTGAAAGTTTTGCCATTCAAGAAGCTGGCGTGTTTGATCAGGACACAGGTATGCTGCTTGTCACAAGCTCAAAAGTATTTGAACTCGACTTTTCCAAAGAGACGGATTTGAGCGATGTGCAAGCCATTTTGACAAAACATCTTTGCTGATCAATCTTGCGATTACATAGATCATATGCACTTTTCTCATTCTTCGTTCTTATTTTCATAGATCGCACATTTCTGAGCCTTTCCCATCTGATGGGAAGGGCTTTTTTCTGCTTAAGTGTTTGAATGATAGCAAAAAAGGTTAAAGATGAAACAGATACAGAAAGGAGAATGAACAATGAAGGTGTTAGTTGCAGGAGCAAATGGACATACAGGTAGACTTGTCGTTCGTTATTTAAAAGAAAAAGGACATGAGCCGCTTGCTCTCATTCGAGATGAAAAACAAGCTGATGCGCTAAAAGAACTTGGTGCAGCACCTGTCATAGGTGATCTTGAAAAAGATGTGACAGATGCTGTGAAACAAGCAGACGCTGTCATCTTTGCAGCTGGTTCAGGCTCAAAAACAGGTGCGGATAAGACCATTGCGGTCGATCAGGAAGGGGCAAAACGCCTCGTTGATACAGCGAAAAAAGAAAACATCCAGCATTTTGTTATGCTCAGTTCCTATAATGCCGATGACCCGAACCAGGGAAAAGGGCAAGGAAGTATGGAAACTTATTATGAAGCGAAAAGAAAAGCTGATGAGCACTTAAAACAGTCTGGTCTTTCCTATACGATTGTTCGCCCGGGCGCCCTGCTGCATGAGGAGAAGACAGGAAAGATTAAAGCTGCCGAGCATATTACAGATGATCAAAACATCGAGATTTCAAGAGAGGACGTAGCCATTGTTCTTGTGGAGAGCTTAACAGAATCGAATGTGAAAAATAAGTCCTTTGACTTGATTAAAGGCGATAAACCAGTCGAAGAAGCACTTCGCCATCTGTAAGAAAAGAAAGCTGCTGCCAAATAGGCGGCGGCTTTTTTGATGTTTTCTTTTCCCTTCCAGCGGGAAGGTAATGAGAAAGGAGTGATTGACCGTGGGCTTAACGAAAGAACAACAAGCTGATTTATACGAAAGATTGATTCAACTAAAAGAAGATGTGAAGGGATCAAAAAAGAAAGAAGAATCGATGCTCGTTGAATCGAGTGAGATATCAAATGGTGTTGGGAATCATATCGCTGATCATGGGAGCATCTATTTAGACCGCATGACAGAACAAACGCTGGATCAAGTCGATGATCAGCTTGAAGGTGAAATCGATGCAGCACTGAAACGAATGGAAGACGGAACATATGGGATTTGTGAGAAAACAGGAAAAGAGATCCCATATGAGCGTTTAAAAGCAGTTCCATATACACGCTTTTCAATTGGTGCAAAGAAAAATGAGGAAACAACTCAAGATCCAAACGAGTTTGACCGTTCATTCTCCGATCAAATGCGTGATTTAACGAATAGAGAAACAATGGATCAAATGCATTCAGATACGTATGAAAGACTCGAGGAAGAGCAGGATGTTGATGTGGAGGAAGAAAAATAGCAATATATGAGAAGGTTAAATTTTTTCAGAATAATGTTTCCATATGTACTCGTGGACAAAAATCTTGTATAAATGAGTATTTCAAAGAAAAAAGATCTCTTGAAATTTAATTAACTTTCGTGTAGTATAGTTTAAAGGCTGCGATGCGCGTAATGTTAATTAAGTTTTAACCTTTAAGCTGTAATAGGGAGTTTTATATTGAAGCCGGAATGTCATGCCTCCTTAGAGAGGAAGACAGGAACGTTTCTGCAAACACCCACTTTGAGGAGTGGTGGTTTAAAACTTTCTTACTTAGATTACGGCATCCGCAGCTTTTCCTAGGATGATTCAAGCCATTTTCCATTTCGGAAAATGGCTTTTTATTTTGTGAAAAAACGAAATTGCACAGACCGCCGGATGAAGAAGGAATGTATGTTAAAATAGACAAAACAAAAGACGGAGAGGGAATTGGATGTTAGAACAAGCAGAAGCACTCCTGAAACAATACTTTGGCTTTGACACCTTTAGGCAGGGACAGAAACAAGCCATTGAATCGATTGTAAACAAACAGAAGGATACCGTCTGTATTATGCCGACAGGCGGAGGGAAATCGGTTTGCTACCAGATTCCTGCCCTGATGATGGAAGGAACAACGATCGTTGTATCCCCGCTAATTTCTTTAATGAAAGATCAGGTCGATGCGCTAAATGAGATGGGCATACGATCGTCCTTTTTAAACAGCACACTTTCTGCAGCTGAAATGAATAAAAGGCTGAAAAAATGTGCAGATGGGGAATATCAGCTGCTTTATATCACACCTGAACGTTTACAAAATGAACGTTTTTTTCAGCTACTTGATCGGTTAACGATCCCTTTAATCGCAATTGATGAAGCGCACTGTATATCTGAGTGGGGACATGATTTTAGGCCAAGCTATCGCTTTATTCAAGAATGCTTAGATAAATTGACAAAAAGGCCAGTGATAGTCGCACTAACGGCTACAGCCACGAAAAAGGTCCACCGAGATATATGTGAACAGCTTGGCATGAACGAAGAAGAAACCATTTTTACTGGGTTTGCTAGAGAGAATTTGTCTTTTCAGGTGGTCAAAGGAGAAAATAGTGACCGCTTTATCACACATTATATGAAGAAAAACAAGCTTGAGTCCGGCATTATCTATACAGCTACAAGAAAAGAAGCTGAAAACATTTACAATCGGCTAAAGAAACAAAAGATCAAAGCTGGCATTTATCATGGCGGGTTAGATGACGATGTGAGAGAAGAGCAGCAAAACCTGTTTTTAAATGATGACATCCAGGTCATGGTCGCTACATCTGCATTTGGCATGGGAATTAATAAATCAAATGTCCGTTTTGTCATTCATCATCAAATTCCAAGGGATATTGAAAGCTACTATCAAGAAGCTGGGCGCGCAGGTAGAGACGGTCTTGAAAGTGAATGTATTTTACTGTTTTCGCCGCAGGGCGTACGAATGCAGCGCTTCCTCATTGAACAGTCAACAGAAGATGAAGTGCGCTATCAGCATGAACTGCTTAAACTAAGACAAATGGTGGATTACTGTCATACTGAGCAATGTTTGCAGCAATTTGTAATGGACTACTTTGATCAATCAACAAGTACTCCTTGCCAAAAATGCAGCAATTGCCTTGATGAAAGAGAGCGTGAAGAGGTCACTCGAGAAGCGCAAATGGTTTTATCGTGTACGGTTAGAATGAACGAGCGATTTGGAAAAATGATGATTGCTCAAGTACTGGCAGGCTCTAAAAATAAAAAAGTGCTTGATCTTGGTTTCGACCGTCTTCCTACATACGCTTTAATGAAGCAGCAATCAGCCCAGCAAATCAGTGATTTCATCGAATTCCTAATTACAGAAGAGTATTTGCACATGTCTGAAGGGGCTTACCCAACATTAAAAGTGACACATAAAGGGAAGAAAGTGTTAGTCGGACAAGAGGCTGTGTATAAAAAGCAGGCAGTTAAAAGAGAGGCGATTCAAGAAAACGATGCATTATTTGAGCAGCTGAGAGCGGTGAGAATGAAGCTGGCGAGAGAGCAGGGCGTTCCGCCATTTGTTGTATTTTCTGATCAAACATTGAAGGAAATGTCAGCTGTTCAACCTAAAACAGAAGAAGAACTTCTCCATATTAAGGGGATAGGCGCTCAAAAAAGAGAGAAATATGGGGATGTTTTTCTAGAAGAAATCCGTTTATTTATAGAAAAAGAGAAAAATAAAGAGGTTGAAGAAGAAAAATAAATTTTTTTCGCTGCGTTTGGACACGTTTTCAACAGGAGGTTTCTGATCCTTTCAAAACCTTGATATGGCGGGTAATTGAGCTGTTTTGTGGTCTGATTTACCAATGGAGAGAGATGTTTCATGTAAAGGAACTGTAATCTAAAACATATCGTTTTGTTATTGAATTGACATTTACATATGTTACGATAGCACTCGTTAGCCGCCATAAAAAGCTAACAAGGGAGGATTTACTTTATGAAGAAGACTATTATGTCCTTGGTTGCTGTTGCAGCAATCTCAACAACAGCATTTGGAGCACAGCAAGCTTCTGCAAAGGAAATCACTGTGAAGAAAGGTGATACACTTTGGGGAATCTCTCAAAAAAATGATGTGTCTCTAAAGGACCTAAAGGGTTGGAACAATTTATCTACAGACATGATTTATGTAGGTGATAAATTGACAATCTCTTCAAAAGAGAAAACTCAGGAGCAGTATAAAGTCCAGAAGGGGGACAGCCTCTGGAAAATCGCTCAAAAATTCAATGTGTCAATTAGCGATATTAAGTCTTGGAATAACTTAAACTCAGATATAATTGTGACTGGTTCAACACTAAGTGTTGCTGGTCAAAGCTCAGCTCCGGTAAGCTCAGAGCCTGTACAAAAACAGGAGCCTGTCCAAAAAGAGCAAACAACACAAAAAGCTGCTCCTAAAAAGGAAACAGCTAAAGCAGAATCATCTTCTGCTAGTCAAAGTGTACAAAAAGAATTGACTGTAACGGCTACGGCTTATACAGCAAATGATGGTGGCATCTCAGGTATCACTGCAACAGGGGTAAACTTAAACAAAAACCCAAATGCGAAAGTCATTGCAGTAGATCCTAATGTCATTCCATTAGGAAGTAAGGTTTATGTTGAAGGCTACGGTGAAGCTACCGCAGCAGATACTGGCGGCGCAATTAAAGGTAACAAAATTGATGTACATGTACCAAGCAAATCCCAAGCAAAAAATTGGGGCGTAAAATCAGTCAAAGTGAAAGTACTTAACTAGTAATCTATTGTTTTTTGGAAGAAAGCATCAGGTGGCGGCCTGATGCTTTTATTGTACCCTTTTTTTGGTCAAAAAAACACATATTTTTCAGAAAAATTTGCATTTTCGACAAAAACCAGCGTATATTCTATCACACACGCTGGTTTTTTGGCGTTAGCTGTCCACCCAATAAATTTCCCCGCTTTGTTCTTCCCAATTAATTTGGACATCAAATTGGTGCTTTTCATAAAAGTGAATCAAGCGGTCCACGTGATTCCAATCTCTTTTGACGAGGTCACCTGTGATGACTGGAATGTTCTGCTCTCTTGCGATTTCTTTTAAATGCTTCATGCAGATTGAGCCGTATCCATTATCGGGAGGGCCTTTAATATCAGCAATGTGAATCTTTCCTTCTTCAGGATATTCCGCGATTAAGGAAAAATCAGATTGTCCGCGAAAAGCTTTTTCACAATCGCTGAGCATGATTTTGCATGTATCCGCACTTTCAATGGCAGAGACAATCATCCATTCGTCTTCTTTTGCCTGATCAATGCCAATGATCTTTGCTTTTTTCGAAATATCTTTCATATTTTCTTGCATTCGATACATTTGAAACTGCAATTGCTGTAATTCTTGCTCTAACGTCTTCACATCTTTGGTTGTTTCCTGTAAGATTGACAAGTCCATTACTCCTTTCATATAAGAAATCATAAAAACCACATAAATTCCAATTCTAAAGGAAGTGGATGGATCTTTCAAGCCGTTAGAACGCCAGTAATCGGCAAGTTTGTCTAAAATTCGACGAAGACAGCGAATTCATTGACTTTATAGAGAAAGTTAAATAACATACTCTTAGTCGGAACTAATAAAGAGAGGTTTTCAAACATGAACGAACAGAATCAAAAACCGAAAAATTTCACCGGCATTGTTGTCATTTTAACAATTGCCATAAACGGATTAATCGCTTTATTATTTTTAATGCCAAAAACAGATAAATTTAGTCATCTGGACATTACATTTCTTCCTTTACTGAATGCCGTGATGAACAGCTTTACGTTTATCTTCTTACTTTCAGCACTCATTATGATTAAACAAAAGAACATTAAAGCACATAGACGATTTATCTTTGCTGCATTTTCAACAACACTTGTCTTTTTAATTTCCTATGTGACATATCATTCAATGGCAGCTGATACACACTTCGGAGGAGAAGGGATCATCCGTCCAATTTACTTCTTTATTTTGATTACACATATTGTGCTTTCAGCAATTATTGTACCGCTTGCATTGATTACACTATTTAGAGGCGCACAGATGCAGGTTGAGCGTCACCGTAAAATTGCCCGCTGGACGATGCCGCTTTGGCTCTATGTTAGTCTCACTGGCGTCATTGTCTATATCATGATTTCTCCATACTACAGCTAACGTATGTCCAACTGGACATACGTTCTTTTATTTACAAGATGAAGTGCTTTGGATAGAATGGAAATTGGATATCCGACTTGCATGGTATCTTCCCATCTATAGATTCACATCATTTCTGGCCGTTTGCTCGTTTGGAGATCAACAATTGGACGAAACGGGGGTTATATGATGACTGAACAATTGCAGTATAAACCGGGGCTTGAAGACATTGTGGCAAGCGAAACGTCCATATCATATTTAGATGTGGAGCAAGAGGAAATTGTGATTCGCGGGTACGACCTCATTGAGCTAGCACAAAACAAGACATATTTAGAAACAGCCTATCTGCTTATTTATGGAAGATTACCAGATACGATGGAATATCACCAATTTCAGCAAGATATATCCTCACAAACGAACTTACATCCAACCATTCAAACCATTTTAACGAAGCTGCCAAAAACCACTCACCCTATGGATGCGATGAGAACGTGCTTATCTGCTCTTGCAGGGTACGATGATGCACTACATGATCGATCAGAAGCGTGCCAAGTGAAGCGTGCAGTTCGATTACTAGGCCAGCTGCCGGCCATTGTTGCTGGAAGCTATCATATTCTCACAAAAGACGCCGCTATTTCTCCAGATCAGACCAAATCCTACACTGAAAACTTTTTATCCATGCTAACTGGACGCACCCCGACCGAAGACGAAATCACCGCTTTTGACCAAACACTTACATTATATAGTGAACATGAGCTGCCGAATTCAACGTTTGCAGCTAGAGTCATTGCATCCACGCATTCTGACATGTATGGTGCTTTTACTGGAGCGATCTCTTCATTAAAAGGTGACCTCCACGGAGGAGCAAATGAAGCTGTCATGCACATGCTTCTTGAAGGAAAAACAACGGAAGGATTTCTTGCGCTCATTGAACGAAAATTAGCCGCAAAAGAAAAAATGATGGGTTTTGGCCACAGAGTATACATGAGAAAAATGGATCCGCGCGCCGCTCTTTTAAAACGTTCATTGAAAACGCTTACTGAATCGAAGGGAGATACAACGCTATATGACATGTGTGTAGCAGGAGAGGCATACATGAAAGAGCAGAAAAACCTCTATCCGAATCTTGATTATTACGCCGCTCCTATTTATTACGTGCTTGGAATTCCTATTTCACTTTATACACCCATTTTCTTTGCTGCAAGGGCTAGTGGATTAGCCGCTCATGTTATTGAACAGCATTTGCATAATCGCATTTTTAGACCGAGAGTCCGGTATTTAGGGCCAAGAGGATTAAAGGTTTCAAATGATGATGGAAAAACGGGGGAATGAATATGAACAAAACAGCAGTCGCCAATCAAACAGATCAGCTATTAGAAGAAATTGCTGCCTATGCAGTAGACGGAGAAATTACGAGCAAAGAGGCCATTGAAACCGCGCGTTATGTGCTCATAGACACGCTCGGGTGCGGAATGCTTGCGCTCAATTTTCCAGAATGTACGAAGCACCTTGGTCCCATCGTACCTGGAACAGTTGTACCTAACGGAGCAAGAGTTCCCGGCACTTCGTTTGTGCTAGATCCTGTTCAAGCGGCTTTTAATATTGGCTGTATGATTCGCTGGTTAGATTATAATGACACATGGCTTGCACAGGAGTGGGGCCATCCGTCAGATAACTTAGGCGGAATATTAGCTGTAAGTGATTATATTAGCAGAAATCGTCTTGCAAACGGAGAAGAGCCGCTAACGATGAATGACGTACTGCATGCAATCGTCAAGGCACATGAAATTCAAGGTGTGCTCGCTTTAGAAAATTGTCTGAATCGAAATGGATTGGACCATGTGTTATTTGTCAAAGTGGCAACAAGTGCAGTTGTATGTGCAATGCTTGGCGGAACAAAGGAAGAAGTCCAGCATGTATTATCACAAGCGTTTGTTGATAATTCCCCGCTTAGAACATATCGCCACGCCCCAAACACAGGATCGAGGAAATCATGGGCAGCAGGGGATGCAACAAGCCGCGGAGTGAGACTGGCAATGATGACACGAAAAGGGGAAATGGGCTATCAAACGCCGCTTAGTGCAGAGAAGTGGGGCTTTGAAGATGTTCTTATGAAAGGAAAACCGCTTACGCTCGCCCAGCCTCTTGGATCATACGTCATAGAAAATGTTCTTTTCAAAATTGCTTATCCTGCTGAGTTCCATGCGCAGACTGCTGCTGAGGCGGCTGTGATGCTGCATGACGCGGTAAAAGATCGTTTAGATGAAATTGATCGGGTAGAGATTACGACACATGAGTCAGCAATTCGGATTATTGATAAGAAAGGGCCGCTTTATAATCCGGCAGACCGTGATCATTGCTTGCAGTATATTACAGCCATTGGACTGATTTATGGTGAGCTAACAGCTGACCATTATGAAGAAGAAACGGCGCAAAATCCGGCCATTGATCGTCTGCGTGATCAAATGGTTGTGAAAGAGGATAAGCGTTATACAGAGGATTATTTAGATCCGAAAAAGAGATCAATTGCAAACTGTGTACAAATTTTCTTTAAAGACGGGACGATGACAGACCGAATTGAAATTGAATACCCGCTTGGTCATCGCAGAAGAAGACAGGAAGGCATTCCGCTGCTTGAAAAGAAATGGCTCTATCATTTAAAGACAAGATTTCCACAAAAACAAGTAGATCAAATTGTGTCACTCTGCCAAAATCCAAATCAATTAAAAACAACAACAGTACCAGCATTTATGGACTTATTCGTCATATAAGGGGGAGCTAGCGTGTGGATCGTGAATGAAGAAACAAGTCAGGCTGATTTAGCTGCAGCCTTTAAAGAACAAATGTACAAATCAGCTTTATTTCAAATTCCAGGCGTTCACGATGGAATGTCTGCGCTCTATGCAAAAAAAATGGGCTTTCAAGGACTCTATTTATCAGGTGCCGCTTTTTGTGCTAGCAAAGGACTGCCTGATCTCGGCATGATCCATTCAACAGAAATGGCTGAAAAAGCGAAGGAGATTATTCGAGCTTCCCAGCTGCCGCTTTTGGTGGATATGGACACAGGCTATGGCGGTGTTTTAAATGCAGCAAGAGCAGCAAAAGAAATGGTTGAGAGCAAGGTGGCAGCTGTTCAAATTGAAGATCAGCAAATGCCGAAAAAATGCGGGCATTTAAATGGGAAAGCACTCGTTCCAGTAGAAGAAATGGTCGCAAAAATCAAAGCCATCAAACAAGCGGCACCAACGCTTTTGGTGATTGCGAGAACCGATGCAAAGTCCGTAAATGGAATGGAGGATGTCATCCGCCGGGCCAATCTTTACGTAGAAGCAGGAGCTGACGCTATTTTCCCTGAGGCACTCATCACAGCTGAGGACTTCACACATGCGTCAAACAATATTAAAGGGCCACTCCTTGCCAATATGACGGAGTTTGGCAAGACGCCTTATTATCATGCAGACGAATTTTCAATGTTTGGCTTTCAAATGGTCATTTACCCTGTGTCATCACTCAGAGTCGCTGCAAAAGCGTATGAGCGTTTATTTACAGAAATCATGGAAAAGGGAACGCAGCAGGGGATACTTGGGGATATGCAAACGAGAAAAGAGCTGTATGAAACGATTCATTATGATGAATATGAGGAAATGGATCAGCAGTTAGCAAAAACGATCCTGCCGGAAATTGGGAAAGAACAGCGATAAAATGAAAAGAAGACAAAGGGCTAAAATAAAGATCATTTTAGCCCTTTGTCAACAATTTGAAACACTTCCTTGACGGAAGTGCTTTTTTTACGATGATGGTGTGGATGATGAAGCCAATTTCATCTTTTCTTCAACTGTTTTCGTTTTTTCTTTTACTTTTTCAGCGTAAGTGAAATCACCGTAGCAATACGGATAGCGGAAGTTATCTTTGTTGCCGCCGCACGTATAGACCTTGGGGTTTCGTTTCACTTGCTTTTTGGAGTATTGCTTTGCCAATTTCTCGGAATGTTTTCCCCCGTTTTTTGCAACAAAATCAATATAGCCGATTCCCATGTTATAGCTTTGAATAATGGTTTCCAAATCAACGCCTTTTTTCTTCCCATGCTTGTACATAGTCGAAAAATGATGGACTCCTTGTTTAATGCTTTTCTGAGGGTCATTGATTTCATTTCGTTTCAAACCAAGAGATTCAGAGGACTGCATTGGATCTCCGCCTCTGCCTTTTGATTCTTGATACATCATACCGAGGATTAACGCGGTATACTGATCTAAATCTTGATCTCTTAACTCTGTTTCTACAAGCGGTTTGTAATCATCCAATCTCGACAAAACAATTGATTCCGTATCAATCGGCAGCTTTTTTAACTCCTTTTGATTAAAGGAGATGGCAATGGCTGCTAATACGAAAACAAAGAGAAAAATCGTGAAACAGCCTGAAATGGCAAAACATCCTGTTTTTTTCTTTTTCAAGGTCAGTTCACCCCTGTTTTGCCCCGCTTTTAAAAGGGAAGTACAGCCTTTTTATTATGACATATCCTAAGCAGGATACCAAGTGAAAACCTTATAATCAATCATATCCAAACGTAAATTCAGACCTTGTTTTCAGCCTGAAGCAGAAATAAATAAAACCGATCATCAGCCAAATCATGCCAATGATTAATGCATTTGTACTGATGCTCGTTAACAGCCAAATACAAAACGCCGTCCCGCATAGAGGGATCACTGCATATCTCAATGTATTCAGAACACCTCTTTGTTTTTGTCTGACGAAAAAGTACGCAAAAACAGACAAATTCACAAAGGTAAATCCAATTAACGCGCCGAAGCTGATAAAGGAATAAATGACTTCAAGTTCGCCAACGACTGCGGTTAAGGAGAAAGCCCCGATTAATAAAATATTAAAAACAGGGGTTTTTAATCTCGGATGAATATAACCGAAGAATCGCTTCGGTAACGATTGATCTCTTCCCATTGCATATAAAAGCCTTGCTGCACTCGCATGTGACGATAAGGAGGAAGAAATGACAGCGACCATTGTGCCAGCTAAAAAGAACGAGTGGAGAAATGCGCCGCCCACGAATTCTGCAATTTCAAGTGAGGCTGCATCAGGATGTTTAAACTGCTGAAAATTTGGAAACACCTGCTGCAAAAAATAAGACGTCAACGTAAACAGTACGCCTCCAATTGCAACTGTTAAGAAAATGGCAAGCGGAATCGTCTTTTTTGGTTTAATGGTTTCCTCAGACATCGTCGAAATGGCATCAAATCCAAGAAAGGAGAAACATAAAATGGTCGCTCCTGAAAAAATAAGCGCTGGATCTAAGCTCGCTGAATAAAAAGGCCGGGCTGACAATAACTCTCCACTGCCAGCGTTTTGCGAGAGCCCATAAATAACAAACCCAACAAAGGTGACGGCGACAATGACCTGAAACGTCACAAATAGCGCCGTTATGTTGGCTGTAAGCCGAATACCGATTACATTGACAGTCGTTATGGCGATAGCAAGTATGATGATCCAAATGTAATGAGGTACATCAGGAAAGGCTGCGGTTAAATAAGCACTTCCGATCGCAAAATTCACCATAGGCAGAAATAAATAATCCAGTAAAAGTGTCCAGCCCACAAGGAAGCCGACATGAGGATGAATACTTTTTTGCGCATATGTATAAGCAGATCCTGCTTTTGGAAAAGCCTTCACCATATTCCCATAGCTAAGCGCTGTCAATAGTAATGCCAGCAACGTAAATATATAAGCTGCAGCTACGTGTCCTTTCGTCAGCTGAGCAACAATGCCGTATGAATCAAATACGACAAGTGGATCCATATAAGCAAGCCCGATCACAACAAGTGGAAAGACAGTCAGGCTGCGTTTTAGTCTTGGCTCTTCAGTCAATTTGCCTATCAGCTCCTCTAAAAAAATGAATAAATAATGCTCATTTTAAAAAGAATGCTACCAAGTGTCAATGCTATTTGAATAAATCTTTTTTCTAAAGTGTGCCCGCTTTGCACGCCGCACGTTTTAGTATATGATGATACATAGAATAAGTCGTGATTTGACTAACAAGAAAGGTGAAGCGAAATGAAGGAAGAACTGAATACAAATCAAGAACAGGAACGGATGGAGCTGGATGAAGAAAGCTTATTTCTTGTCTCCCAAACGTTTAAAGCCTTATCTGATCCGACACGTATTCGCATTCTGCACCTGCTGTCTCAAGGTGAATACTCGGTCAATGATATCGCGGAAACGCTGAATCTCATGCAATCAACTGTTTCTCATCAGCTCCGTTTTTTAAAAAACCTTCGTCTCGTGAAATCTAGACGAGCAGGGACATCGATTTTTTACAGCCCTGAAGATCAGCATGTGATGGAAGTACTTGAACAAATGATTCACCATGCGCAGCATGACTAATAAAAACCTTCCTACTCATATAGGAAGGTTTTTACGCATGATGCATATGTGCTGATCGTTTACCTGCTTTCATCATTTGATAAGAAAAAACGACATAGTAAGCAGCTAACAGAAAAAAGCTGAGCATGGTCATGGCATCATCACTCACAATATGCTGATACAGTTCAACGACACCAATCTTTGTGAGCGAATAGTTTGTCAGCTCACCCAGCTTAAAACTAAGTCTAGATAAAAATAAGCATAAAATGAAGCTTTCAATCCATTTACTCGTTTTCACATAAAGACGGCCATTTTCTTCTTTCATCCGGATCGTCTCATAGGCATGAACGGCCAGACTGCTTCCAAAGAGCATACCAATAGCGGCATAGATGAAAATGCTGTGATTTTGCCAGCCTTCTAATAAGAGAATAAGAGCAGTGAGTCCAAATACATACATTCTCATCAAAAGACTGATTGGGCGCACAAGCTGATAGCGTCTCATACGATTCATTCGAAAAATGATGCAGATCAGCATAATGCCTCCAATTATGAATAACTGCCACACGTGATGTGTCATGATGCAACCTCCTCCTGCATGTGCAGGGATGTAAACGAATGCTGGCTGTTCCTTATCTTTACCATTCTTTCTTTTTTTATCAAATCAAAACCTACATTTATGAAAAAGAGGAAAAGGCATGAAAATCGATCGTATTTTATCTATTGTGATGCTGCTTATTAGCAAGCAGCAAGTTCAAGCGAAAGACCTTGCTGAACTTCATGAAGTGAGCGTGAGGACGATTTATCGCGATATTGAGACCATCAATCAAGCCGGGATTCCTGTTGTGACAACACAAGGAGCAGGCGGAGGCATTTCACTTGTTGATGACTATCGTTTAGAGAAAAAATTATTTACCGATGATGACATTGAACTTATTTTAACAGCTCTTGAAAGCATGACGAGTGCATATTCCTTTAAAGAAAGTGAACATGTACTGAAAAAAATCAAATCTCTTATTCCGCGACAAACTCATGAAAGTGAGAAACAGCACCATGTCTTTATTGATTTAAGCTCATGGGGGAAAGACAGTCAGGCTGAGAAGAAGCTGCAGCTGATCCATACCGCTGCCTCCGCGCATCAATTCATCCAGTTCACTTATCGCAATGCAAAAGGTGAAACACTTCCACGGAAAGTGGAGCCTTATACGCTAGTCTTAAAAGGAAGGCATTGGTATTTGTATGCGTTCTGTTGTGTGAAAAAAGCTTTTCGTCTGTTCAAGCTGACAAGAATGACAGACCTCATCACCATTTCAGCATATTTCAGGCCGAAAAGAATCAAAAATGAAGAGAAGCCTTGGAATGACTCTTGGCATGAAGAACCTTCAGTCACAACGCTCACGCTCAGGTTAACGGAAGTATCAGTTGGCAAAGTGAAGGAATGGGTGGATGAGAACGAATTGATCGTCTGTTCAGATGGAACCTATTTGGCAGCATTGACCGTGCCGCAAGATGATTGGCTGCACAGTTTCCTATTCCATTTAGGACCGGACGTCGACATTCTTTCACCTCAGCACATCAAGGAAGCGTTTGATCTCAAATTAAAACAATTTATGAAGAGATTAGAAACTTGACACACAGTTGTCAGGTTTCTTTTTATATGATGGGAGAAAAGGAGATGAGAATGTATGTACGATATCGTGACATTAGAAAAACAATGGATCAAAGGGTTGTCTGTTCGAACTACAAACGAAATAGAGCAAACAAAAGAGCGGAAGATTGCGCCGCTTTGGCAGGAATTTTTTGCGCAGCAGCTTCATGGGGGACAAGCCCCAGTCATAGGGCTTTATTCAGATTATGAAAAAGATGAACATGGCTCGTATTTATTCACGGCTGGGCAGTTCGCGAGGCAGCATCGAGATCATGTCATAGAGATTCCTGCGTCCACCTACGCAAGATTTCAAACGAGAAAGGGACCAATTGAAGAGGTTGTGCTTGAAGCATGGCACAAGATTTGGACGTGGGATCAGCGACAATACCGCACTTATACAGGTGATTTTGAATGGTATGATGAAAGATCTATTGATCCAAAAGAAGCGCAAATTGATATTTATATTGCGGTGGATGAAAAAATGTTTGCTAAAACTAATACCATTAGTTAATATAAAACTAACGACATTAGTTTTAGGAGGGCAATCATGAGATTAACAACTTTTGACCGTCTGCACCAGCTTACATTGATGCCGCGATTATTTCCGGTAAATTGCTATGTATTTGAGGAAGAGGAAGGACTCATTTTAATTGATGCTGCTTTAAAAATGGCGGCGAACTCGATCATCGAATTTGCCCGTAAAAAGAACAAACCAATTCATAAGATTATTCTCACTCATAGCCATATGGATCATATCGGTGCATTAGATGAGGTGAAAAAGGCTTTTCCCGAGGCAGTCGTCTATTTATCAAAACGTGATGCCCGCCTTTTTGAAGGTGACTTTTCCTTGCTGCCTAGTGAACCCCAGCAAAAAATCAAAGGCAGTTTTATGAAAAATATTCATACAAAACCAGATGTGCTTGTCGAAGAAGGAGATGAGATTGGGCCCTTCAAAGTGATTGCAACACCTGGCCATACACCTGGCAGCATTTCTTTATACGATGAAAAGTCAGGAGTTGTCATTGCAGGTGATGCACTTGTGACAAAAGGCGGCTTATCGGTAACGGGTGAGTTTCGGTGGAGCTTTCCGTTCCCGGCATTTGCCACATGGGATGCAGAAACCGCACTAAAAAGCGCTGAAAAATTACTAGCACTGCGCTTATCCTGTCTTGCTGCCGGACATGGTGACCTTATGATTGAACCTCATGAAAAGCTTCAAGCTGCCGTCCGTAAAAGGCAGCACCAGCTAAAAAAAGGAGGGCAGTAAACCGTGTCTCCAAGAATGGGAATTACACAAGAAAAAATTATGGATACAGCGGCAGCATTTGTTGATGAAGAGGGCTTTTCCGCTTTGACCATTGCTACATTGTCTAAAAGGCTGAACATCAGACCGCCTTCTCTTTACAATCACGTATCCGGCCTTCATGAGATTCAGGCAGCACTCGCAGTAAGGGGGCTGTCCATGCTTTGTGAGGAAGGGATGCAAGTCACAGAGGGGCTGGAAAAAGAAGCAGCTGTTTTAGCCTTTGCCAGACAATATGTGCAATTTGTCCGAGAACACCCCGGTCTTTATGAAGCTGCCTTTTCACATATGAACGAAAAAGAAGTACGACTTGCAGCAGAGCGCCTTGTTCAGTTTGTTCAATCCATTATGTCACGCTTTGGTGTAAAGGAAGAGGAAATGACGCATGTTGTCAGAGGACTGAGAAGCTTACTGCACGGCTTCGGTGATATTTCTAATAAAAAGGGATTTCAACGAAAAGAACAGCTTGAAGAAAGTGTGAGCTATGCGGTTCGGCTCTATATCACAGGAGTATTGCAAAAAGAAGATCTGTCTATATGACAGGTCTTTTTTTTGCAGCGAACCGATATCATAAATGGCACAATTTTTTAAGAAAAAATGAATAAAGATTTGACAGTTTTGTGAAACATGGTATGCTTATTATGTGAAATAATTCACATAGAGGAGTAGAGGCAGATGAAAAGAAAGCCTGTTTATGTGGAAACAACCATTCATGCACCTTTAGAGAAAGTATGGGAATATACGCAAAATCCAAAGCTTCATGAACAGTGGGATTTGCGCTTTTCAACCATTTCATTAAATGAACCTCAAGATGAACAGCCCCAAACCTTTTTGTATGAAAAGCATCTTGGATTTGGTGTAAGTGTCACAGGGACAGGAGCATATCGAACTAGAATGATGGATGAACGGAATGAACGGGCATCCTCGCTGAAATTTAAATCGTCACACCCCTTGTCTTTTATCAAAGAAGGCGGCGGCTATTGGAAATATGTGAAAACGAACGATCATATTGTGTTTCAAACTCAATTTGATTACAAAACGAAAGAAGGAAAAGGATGGGCGTGGGCAGATCGATTTCTTTTTCGCCCGATGATTGGGTTTATGACAGCCTTTAGTTTTGGCGCACTAAAGACGTGGCTTGAAAGGGGAACGCATCCTCGGTTGTTACTGGAGAGAACCCTTGCCCATTATGGAATTTGTTTGCTGTTTGCCATCGTCTGGCTATGCCAAGCAGTCATCCCATTTTCACATTCCGCTTTTGATCATAGCACCGGATTTCGGTTGTTTTATGCCCTGATAGGCGTATCGTGGCTGATACCTAAGCTATCAAAGAAATATCTGTTCATTCTTCAAAGCGTGTTTCTGCTGATGATGCTTTGTATCGGGATTGTATCCCCACAATCGACACTTCATGAGCCGCTTGTGATGAGTGCATTTTTGATTCTATCCATTGGAGGAATGATTAATTTAAAAGATTGTATAGATGTATTTTCGATCAAACGGAAAAGGGGAGGTAGACATGGTCGTTCATCGTCATCAAGTAAAGGATTACGATAAGCTTCATCCAAAATTAAAAGAGAGATACAACCGTGCGTTTACCGCTGAAGGCACTATGGAGGAAATAGGCGGCGGAACGAGGCTCATTCGATTTTTCTTCAAAATTGGTCCACACTTTCGCTGTTTTTTCCCCGAGAGAGGAAAAAACATTCCCTTCCGAATTGTGAATAAACCCTTTATGACAAATAAGGGAGAGGAAGGCATGCACTGGTTCCGTACGTTTTATTTCCCAAAGAAGGAAAGGCACTTTGATGCAGATATGATCATTGATGAGAAGAGTCATAAAGTACTAGACTATTTTGGAAAGCCTCGACTTCTTATGACAGAGCTTCATTTTACAGTAACAAAGTATGGGTTCCTTCACATTCAATCCGGCCAGCAGAAACTGTTGATGTTTGGACGTGAGTGGCCGCTGCCTTCATGGCTTTATGGTGAGTCAGATGTCACAGAAGGCTACGACGAGCGTACAGATGAGTATATGATTCATGTGCATGTGAAAAATCGACTGTTTGGCACTCTTTTTACATATAAAGGCCGATTTACTGAAAGGGTGGAGTCTCATGATGAATAAATGGCACTTGATATCAAGCCTTCTCTTCATGTGTTGTTTTATCGCCGCCCGTTTGATGACAGGTCCGATAGCAGAATTTTTTGTACTGATAGCGATTCTGTTTTTCCTTCCTGCAGTGTTAGCTTTTTTTGCGAAGGAAGAGAGTGAGAGTAAGCCGGGAGTACTGCTCGGTATTTTAATGAAAGCCTTTCCATTAGCTGCTTTTTGTGCAACGGCTGCATTTATCTATCATTCTGCTTTGTTTGCATCGGGATGGTTTTTGTATACGATCATTTTGGCGTTATATGGCTTTACTCGTTTGCTGAAAAGGGGAACCGTTCCGCTTCATGAATTGATGATTGATGGTGCATGGATGTATCTCGCTTTAGGCGGGCTTTGGTTTTGGCTGTATACAGCAGATATACAGGTGATGACCTTTTCACCAATCATCGTGCTTTTGACTGCTATTCATTTTCATTACTCTGCTTTTTTTATCCCGCTTTTCTATGGATTATTAGGGAGACAGAGAGAAAAAGAGACAGCTTTATACAAAGGGGCAGGCTGGGTGATTTTGCTGTCGCCTGTGATGATTGCTGTTGGGATTAGCTTCTCCCGTCTATTTGATACGTTCAGCGTTATGCTATATGTCATTGCACTCTATTTGTACGGCATTCTTTGTATGAGAACAAGGTTTCGATCGACTGTGGCAAAAAGGCTGGTTGTGTTTTCTAGCTGCATCTTAATGGCGACGATCGTGCTATCTCTTCTATATTCTGCCGGCATGCTCATGCACGTGACCTATATCAGTATTGATCAGATGATTTGGTTTCATGGCAGTATCAATGCCTTTTTTGTGATTTTACCAGGTCTGATTGGATGGCTGATCGAAGGGCCAAAGGATCAATTGAAACAGAAGAACTTTCCGATATCAAGCGTGCATGGCCGTTTTCATAAGATCTCTTTTCAAAAGGAAAGAATGCATGATCGCGAGAAGCTCGGTTTAGTCGATTCACTTGATGATTTAAATGGAACGACGTTTTCAGCTGAAAGGGTATCACCTGTGATTCGGAGGTTTTATGAAAATCCGACGGCATTTACGTTAAAATCAGCAGTCTGTTTTCATTGGTGGGTGAGGCCGTTTGTTTTTTTACTTCAGCCCATGTTTAAGAAAATAGGGCAGCTCTATTTAGGAACATCTCGTATCCCATATGAAATGAAGGGACGTCTGACTACATTTCAACATCCTAAAGAAGAGCGAAAGAAAGTCAGGGCGTGGATTCGTCACAACGAAAAAGGGGAGCAGGTCTTTTTTGCACTTTATGCTCATCATCACGATGCAGCTGCGGGCTATATGAATATTGCGCTGCCGCTTCCATATTCTCAGATGACCGCCATTTTAAAACCTTTTAATGAAAAGGAAGACTTTCTCTTAAAAAGTGCATGTCCAAAAGGCAGTACCGGTGACGAAGGATTGTATTTGCATACGCCTTTTATCACCATGAAACTGCCAATGGAAGAAAGCTTTCATATGAAGCCGGAGACAGATAAAAGTCTCACAGCAGTTCATCAAATGAAGCTATTCGGTATTCCCTTTTTAACGATTCATTATCAAATTGACAGCCGGAAGCCATCCTGTTAGTCAATGATGTCACATGGTTCACCGTGCCGAATGATGTTCACAATCGCTTGCCCATCACTCGGATGATGATCTGCATACTGGACTGGCAGCAGTGCAAAAAATACATAGTAGACAGAGAAGTAAGCAAATTGATAGAAAAATTGATGTTCTGGCAGGATATCATTGGCGATCATTGTATTCAGGATGAGAACACTGAGCAGGTTGCATAATGATCCGCCTAGGTAGACAAGAATGTGCGAGAATCGGTTATTTTTCCTCATTTCTTCATAATGGCAAAATGCATCTAGAAAATAGATACGTCTAATTTCAACAACGCCTATTTTCAATACTTTTTTGCCTCTGCCAAGAGCAAAAGAAACCTTTGCGCCAAACATCCACGCGACCATAATATGGCCAACCTGATGCAAGATGGCAACGATAGGAAGAATGACGAAAAACGACCAGCAAAATGTCCACATATCCGATAATGTAAACAAGTGTTAACCCCTCCCCAATATATTTGGGAGGAAGCAGTAGGATTATTTGCCATTTTACTGAATTCATTTTCAGGATGCAAACATTTAATACAAGACAATAAAATTATTATGTAAACTAAAGGTTGGATTTTGCGATGAATCGGCTTTTTGACTCACTTTTTTTACGAAATGAATGTGCTACAATGAAAAAAACAATAGATGACTCTAGTAAATGAACTTACCCTTGAATGAAGAGGAGAGAATCAGATGGCAGATATTGAACAGTTTTTAGCTTTAGATATTCGTGTTGGGACGATTATCGAAGCAGAATTCTTTGCAGAGGCAAGAGTACCTGCATTAAAACTCAAGATTGATTTTGGTGAAGAGATTGGTCTAAAACAATCCAGTGCTCAGCTGACAAAACGGTATACAGCTGAGAATATCATTGGCAGGCAAATTGTAGCAGTCGTCAATTTTCCGCCAAGAAGAATTGCAGGGTTCAAATCAGAAGTGCTTGTATTAGGGGGCATGCCGTCAAAAGAAGACGTAATTTTACTAGCAACAGATGAGCCTGTAGAAAATGGGACAAAAATAGGATAAGAAAAAAGACATCTTCCTGAGAAGATGTCTTTTGCGTATTGAGGCGGAATAACCACACGCCACATTCGTGTGTGTCTCAAGGAGACATGTTACCCGACTTACACAATTCAGCTCATCGCTTGATAAATATAGCATGGGATGAGCTGAATTGCAACCATTAAATGATTCACTTCAGTTTTTCACGTCATTTCAGCAGAAAAATGACAAGAAATCAATTATTTGGATTATTTTTTCGAAAAATATTGAAAAGTCAGATCAGATTTTATAAAATGAACTCATCTTAGTTTGTTTAGTCGATAAACTAAGATGAGTTCTAAGTGATGATCCGACTATTGAAGGGGATGATTCTGTCATTCAAATCATTTGCTGCGTATGTGGGCTAAGCTGAAAGGGTTAGATGTTCAGCTTCATTTTTACAACAAATTGAAAGCGCTTTATATTCATTGCATTGACTGCTGCTGCCCTCCATCATCTGTTCATTAGAAGAGGCTAAGAGAAGAAGGGAGAAAGCTCATGGTAAGTGAGAATTTAAAAAAGATTCGTATGTCTGAAAAAGTGGGATATGCTTCAGGAGATTTCGCATGTAACTTAATTTATGCAACTGTCTCTACGTATCTATTATTTTTTTATACAGATGTGTATGGTTTATCAGCGGCAGCAGCAGGGACGATGTTTTTAGTTGTTCGGGCCATTGATGCGCTTGCAGATCCGTTTATTGGTGCATTGGTGGATCGAACGAACAGCCGTTTTGGCAGGTTCAGACCTTACTTGTTATTCGGGGCGTTTCCTTTTGTGGTACTCGCCATCCTTTGCTTTACAACACCTGATCTTTCTGAAATGGGTAAACTCGTTTATGCCTACATCACGTATGTTGGTTTATCGCTTACATACACATTCATCAATGTTCCTTATGGTGCTTTAACATCCGCAATGACAAGAAATAACCAAGAGGTTGTCAGTATTACGTCTGTTCGTATGCTTTTTGCTAATCTCGGAGGTCTAGTTGTTGCTTTTTTTGTTCCTTTTCTTGCGACTTTTTTGAGTGATAAAACAGGAAATACAGCCCTCGGCTGGCAGATGACGATGGCTTTTCTCGGCGTTCTTGGCGGTGCATTACTTATTTTCTGTTTTAAAAGCACGAATGAACGTGTCACGCTTCAAAAGCCGGAGGAAAAAATTAAGTTCAGTGATATCTTTGTCCAGTTACGTGTGAATCGTCCGCTTGTTGTATTAAGCATTTTCTTTATTATTATTTTTGGCGTGAACTCGATCAGCAACTCTGTTGGGATCTATTATGTGACGTATAACCTCGGCAGAGAAGATTTAGTGAAATGGTACGGACTCATTGGGAGTCTGCCTGCTTTAATGGTGCTGCCGTTTATTCCAAAACTGCACAAGCTGTTAGGAAAGAAAAAGTTGCTGAATTATTCATTATTGCTGAATATTGTAGGACTTCTTGCATTACTTGTGATACCGCCGAGTCAAATCACTTTAATACTTATTTTCAGGCTCGTTGCAGCTGCAGGAAGTATTACAGCCGGTGCTTACATGTGGGCGCTCATTCCTGAAACCGTTGAATATGGCGAATATAAAACAGGGAAAAGGATGGGTGGACTCATCTATGCCATCATCGGATTCTTCTTTAAATTTGGAATGGCATTAGGCGGGATTGTGCCAGGGCTTGTACTCGATCGCTTTGGCTATATTGCGAATCAAATGCAAACACCAGAAGCATTACTGGGCATTTTAATCACGACAACGGTGATTCCTGTATGCTTACTGATTTTAGCGATGGTGGATATTAATTTTTATAACCTAGATGAAGAAAAACATAAAAAAGTCGTACGGGAGCTTGAGAACAGAGACAAGGTATATATCGATCATATGGACGATTTTAAAATGTAGGTCTCTGAAAGAGGAGGAAGTTCAATGAAGATTACCAATCCAGTGCTCAAAGGGTTTAACCCCGACCCAAGTATTTGTCGTGTCGGAGAAGATTATTATATGGCCGTCTCTACATTTGAGTGGTTTCCAGGGGTGCAAATTTATCATTCAAAGGATCTCGTCCATTGGCGTCTTGCTGCGCGTCCTTTGCAAAAAAACTCGCAGCTGGATATGAAGGGAAATCCTAATTCTGGCGGAGTATGGGCACCGTGTTTAAGCTATGCAGATGGACAGTTTTGGCTTATTTATTCAGATATCAAAGTAGTGGATGGTCCATTTAAAGACGGTCATAATTATTTGGTCACGGCAAGCGAAGTGGACGGCGATTGGAGTGAACCGATCCGGCTCAACAGCTCTGGGTTTGATCCTTCTTTATTCCATGATCAAAGCGGGAAGAAATACGTCTTAAATATGCTGTGGGATCATAGGGAAAAGCACCATTCCTTTGCAGGTATTGCCTTGCAGGAATATAGTGTGGCTGAAAAGAAGCTCATCGGTCAAAGGAAGGTCATTTTTAAAGGCACACCGATTAAACTGACAGAAGCGCCGCATCTGTATCATATCGGTGACTACTACTATTTATTAACGGCAGAAGGAGGTACCAGGTATGAGCATGCGGCAACGATCGCCCGGTCCCCACATATTGAAGGGCCTTATGAGGTTCATCCTGATAACCCGATTTTAAGTGCCTTCCATGCGCCTGAACATCCGCTTCAAAAATGCGGGCATGCTTCAATCGTTCAAACGCATACAAATGAATGGTATCTCGCTCATCTCACTGGCCGCCCAATTCAATCAAGCAAGGAATCTATTTTTCAACAGAGAGGGTGGTGCCCTTTAGGAAGAGAAACAGCCATACAAAAGCTAGAATGGAAGGATGGCTGGCCTTATGTTGTTGGCGGAAAAGGGGGGACGCTTGAGGTTGAAGCGCCAAAGATCGAAGAAAAGGTTTTTGCACCAACCTATCATACAGTCGATGAATTTAAAGAATCAACACTAAATAGACACTTCCAAACATTAAGAATTCCGTTTACCGATCAGATTGGTTCGTTAACGGAGAAACCTCAGCATTTAAGGTTATTCGGTCACGAATCTTTAACGTCTAAGTTTACCCAAGCTTTTGTTGCAAGGCGCTGGCAAAGCTTTTATTTTGAAGCAGAGACAGCTGTTTCGTTCTTCCCAGAAAACTTTCAGCAAGCCGCTGGTCTTGTGAATTATTATAATACGGAAAACTGGACAGCACTCCAGGTGACATATGATGAGGAACTTGGGCGCACGCTTGAGCTATCTATCTGTGAAAACCTTGCCTTTTCTCAGCCATTGACACATAAAATCATCATTCCAGACGAGGTCACTTATGTCTATTTAAAAGTGACCGTTCAGAAAGAGACATATAAATATTCTTATTCTTTTGATCAAAAAGAGTGGAAGGAAATTGATGTGCCGCTTGAATCCATCCATTTATCCGATGATTTCATTAGAGGTGGGGGATTCTTTACAGGGGCATTTGTCGGTATGCAGTGTCAAGATACGAGCGGCGAGCGTCTGCCCGCTGATTTTCAGTATTTTCGCTATGAGGAAAAAAATGAATAAAAAAAGACAACGCGTTGCGGGCTGTCTTTTTTGGAAAATAAATAGGTTATGTTGTGAGGGTGGCATCTTGCAGGAAAGCTTCTATGACAAGAGATGTCATCCCCAATACTGGTGCATTGTGTCCTAATGATGAGGGGAGCAGCTCTATCTGTGAGCTGAATTGCGTATCCATTCGCGAGGATACCTCCTCCTCAATCACATGTAGAACCGTCTGATGTGATTCGATCACTTTGTTTCTTAAAATGATGGCTTGCGGGTTAAAGGTATGAAGGACGTTTGTGAGACCGACGCCAAGGTAAAAACCAAAGTTGCGCAGGGCATTGAGCGTTCTCATATCATTTAACTTGGCCAGCTGCTCCAGGTCTTGATGTGAGATGGGTTGACCATCTGTTTGAAGAGACTGAAACAAGGCTTTCTCAGATGCATACAATTCCCAGCACCCACGGTTCCCGCAGCTGCATGTTGGTCCATTAAAATCAATCGTCATATGTCCCATTTCACCAGAAAAGCCGTAAGCTCCTCTGTATAAATGATGATTGATAATGATTCCGATCCCTATGCCAGTGCCGATGCTTGCATAGATCAAATGGTCATAGTGTTTAGCGGCACCAAAGATTTTTTCACCATATGCACCGGCATTTGCTTCATTTTCAATGAAAATCGGAACTTGGAATGTGTCTTGGAGCGGCTTTTTCAGATCAACATTTTTCCATTTGGAATGAGGCGTAAACACGATTTGTTCATCTGCATCCACTAACCCATGTATGCATAGACCAATGCCAATGAGCCCGTATGGGGAAGAGGGCATTTGTGTGATGAGCTGCTGTATTAATTCAATTAATTTACGTATCGTCACATCAGGAGAGCTCGGTGGGAGCTTGATCTGCTCTTCGTAAAGAATGGATCCTTCAAGGTCTGTTAATATGCCATTGACATAATCAACACCAACATCAATCCCGATGGAGCAGCCAGCACGTTTATTAAACATCAGTAAAACCGGTCTTCTCCCGCCGCTAGACTCACCTTGGCCGATCTCATAGACAAGATGTTCCTTCATTAACGTACTTACTTGAGAAGAAACAGTCGATTTATTTAATCCAGTGCGTTCAGATAATTTTGCTCGCGAAATGGGCGCATGCTGGAGAATTTCTTTTAATAATAGTTTTTGATTTATTTTTTTTACAAAGTTCTGATCAGCGATATCCACGTTATCCACTCCATTTGTTTCGTCTTTAGATTAAGTTGAGAAGAGCTGCTTTTTTCCGTATGTATTCGATAAAAAAGATGATTTTAACTTTATTATAACGAAAATATTTCTAAAAAACTAAAAAATATGGAAAATTCAAAGAGATTTTCTCATACATTGATCATTAGTTTGTTGAATCAACTTACAAAGTGTACTCAGGAGGAATGAAGAATGGCTAAATCAAATATGAAAACGTTATACAGCTTAGAAGGAATCAGCAAAATTCAATATGAAGGAAAACAATCAAAAAATCCACTCGCCTTTCAATACTATAATCCAAGCGAAGTGATTGGCGGAAAAACGATGAAAGACCACCTGCGTTTTTCAGTCGCTTATTGGCATACATTAACCGCTGATGGAACTGACATGTTTGGAACTGGCACGATGCAGAGAGCATGGGACTCCTATAGCGGAATGGATTTAGCAAAAGCTAGATTGGAAGTCGCTTTTCAGCTTTTTGACCTACTAGATGTACCGTATTTTTCATTCCATGACCGCGATATCGCGCCAGAGGGAGAGACGCTTCAAGAGACCAATCAACAATTAGACATCATTTTAGAAAGAATGAAAGAATACATGCAGCAAAGCGGAGTAAAGCTGCTGTGGAACACGGCCAATATGTTCAAGCATCCTAGATTTGTACACGGTGCTGCGACATCTTGTCATGCAGATGTCTTTGCCTATGCGGCCGCACAGGTTAAAAAAGGCATCGAAACTGCCAAAGAACTTGGTGCAGAAAATTATGTTTTCTGGGGTGGACGAGAAGGGTACGATACGCTGCTTAATACAGATATGAAAAGAGAGCTTGATCACATGGCGGCCTTCTTGCATATGGCTGTTGATTATGCAAAAGAAATTGGGTACACAGGTCAATTTTTAATTGAGCCAAAACCAAAGGAGCCAACAACTCATCAATACGACACAGATGCAGCGACATCCATCGCCTTTTTAAAGCAATACGGATTAGATTCTCATTTTAAATTAAATATCGAAGCCAATCATGCGACACTCGCTGGCCATACGTTTGAGCACGAATTGCGTGTCGCAAGAATTCATGGGCTGCTCGGTTCTGTTGATGCGAATCAAGGAAATTCGCTTCTTGGGTGGGATACAGATGAATTTCCAACCGATCTGTATGCCACAACTCTTGCCATGTATGAAATTTTGCAAAATGGCGGGCTAGGGGCTGGTGGTCTCAACTTTGATGCAAAAGTGAGAAGAGCTTCCTTTGAACTTGAAGATATTTTATATGCCCATATTGCCGGAATGGATGCATTCGCAAAGGGACTGCGGGTCGCTCATAGACTCATAGAAGATCGTGTGTTTGAAGATGTGATAAAGCACCGGTATCGCAGCTTTTCTGAAGGAATTGGACGTGACATTTCAGAAGGGAAGGCAAACTTTCATACATTAGAAGAATATGCGCTGAAACATCCTTTAATCAGAAACGAATCGGGAAGAGAGGAACAGCTGAAAGCCCGTTTAAATCAATACTTGTTAGAAGATTAATTGAATGGGCGGACTTGTTTTGAAGGAGTGAAAACATGAAATATGTGATGGGAATTGATCTTGGAACGAGCGGGGTCAAAGCGATATTAGTCGATGAGAGCGGAAAGGTGTGCTACGAAGCCTCTAAGCCGTACCGCCTCATTCAAGAGAAACCGGGATATTGTGAGCAGCACCCCGAGGATTGGGTAGAGCAGACAATAGCTGTGATGAAAGAACTGATGGCAAAGCAGCCTGTTCATTCAAGGCAAGTCGAAGGCATCAGCTTTTCCGGACAGATGCATGGGTTGGTTCTATTAAATGAATCTCGCGAAGTGCTACGCCCTGCAATTTTATGGAATGATACACGAACGACAGCACAATGTGAACACATGACAAAAAAGCTGGGGGACCGGCTGCAAAAGATCACAAAAAACCAGGCGTTAGAAGGATTCACACTGCCTAAATTACTATGGGTAAAGGAACATGAACCACAAATTGATCAACAAATCGACATGTTTTTACTCCCAAAAGATTATGTCAGATTTCGTTTAACAGGCGCTGTCCATATTGATTATTCTGATGCGGCGGGCACTTTGCTGTTAAATATCGGTGAACAGACGTGGAGTGAGGAGATTTGTCAGGCATTTGACATTTCTCCTCATATTTGCCCGCCGCTTGTCACATCAGAGGCGGAGGTTGGTACACTTTTGCCGCACATTGCACGTGATGTTGGGATGAAAGAAGGCGTGAAGGTTTTTGCCGGCGGGGCAGATAATGCTTGCGGAGCAATTGGTGCTGGTATCTTATCCTCTGACCGCACGTTATGCAGCATCGGCACATCGGGTGTCATTCTCTCCTATGAAGAAGATCATGAAAGGGAACTTCAGGGGAATTTGCATTTGTTTCACCATGCAAAAAAAGACGCTTTTTACACAATGGGCGTCACCCTTTCAGCGGGATATAGTCTTAACTGGTTAAAACACTTACTGGCACCTGAGGAATCGTTCCAATCACTTTTAGAAGGTGCGGCTCATGTTGCGCCAGGAGCGAAAGGATTGCTTTTTACTCCCTATTTAGTCGGGGAAAGAACACCTCATGCGGATTCGGTCATTCGCGGCAGCTTGATAGGATTAGACAGCAGGCATGAAAGGGCACATGTTGTCAGGGCTGTGTTAGAGGGAATTACCTTTTCGCTGAATGAATCTATCGCATTATTCCGGCAGGCAGGAAAAAACATAGATTCTATTGTGTCCATTGGCGGCGGTGCGAGAAGCCGGACTTGGCTTCAAATGCAAGCGGACATTTTTCAGGCTGACGTCATCCAGTTAGACAATGAACAAGGGCCTGCTTTAGGTGCAGCCATGCTTGCTGCGGTTGGCTGCGGATGGTATCCGTCACTTGAAGTATGTGCCCATCAGTTGATCCATCAAGCTGCTGTTTATGAGCCAAATCAGCAGCATGCGGAAGTATATGCTGATCTATTTCATTTGTATCAAAGGATTTATACACAAACAAGAGATATCCATGCCGGGTTAAAGCAGTATCGTTCCATCTAACTGAGAAGGCTGCATGAAAGGAGGTGATGGTTTTTTCACCTTAGGGATGACAGAACAATACGGATGAAAAAAGGAGAGGGATGGAAAATGAATTTGAAAAGATTGAGGCTATTGTTTGTGGTGTGTATTGGATTTGTGCTGACACTGACGGCTGTGCCAGTTTATGCGAAAACGATTTATAATAATGAAATGGGTACACATAGCGGATACGATTATGAATTATGGAAGGATTATGGAAACACCTCGATGACACTCAATAACGGCGGGGCATTTACTGCAGGCTGGAACAGTATCGGAAATGCTTTATTTCGGAAAGGAAAGAAGTTTGATTCCACTAAAACTCATCATCAGCTTGGCAACATCTCCATCAACTACAACGCAAACTTTAACCCAGGCGGGAATTCCTATTTATGTGTCTATGGCTGGACACAATCTCCATTAGCAGAATACTACATTGTTGATTCATGGGGCACATATCGTCCAACAGGAGCGTATAAAGGATCATTTTATGCCGATGGAGGCACATATGACATTTATGAAACGACCCGCGTCAATCAGCCTTCCATTATCGGGATTGCGACCTTCAAGCAATATTGGAGTGTACGTCAAACCAAGCGTACAAGCGGAACGGTTTCCGTCAGTGCGCATTTTAATAAATGGGAAAGCTTAGGCATGCCAATGGGTAAAATGTATGAAACGGCATTTACTGTAGAAGGCTACCAAAGCAGCGGAAGTGCGAATGTGATGACCAACCAGCTGTTTATTGGACGATAAAAGCTTATAAAAAAGCCAGCAGTTTTTTGCTGGCTTTTATTTTTTCTAAGATAATTTTTCAACTTCGACTCTGCCAGAAAAGAACGTCGCGCCGCCGCCCATATCTGCCAATCGATCAGGTGTTAACCCATTCACTAAATGTTTTTTCCCTTTTTGATCTGCCCATAATCCTTGACTGACCACAACACCAGATAAAACATTTTGACCGACTGACACGACAAGCTCACATTCTCCTCGATCGTTCAGCACACGCACCATGTCACCATCTTCAATCTTTCTTTCCTTTGCATCTTGTTCATTCATGTGCAGCTTCGGAAATTTCTCAAGCTTTTGATGCTTTTCATGAAGTGAGAAGGTGGAGTTCAGAAAATTATGGTTAGGCCCCGGTATAAAGGTAAGCGGATAATCACTTTCCTGATAAAGGGGCACATAGGTTGGAAGTGCTGGATACCCGTCTTTTTTCATTTGTTCAGAATAAAGCTCAATTTTTCCGCTTGGGGTTTGAAGCTTTAATTCCTCGAAAGTTCCACGTTTTGCTTTGATCCATTTCTTTTCTTTTAATGCTTCGTATGAAATGTCCTCATAATGCGGATTTTCTGGATGATGAAGAGCTTGTTCCATGAGCTCAGCATCTGTCTCTCGGAAGGCTTCATCTTCAAAACCCATCGCATGAGCTAGCAGGCGGAATACTTCAGTATTAGATTTGCTTTCTCCGTAGCGTTCTATCACTGGCTCCTGAATTTGAATATAATGATGCCAATATGATGTATAGAAATCCTCATTTTCAAAGGTAGATGTCGCCGGCAGGACAATGTCTGCATACGCCGCTGTTTCTGTTAGAAATAAATCATGAACCACTGTAAATAAGTCCTCTCTCAGCAAACCTTCTCTGACTTTATTCGCTTCAGGTGTTACAACTGCAGGGTTGCACGAGTAGATAAAGAGAGAATCAACGGAAGGCTCTGCACTTGTCAGCACACTTCCCAGCTGGTTCATATTAAATGATCTAGGTGTGCGTTCTTTTAATAAATCCGGCCGCTGAAGAGCTGTTTCATTATAGCTAAGAAAAGAAGAGTTTGATTTCATCGCGCCGCCGCCCTTGTGCAGCCATTGACCAGTCAGGGCAGGGAGGCAGGAAATGGTTCTAATACTCATCCCGCCATTATCATGGTGCTGCAAACCATTCCCAATGCGAATGAGAGATGGTGATGTCTCAGCGTACATTCTAGCTAGTGTCATGATGTCATCCTTAGGGACACCCGTGATTCGCTCAACTGTGTCTGGATCATACTGCTTCACATGCTCGCGCAGCTCTTTATGACCGACCGTGTAGGTCTCTAAAAAGGCTTCATCTGTACGTTCCTCTTTAAAAAGGACATGCATGATGCCAAGGGCAAGTGCACTGTCAGTACCAGGTCGAAGCGGAATGAACCAATCTGCCATCCGGCCGGTTTGGTTCTTGTGAACATCAATCACAACAATCTTAGCTCCTTGCTTTCGCGCTTTTTGTGCCAAGGTGATTTGGTGCATATTGGTCGATACGGCATTGATGCCCCAAAAGATAAATAGTTTCGTATGAATGGTGTCTTCAGGATCTGTCCCAATGCTTGCACCCATTGTATATTTATAGCCAGTCGTTCCCGCTGACTGACAGATCGTCCGGTCTAACTGACTTGAACCAAGACGATAAAAAAAGCGGCGGTCCATTCCTTCTGCGTTGAGATTGCCCATGTTCCCATAGAAGCTGTAAGGCAGAATGCTTTCTGACCCTTTTTCTTCGATCAGCTTTGTCCATTTTTGACGAATGGTTTCAATGGCTTCTTCCCACGTAATCGGCGAAAACTGTGCTTCGCCTTTTTTACCAACACGTTTTAAAGGAGTGGTCAGTCTTTTTTCATCGTATAAACGGGCTGTGACATTACGCACTTTGTTGCATATGTTTCCTTGTGTGACAGGGTGATCCGGATCTCCCTGCACTTTCACGATCTTTCCATTTTCTTTATGTATTAAAAGACCGCACTGATCCGGGCAATCTAACGAACAAACTGATTTGAATATTCCGTCTTTCATCGCTGTATAATCGGTCATGAGTTTTCGGCTTCCTTTCTGCATTCCGTTATCGCTTTGTATGGACTTTATTTTAGCATGTTCGGAGGTGGAAGGTAAGAAAGAGATGATGAATTGTAGAAAATGAAAAAAAGCCCCTGAAAAAGGGACTTTTAAAAACGGGTGACTTGTACAGGAAATTCTTTCACCCCAAAAACAAACGTGCTTTGTATAGGTTTTAGCTGATCAGCAGCGCAGGTGATGTCTTGAAACGTATGGAGTAAAACATCAAGCGCAATGTTGCTTTCAAGCCGGGCAAGCGGTGCACCGAGACAGAAATGAATGCCAAACCCAAAGCTCATATGCGGATTTGATTTCCGATCAAGCCGGAACGTATCTGGATCTTCAAACTTCTGTTCATCCCGATTTGCTGAAGCAACCCAGCCGATGAGGTAGTCTCCCTTTTCAATGCGTGCGCCAGCAATTTCAACATCCTCTGCGGCGATTCGGCCAATGGCTTGAACAGGCGGATAGTACCGTAACGTTTCCTCAGTTAATTGAGGAATAAGAGAGGGATCCTGTCGAACGGATTCAGCGATATGCGGTTGCTCTGTCAGCAGTCGTACGGCATTGGTTATTAAATTGGTCGTTGTCTCATTGCCTGCAACAAGTAATAGAATACAAAAGCCAAGCAGTTCATTCTCCGTTAAACGCTCTCCATCGATTTCCGCTTGAATGAGAAGCGAGATCAAGTCACCCGCAGGCGTTTCTTTTCGTTTTTTGATCAGATGAGCAAAATAAATGGACAGCTCCTCTTCAGCTCGTTTCTGCATATCTACAACAGCCTGAATGGCCTCTTTTGATTCATCCTTAGCACCTGCCACAAGGGCATCAGAATGTTTTTTAATCAGCTCTCTGTCCTGCACCTCTGCACCGAGAAGCTCAGCGATGATCATCACTGGCAGGGGAGCTGCTAAATCTTGCACGATATCAAACGTACGTTGATCCTTGACTTGATTTAATAGATCATGTGTCAGGTCTTTGATCTTATCTTCTAATTGTTTGATCGCTTTTGGAGTGAATGCTTTATTCACGAGCGCTCTCATCTTTGTATGTTTTGGAGGATCCATCGTTAAAATACTTGTTTTAGACGTGCTTCTTCCCCGCTGTGAAGAGAACACTTTAGGCTGCTTTAGAACAGACTGGATATCCGCATATCGAAAGAGATCCCAGCACTTTCTTGTCTCATCATATCTAATATCACTTTCTGCACGCAGCTCATTGTAAATAGGGAATGGGAAAAGAAGGTCATCGGTAGAACGGATTTCTTTAATTGGAATCACATTGATATAGTTTTCTTTCACTTTCATTATGAACGCTCCTTTTTCACATGATTTCTCTTTCACGGTATCACCAGTAAAATATCATTTCAACGGACATGTTTTCTAAAATATGTCAATAGTCTAATCGAAAGATTCAAGCACATTCACCAAATAGGAAAATAGAAAGTGATTAAAATGAGAGCGCTTTCTAAAAAATAGAATTGAAGTCACCGAAACCAAAAATAAAATGGGGAATTCAGTCGAATGAAAGGGTCCTATGATTCAAATGATCATAGTTCTTTTGATCTAAATTGCTGTTTTTCAAAAACACGGCTAACATACTTGCAGCAGGCTGTCCGCCATGCATTCGGGACTTTTGAAAAGCGCTGGCTCTTTCTTGACACGATTTCTCATCATGTTACGATAACTAACGTGTGAAAAACGCGAACAAAAAGCGAACAAGGGAGAGGATCAATATCATTGATCAAAAGAAAGTTGCTTTCATTGGAGCAGGTTCTATGGCGGAAGGAATGATTGCAGGGATTGTGCGATCAGGACAGATGCCGCTAGGCCAAATCTACGCAACAAACAGACAAAATCAACATCGATTGAATGAACTAACGAAACAATACGGAATTCAAACAGCCACAATGGATTCATTTCCTTTTGAAGAAATGGATATGTTGATCCTGGCCATGAAGCCAAAGGATGCTGAAGCAGCACTGGAATCATTAAAATCTCGTATTCAGCCAGATCAGCTTATCATGTCTGTCCTTGCAGGTGTTAAGCTATCGTATATTGAAGACATGCTGCACGAAGGCCAGCCTGTTATAAGGGTCATGCCAAATACCTCAAGTACGATCGGGGCATCAGCGACTGCTTTATCTGCTGGACGTTATGTGAAAAACGATCATATGAGCATAAGCCAGGCTCTTTTATCTGAAATGGGCGAAGTCTATACCATTCAGGAAGAGCAAATGGATATCTTCACTGGAATTGCTGGAAGCGGGCCCGCCTACTTTTATTTCTTAATGGAAAGAATCGAAGAAGCAGGAGAAGAGGCAGGTTTATCAAAGGAATTGTCTCGCCAAATTGGCGCGCAGACACTCCTCGGTGCGGCAAAAATGCTCCAAGAAACAGAGGAAAATCCTTCAGTCCTAAGAGAGAAAATTACGTCACCAAATGGAACAACTGCTGCTGGACTGAATGCATTAGATGATTTTGGCGGAGGAGAAGCGATCAAGCAGGCTGTCAAACATGCTGCCAATCGATCAAAAGAGATAAGCAATCAGCAAAAACAAAAAGTATCTATATAAATAGAATTCAGATGCAGGAGTGATAAGGTGTACGCAGATAAAGAGAGAAAACGAATTGTTGTGAAAATCGGAAGCAGCTCTCTTACTAGCTTTCAAGGTGAGATTAGTTTGAAAAAACTAGAAAACCTCGTCAATCAAATTGTGAAACTGAAAGATGAGGGACACGAAGTCATTTTGGTTTCATCTGGTGCGGTTGCAGCTGGTTACCGAAAACTAGGATTTATCGATAGACCGAAAACACTGCCGGAAAAGCAGGCATCTGCCTCAATTGGGCAAGGGCTTCTAATGGAATCATATTCTACTTTATTTTTATCACACGGTTATATTGCCTCACAGCTCTTAATCACAAGAAGTGATTTTTCTGATGAAACGCGCTATCAAAATGTGCGCAACACAATGAATGTGTTATTAGATCGAGGCATCATCCCCATTATTAACGAAAATGATACAGTGACGATCAATCGGTTGAAGTTTGGAGACAACGATACATTGTCTGCAAAAGTAGCTGGCTTAATTGATGCGGATTTCCTTGCCATTTTATCTGATATTGATGGTTTGTATGAAGATAATCCTCATACAAATCCAAATGCGAAGAGAATTCTTGAAGTCACTGACATTACAGAAGACATCGAAGCAGCTGCTGGAGACGCAGGCAGCAGCGTAGGTACAGGCGGAATGAAATCAAAGCTCGATGCTTTTAAAATATCAATGGCCGCAGGTATCAATGGCTTTTTAGGAAAAGCAGATACGCCTCACATTTTAGACAAAGCGATCAATGGGACAGAGGACGGGACTTATTTTACCGCTGACGAAAATGTAGCGCCGCTGAACTATAAGAAGCAGTGGATTGCCTTTCATTCTGGGCCAAAAGGTGAGATCGTGGTTCAAGAGAAAACTCAGGAATTTCTCATGCACCGAGAGGGAAGTCTTGATTCTGATGGGATTGTCAGTGTGAAAGGTTCATTTAAAAAAGGCGATGTCGTCCGTATTTTAGATCAAGATGGAAGAGAAATAGGGCTTGGTATTGTGAATTATGCGTCAGATGAACTCGCACGTAAGAGTGACTTGTTACAAGATGAAATCGTTCATGTCGTCGATCTTGAAGCATTTGTTTGTCATTTAGATTTATCGATTCCAGTTTGTTAACCAAAAGGGAGGAATTCCATGACACTGACAGCTGAAGTTGTCACATCGGTCAAAGAAAAAGCGAAAAAAGCAAAGTACGTTTCAAAAAAACTAAGTTTACTTCAGACAGAGGAAAAAAATGACGCGCTGCTTAAAATGGCAGAAGCGTTAGAGCAAAAAAGCCGCTTCATTTTACAGGAGAATCAAAAAGATTTAAATGCTGGGAAAGAAAAGGGCTTCTCGGAGGCACTCTTAGATCGGTTAATGTTAAATGAAGAAAGAATTCATGAGTTTGCTGAAAGTTTGCGGCTTGTGACGAGATTAACAGATCCTGTTGGAGAAATATTGGATGAATGGACTCTTGATAACGGCTTACATGTGAAAAGCCGAAGAGTACCGCTCGGCGTGATCGGGATGATCTATGAAGCGAGACCGAACGTCACTGTCGATGCAGCAGGCCTTGCCTTAAAGGCAGGCAACTCAGTGATTTTAAAAGGCGGTTCCTCCGCTATTTCTTCCAACAAAGCCATTGTCAGTGTGATTCATGAAGCATTGGATCAAACAACAATTCCTCGTGATGCGGTGCAATTGATTGAACAAACAGACCGTTCATCGGTTCAGGCGATGTTTCAACTTAAAGAATGGATCGATGTGTTAATTCCGCGAGGCGGCGCTTCTTTAATTAAAACAGTGGTGGAGGAATCCACTATTCCAGTGCTTGAAACAGGGACAGGAAACTGTCATGTCTTTATTGATCAAACCGCGAATGTGAAAAAAGCCATTGAGATTGTGATCAATGCGAAAACGAATCGTCCGGCTGTATGTAATGCACTTGAGACGCTGATTATTCATCGCGATTGGCTGAAAGAGAATGCAGCCTCATTAAATGAAGCTTTGCAGGAGCACCGTGTCACTGTACATGGAGATCAGGCAGCAGAGTCTTACTTTTCAGATGCGGTTCCTGCTGGGGAAGTAGATTGGACAGATGAGTATTTAAGTCTTGATCTTGCAGTGAAGGTAGTCGATTCAATCGAGGAAGCGATCAGCCATATCGATCAGTATGGCACAAAGCATTCAGAAGCCATCGTGACAGAAGATGAAAAACATGCACTCACGTTTCTAAACGAAGTCGATGCGGCGGCTGTTTATCATAACGCATCGACTCGCTTTACAGACGGCGGCGCACTTGGCTATGGAGCTGAAATCGGCATCTCTACTCAAAAACTCCACGCAAGAGGGCCAATGGGACTTCCTGCACTCACGACAACTAAGCTGCTTCTATGTGGCGACGGTCAGATTAGAAGATAGAGAAGATTCAAGAAACACTACCTTTTTATGAGGTAGTGTTTTTAACTTTATAATGCATGTTATCATCCTTATGAACCGTTTTTCTTCATCACCTTCTCAAATTTAAAAAATTCAAATTCCTCAGGTGCTAGAGTCTCATTGCCCTGATCTGCTTCACGAGGTGCGTTTGGGTCTGGATGGTGTAAGTGATAAAATTCAACAATTTGAAAGCCGCACTTGTTGACATAGAAATGAATGTTGCGTTTTTCAAAATATGGGGTCACAACCTCCCATACAATTGTTTCTGGATATTGCGCCTCGATGGCTTTCCATGCTGCTTGACCAATACCGCGGCCGTGAGAGGATGATGAGATGTATAGCAAATCAACCGAGTTGTGATGTGTCTCTTGGTTGATTTTGATAACAACGCCGCCTGCCTTTTCACCATTTAGCATAATATGATAAACAATGTGGTCATTGGAATGAAAAGACTCATCAATCACTTCATCTGGAGGAATCGGACCATCCTCTGCATCTCCAAATGCGTCGATCACGCCAGCTGTAAAAGCTTTCTGAAGCTCTTTTTTCATAGAAGGGAAATCTTCTTTATTTGCATGTGCTAATGTCACTTCATGTTGAGTTATTTTGTTCATTTTCTTATCCTTTCCCTGCGTAATGGTGTTTCTGCATGTTATGATAAAGGATGGAGTAACTCCATAGTCAAGAAAGGAGCCATCATCATGATCAATGATGTGCAAAAAACGTTTTTCACTGGAGAGTTTGCCAAGCTATTTGATGTAAAAAAGGATACGCTTCTGTATTATGATAAAATCGATTTATTTAAGCCGGCTGGTGTTCATGAAAATGGCTACCGTTACTATACACTTGAGCAATTTGATCATTTTATTGCGATTCAATCCTTGCGGGCTGTTCAATTTCCGATCAAAGAGTTAAAACAATATTTCACAGAACCTTCTCGCGAGAGACTGCAAAGCCTAGCGGCCGACCAAGTAGAAAAGGTCAAACAAGAGATTGAAAAGCTGCAAGATATCCAAGCTTTTCTTATGCGGGTGATCGAGACAACGCATGAATTATCAACTGTGAAAATAGGGGAGGTCCTGTTTCAAGAGCTGCCAGAAGAACCAGTCATACTAAGTGCTTCAAACCCGATCGACTTAAATACACCTGTAGAAGAAATATCACGTATTGTAGGGGAATTTTTAAAGGAAGTTGGCATAAAAGGGGCTGCGGCAAATGGTTCTGTCTTAAAAAAGGAACAGTTTCGTAAGCGCCGCTATCATCAGTCAGATCAGCTGTTCTGCCGAATGGATGGACCGGGGGCAGTGAAAAAACCTGGCGGGATCTATGCGGTGATATATGATCAAGGAACATATGATGAGATTGAGTCTGCTTATTCGCATTTATTAGATGAAATCGAGAAAGAGGGCATGTTGCTGGATGGAGATGTATTTGAGGAGTATTTACTTCATTCGCTCATGTCTAAAGATGAAGCAGAGTATATAACGAAGCTCAGTGTAAAAGTGAAGAAGCGAGCAGATAACAATTGAAAAGAGGGTAGACAGCATGTGACATGCGTGTTTACCCTTTTTTTGATGTTAACCAACTTGATTTTCGGCAAATTGACTCATATATAAATCTGCATAGAAGCCTTTTTGTTTTAAAAGTTCGCTGTGCGATCCTTTTTCAATGATGCTTCCATCCTTCATGACTAAAATGAGGTCTGCATCCTTAATTGTTGAAAGTCTGTGTGCAATCACGAAGCTCGTTCTGCCTTTCATCAATTCATTCATTGCTTTTTGAATATGCATCTCTGTCCGAGTATCCACACTGCTTGTTGCTTCATCTAATATCAAGATCTTTGGATCAGATAAAATGGCACGGGCAATGGTTAACAGCTGGCGCTGACCTTGTGACAGGTTGCCGGCATCTTCTGTTAACAGTGTGTCATATCCATCTGGAAGTGTACGGATGAAATCATCCGCATAGGCATGTTTGGCGGCTTTGATGACATCCTCTTTGGAAACGTGCTGCCTGCCGTAGGCAATGTTGTCGTAAATCGTTCCTTCAAAGAGCCACGTATCCTGAAGAACCATCGCAAATAATTCTCGTACTTGCTGACGGCTGAGATCAGTTGTTTTGACATCGCCAATGCGTATGGAGCCTTGATCTAATTCGTAAAAACGCATTAAAAGATTGATGATGGTTGTTTTTCCTGCGCCTGTTGGTCCGACAATGGCAACCGTTTGTCCTTCTTGCACATCTAAATTCAAATCTTTAATAATCGGATGATCTTTTTCATATCCGAATTGAACTTGTTCAAAGCTCACATCACCTGAGAGTGATGCAAGATCAATTGCCTCATCTTCTTCGGTACTTTCTTCTTCCTCATCAAGAATTTCAAAGACCCTTTCAGCAGAAGCGATCGCTGATTGAACTAAGTTTGCGACGCTTGATGCTTGCACAAGCGGCTGAGACATTTGCTGTGTGTATTGGATAAACGCCTGCACATCCCCGACACGAATATTCCCGTTAATGACAAGAATCCCGCCGGCTACACTGACTGCCACATAGCCAAGGTTCCCGATAAAGGTCATCATTGGCATCATTAAACCAGAAATGAACTGCGCTTTCCTTGAGGATTCATATAGCTTTTCGTTTAATTGATCAAATGTATCGATCGCTTTCTTTTCGTAGCCATACGCACGGACTGTCTGATGACCTGTGAACATCTCATTAATATGTCCATTGATCGTCCCAAGCTCTTTTTGTTGCGCTTTAAAATGCTTTTGTGAAAATGACGTAATGCCGCGAATCGCAAACAGGCTGAGTGGCAGCGTCAAACAAACAAGCAGCGTAAGCAGCGGACTGATGAAGAGCATCATCACGACAATTCCAATGACTGTAATAACAGATGTAATCACTTGGGTGAGCGCCTGCTGAAGCGATGTATTAATATTATCGATATCATTCATCACACGGCTTAGTGTGTCCCCGTGGGTTGTTTTATCAAAATAACGAAGGGGGAGACGTGTGAGCTTGTCATTTGCTTCCTGGCGTAATTCAGCAATGGTCTGTTGAGAGACACCGGCCATGACATATTGCTGAACGAATGAAAAGAGAGAAGCAACGACGTACAGGACGACAAGCAGCAAAAGTATTCGTGAAATGACATCAAATTGAACAGCTGTTCCATTCGTAAAGCTGTCAAATAGGGAAGAGGTGGCATCCCCAAGCAGCTTTGGACTAATGACATTAAAGACAGTTGAACCAATTGCTGCAATAAAGACGATGATCAGCTGAAATTTTCTTGGTTTTAAATAGCCTGTCAACCGAAGCAGTGTTTTCTTAAATTCCTTCGGTTTTGCGGCTGGCCCTTTAGGGTGGGCGCCTTTATGGCCCATGCCGGAAGACATTTTCTTACTCATCCTCGCTCACCTCCTGACCTTCCTGTGATGCGACAATTTCTTGGTACACAAGATTATCCTTTATTAATTGTTCGTGTGTTCCGATACCTGCGATTTTCCCTTCATCAAGTACAATGATTTTATCACTATGCTTCACTGTGCTGATTCGTTGAGCGACAATGATGAGGGCTGCATGTGCTTTTTCTGCTTCTAATGATGCCCGCAGCTTTGCATCTGTTTTGTAATCAAGTGCTGAAAAGCTATCGTCAAACAAATAGAATGATGGTTTTCGCACTAGCGCCCTTGCAATGGAAAGCCGCTGCTTTTGGCCGCCCGATAGATTTGAACCACCCTGATCAATTTCTGCATCAATTCCGCCATCTTTTTGCAAAACAAATTCCTCGGCCTGCGCAGTTCGCAGCGCCTGCCAGACGTCTTCATCGCTTGCATCCTGATTGCCAAAGCGCACATTCTCGGCAATGGTTCCGCTGAATAAAACAGCTTTTTGCGAGACATAGCCCATCTGGTTTCTCAGTTTCTCCTGTGGCAGCTCTCTAATGTCTACACCATCTAGTGTAATCCGGCCTTCTGTCACTTCATAAAAGCGCGTCATCAGCTGGAGAAGGGTAGTTTTCCCAGAACCCGTACTTCCGATAATGGCTGTTGTTTCGCCAGTTTTGGCTTCAAACGTGATGTTTTGAACGGCCGGTTTCTCTGCATTTGAGTAATAAAATGACACATCCTCAAAGCGAATGGATTGCGCGGGCTCGTGAAGCTCAGTCATAGACACTTCTTTGTCTTTAATCTTTGGTTCCATGTTTAACACTTCATTCATACGTTTAGCTGATGCTTGTGCTCTTGGAACCATAATAAAGCTCATCGACAGCATAATCAGTGCCATTAAAATCATCATCGCATATTGAATGAAGGCAATGAGATTCCCAACTTCCATTTCTCCGGCATCAATTCGGTTTGCCCCGAGCCAGACAATACCGATATTCGTGAAGTTCATGATGATCAGCATAAATGGAAACAAGTAAGCCATTAATCGGTTGACTCTAAGGCCAGTATCCTTATAGGAGGTGTTAGCTTCTTGGAATCGCTCCTTTTCATCATCCACACGGTTAAATGCACGAATGACCCGGATGCCTGAAAGAGATTCTCGCATAATTAAATTCAGCCGGTCTGTTTTTTTCTGAAGCTGGCCAAATAGCGGAATGGCTTTTCTTGACACCAAATAAATAAATCCGCCAAGAAGGGGGAGGGCTGCTAAAAAGATAAGAGACAGGACAGCATCCCTGGAAACAGCCAAAATGATTCCTCCCACAAGCATAAGCGGAGCCCGCGTCATCATTTGTAAAATCATGATCGTCACATCTTGGACTTGTTTCACATCATTTGTTGATCTTGTAATAAAGGAAGACGTGCCGATCTTTTGAAATTCCTCTAATGAAAATTGTTCGACATGTACAAACAGCTGTCTTCTCATATCACGGCCGAAGCCTAGTGCTGTCTTTGATGACAAGTAAGACTTCCAAATGGTGAGCAAAATGGCGAGTAAAGAACAAGCCACCATCCAGCCGCCAACCTTCCATATGTAAGCAATATCTCCCTGGACGATTCCGACATCAACGATATCTGCTGTTAACGTCGGTAAATACAGCTGGAGCATACTGCTTAAAAAGGTGAGAATAACAATGGACACAACGGACAGCCGATACGGCTTTAAAAATGATAAAATTGATTTCATACAAATACCTTTCTTCCATATAGTCTTTTGTTCTGTAACCCATCATATACAAAGAGGGATTATTTCTACAAATGAAATGTCTTGTTTTAGTGAATTATTTATATTGTTCAATTTTAGAAAAGAAATCCTTCACAAACACATAAAAATCATGGGCAGAAGGAGACATTTCTCGCGTTTTAGATGCAATAATGCCAACCGTTCTTCTCACTTGAGGAAAATCGATCGGAATTTTCACTGTAAATCGCGGTGTTGTTTCATAAAAGGCACTTTCGGGTAATAAGGTAACGCCCATACCTGCCGATACGAGACCTTTTATGGCATCCAAATCTTCTCCTTCAGATGAAATGGTAGGCTCATAGCCTGCCTGCTTGCAAGCATCAACCGCAATTTGTCTCAGCACATACCCTTCAGGAAATAACACGAAATGATCCTTTCTTAAATCACTTAAATGAATGCTCCTTTGTCCGCTAAAGGGGTGGCTAACCGGTAAAAGGGCATAAATGCTTTCAGAAAACAAAATATTTCCTTCTATTTGAGAATCGTTTGTCGGTACAGGTCCTAAGAAGGCAAGATCGATATCACGATTTTTAACGGCTTCAATGAGAAACTTATAGGATCCTTGACGAAGTAAAAAATCGACCTCTGGATATTCCTGCTTAAAAGCGGAGATGACAGAAGGGAGCACTTGGCTTGCTAGACTTGTAGGAAAGCCAATATTCACCGTCCCTTTGTGCGGATCTAAGTATTCATCAATTTGCTCTTTTGCGTAATCAATGGCTTTGAGTGCAGTTCTGACATGATCTAAAAATTGTCTGCCGATCTTCGTTAATTTGATATTTCGTCCTTCTCGTTCGAATAAGGCCACTCCAAGTTCTTCTTCTAAATTCGCAATCTGCCGGCTGATGGCAGATTGGGCAACATGTAAGTTTTCAGCCGCTTCTGACACGTGTTCACGGTCTGCGACTTCTACAAAATAACGTAATTGACGAAGCTCCATTTTTGCACTTCACACCCATCTATCTCAAAAAGAGATTGTTTTGATCTAAATTATATATTGTTTATATCAATTTGAAAACTTAAAATAAGTTACAGAGTTTGTGAGATTTTATTACTGTGAAAAACGGATCTTTTAAACGGGGGAGAGAAACGATGACTTATAATCAACTACCACAACCACAAGGTCTCTACCGTCCTGAATTTGAACATGATGCATGTGGAATCGGACTGTACGCCCATTTAAAAGGGGAGGCGACACATAGCATCGTCAAAAAGGGATTACAAATGCTGTGCCAGCTTGATCACCGCGGCGGGCAAGGCAGTGATCCGTATACAGGTGATGGTGCCGGTTTAATGGTACAGCTGCCAGACGCTTTCTTTAGAAAGAACTGCAAAGAATTTGCACTTCCAGAAAAGGGCCGTTACGGGGTAGGAATGGTCTTCTTTTCAAAAGATGATGACGAAAAAACGCGTCAAGCCATCGAACAGAAAATCAACGGGTTTATTAAACAAGAAGGTCAAACATTAATCGGCTGGAGAACGGTTCCTGTCGATGCCGGGAAAATTGGTACTGTCGCAGCGAAGAGCTGTCCGGTTGTGAGGCAGGTCTTTATCGGAGCAAACGACAACATCACAGATCGTTTGTCATTTGAAAGAAAATTATATGTCATCCGTAAACAGGCTGAGAACTGGGGAACAAAAGAGGAAAAACAATTTTACTTTGTCAGCCTGTCGAGTCAAACCATCGTATATAAGGGGCTTTTAACATCAGATCAAGTCGATGCTTTTTATCTTGATCTACAGGATGAAACATTTGTTTCTGCATTTTCACTTGTTCATTCAAGATTTAGTACAAATACATTTCCTACATGGGAAAGAGCCCATCCAAACCGTTACTTAATACACAACGGAGAAATCAACACATTAAGAGGAAACATCAATTGGATGAGAGCAAGAGAACAACAATTCGTATCTGAAGCCTTCGGAGACGATTTAGACAAGATTTTGCCAGTGCTGAATGCAGACGGAAGTGATTCATCCATTTTAGACAATGCCTTTGAATTCTTTGTGCTTGCAGGCCGTACACCTGCTCATACAGCGATGATGCTGATTCCTGAGCCTTGGACGGAAAACACGCACATGTCGAAAGAGAAACGGGCATTTTATGAATACCATAGTTCTCTCATGGAGCCATGGGATGGACCAACAGCGATTTCCTTTACGGACGGTAAACAAATCGGGGCCATCTTAGACCGAAACGGATTAAGACCGGCTAGATACTATGTCACGAATGATGATCATATCATTTTCTCTTCTGAGGTCGGCGTGATTGACACAAATGAAGAAGATGTGAAGTATAAAGATCGTCTTGAGCCTGGCAAAATGCTGCTCATTGATTTAGAAGAAGGACGAATTATTTCTGACGAAGAAGTGAAATCGACCATTGCGAATGAACTTCCTTATCAAAAATGGCTCGATGAAGAAATGGTCCACGTCAATCGCTCGGAAGAAAATTCAGAAAATTCTAGTATAATGGATGATTTGTTGACGCGTCAGCGTGCGTTCCATTATACGTACGAAGACATTCAAAAGTATTTAATTCCTTTACTAGAGGAAGGCAAGGACCCAATTGGTTCAATGGGAAGTGACACACCGCTTGCTGTCTTATCAGATCGTGCGCAGTCTCTGTTTTCTTATTTTAAGCAGTTGTTCGCACAAGTCACGAACCCGCCGATTGATGCCATTCGTGAGCAGCTGGTGACATCAACCATGACTTGGTTAGGTGCCGAAGGCGATATTTTACATCCGAATGAATATTCATGCCGAAGAATTAAACTTTATACTCCGGTCTTAACGAGCGGCCAATTTAACGGCTTGAAAACGATTGTTCATAATGCCTTTAAAAGCAAAACAATTCATACACTTTTCACCGATGATTTAAAGCGCGGACTGGATGCGATGTTTGAAGAGGCGGAAAAAGCGATTAGAGAAGGTGTCTCTTTATTAATCCTTTCAGATCGTGAAATGACAGAACAAAAAGTACCGATTCCACCAATTCTTGCGCTAAGTGCACTTCATCAGCACCTTGTGCGTCAAGGTCTGCGGACAAAGGTCAGTCTGATCGTTGAATCTGGAGAGGTGAGAGAGGTTCATCATTTTGCCGCACTGATTGGCTATGGGGCAGATGCGATCCATCCTTACCTTGTCTATGAAACGTACAAACAGCTGATTGCCGACGAAGCGATTTCGATCAGCTTTGATGAAGCTGTTACAAAGTTTGGTAAAAGCGTGACAGAAGGTGTCGTCAAAGTCATGTCCAAAGTGGGGATTTCCACTGTGCAAAGCTATAGAGGCGCACAAATCTTTGAAGCAGTCGGGATTAGTGAAGACGTCATTCAAGAGTATTTCACAGGAACAGCTTCTCAGCTTGGCGGGATTGATCTTGACACCATTGCTCATGAGGCAAAACTTCGTCATGAAGCAGGGTACCAAGCAGCAACTGACCAGACACTTGAATCAGGAAGTGAATTCCAGTGGAGAAAAAATGGAGAGCACCATGCATTTAATCCAAAAACGATCCATACGCTCCAGTGGGCATGCCGAAATGAAGATTATGACCTATTTAAACAATATACAAAGGCAGCGGATGAAGAAAGAATCGGCTTCCTCAGAAATTTGTTTGCATTTCAGCCAAAACAAAAGCCGGTTCGTCTGGAAGAGGTTGAATCTGCTGAATCCATCGTGCGCCGCTTTAAGACAGGTGCCATGTCATTTGGATCTTTAAGTAAAGAAGCGCATGAGGCACTTGCAATTGCGATGAACCGAATTGGCGGTAAAAGTAACAGCGGAGAAGGCGGAGAAGATCCTGCCCGCTTTACAGTAGATGAACACGGTGATGATCGCAGAAGCGCCATTAAACAAATCGCTTCTGGCCGATTTGGTGTGAAAAGTCATTACTTAGTCAATGCAGATGAATTGCAAATTAAAATGGCGCAAGGGGCAAAGCCGGGAGAAGGCGGACAGCTTCCAGGAAATAAAGTGTATCCTTGGGTGGCCGATGTACGTGGTTCTACGCCAGGTGTCGGATTAATTTCACCACCGCCGCATCATGATATTTATTCAATCGAGGATTTGGCACAGCTGATTCATGATTTGAAAAACGCAAACCGTGATGCACGCATCAGTGTCAAGCTTGTATCTAAAGCAGGCGTTGGCACAATCGCAGCAGGTGTAGCAAAAGGAACTGCAGACGTCATTGTCATTAGCGGCTATGACGGCGGTACAGGAGCTTCACCGAAAACGAGTATTAAACACACAGGACTTCCTTGGGAGCTTGGATTGGCAGAGGCGCATCAAACCCTTGTGCTAAACGGTCTTCGCGAGAGAGTTGTTCTTGAAACGGACGGAAAGTTAATGACTGGCCGCGACGTTGTCATGGCTGCGATTTTAGGAGCAGAAGAGTATGGCTTTGCGACAGCTCCACTTGTCGTGCTGGGCTGCGTAATGATGAGAGCATGTCATTTAGATACTTGCCCGGTCGGTGTTGCCACACAAAATCCAGAGCTTCGCAAAAAATTCATGGGTAACCCTGATCACATTGTGAATTTCATGATGTTTATTGCAGAGGAAGTAAGAGAAATCTTAGCAGAACTCGGCTTTACATCAATGGATGAATTAATTGGTCGCACGGACGTCTTAGCGGTCAGTGAACGAGCAAAAGCTCACTGGAAAGCAGGGCAGCTAAACCTTGAAACACTGCTTTATCAGCCAGAAGGAGCGCGGACATTCAGAACACCGCAAAATCATAAAATTGATGAATCGCTGGATATGAATGAAATCCTTCCTTATGTACAAGAAGCGCTGAATCATCAAACACCAGTTGATCTATCATTGAACATTCGCAATATCAACCGTGTGGCCGGAACCATCACTGGCAGTGAAGTGTCTAAGCGCTACGGGGAAGAGGGCTTGCCAGAGGATACGATCACACTAAGATTCACTGGTTCAGCTGGACAAAGCTTTGGCGCATTTGTGCCAAAGGGTATGTCTCTCTATTTAACAGGTGATTCAAATGACTATATCGGCAAAGGACTCTCAGGAGGCAAAATTGCTGTTAAAACGTCTGATCATTTTGTACAAAATGGACATGAAAACGTCATTGTAGGAAACGTCGCATTTTACGGTGCAACTAGCGGAAAAGCTTATATTAACGGACGTGCTGGTGAACGATTTGCTGTTCGTAATTCAGGTGTACATGTGGTTGTTGAAGGAATCGGAGATCACGGCTGTGAATACATGACTGGCGGACGTGTCGTCATTTTAGGAGACGTTGGGAAAAACTTTGGTGCAGGTATGTCTGGTGGTGTGGCTTACATCCATACATCGGATGCCAAACAGTTCAAAAGAATGTGCAACATGGAAATGATCATGTTTGAAAAGCTCACAGATCATGAAGAAGAACAAGAAGTGAAGCAAATGATCAAGGAACACCTTGATTATACAAACAGCTCAAAAGCAGCAGCACTTCTTGAAAACTGGGAGCAAGAAAAGGATCAATTTATCAAAGTCATTCCGAGAAATTACAAAATGATGCTTCAAAGCATTGAAGAACAAAAACAAGCGGGCCTCAGTCATGAAGAAGCGGTGATGTTTGCCTTTGAAGCAAATACAAAACCGAAAAATCAAGAAACGGCAAACGGGCAAAAAGCAGCCCTCGCTCATTAAGAAAGGGGAGAGGACAATGGGCAAAGCAACAGGTTTTATGGAATATAAAAGAGAAAAGCCAAATGAACGTGACCCTCTCACTCGTCAAAATGACTGGAAAGAATATTCAGCTCCTTATACAGATGACGTATTGAAGAAACAGGGCGCTAGATGTATGGATTGCGGAACACCGTTTTGTCAAATTGGTATGGAGATCAGGGGCGGCGTGTCTGGCTGCCCGATCTACAATTTAATTCCAGAGTGGAATGACCTGGTCTATCGCGGAAGATGGAAAGAAGCGCTCGAAAGACTGCAAAAAACAAATAATTTCCCTGAGTTTACTGGGAGAGTATGTCCTGCGCCTTGTGAAGGTTCATGTACAGTCGCTATTAATGATCCAGCTGTTTCGATTAAAAATATCGAACGCACGATCATTGATAAAGGTTTTGAAAATGGATGGATCACGCCAAGAATCCCTTCAAGCCGTACAGGGAAGAAAATTGCCATTGTCGGCTCAGGACCAGCAGGACTTGCAAGTGCTGATCAATTAAACCAAGCAGGACACGCTGTTACAGTGTTCGAGCGTTCTGACCGCCTTGGCGGACTGCTGACTTACGGGATTCCAAATATGAAGCTCGACAAAGAAGTGGTCGAGCGAAGAGTCAAACTGCTAAGACAAGAAGGCATTGACTTTGTGACAAACACAGAAATCGGCGTGGATATCACTGCCGACGAACTGAAAGAGCAGTTTGATGCGGTTATCCTTTGTACAGGTGCACAAAAGCAGCGTGACCTGTTAATTGAAGGCAGGGAAGCAAAAGGGATTCACCTTGCAATGGATTATTTAACACTCGCAACGAAAAGCATGCTTGATTCAGGATTCAAAGACAAAAACTTCATTGATGCAAAAGGAAAAGACGTGATTGTGATTGGCGGAGGAGATACAGGCGCTGACTGCGTCGCAACTGCACTTCGCCAAAAAGCAAAAAGTGTTGTTCAATTCGGGAAGCATCCAAAGCTTCCAGATACACGTGTAGGGGATAACATGTGGCCAGAACAGCCTTATGTCTTCTCACTGGATTATGCTTATGAAGAAGCACAAGCAAAATTCGGAGAAGATCCGCGTCAATATTCAATTCAAACCACAAAAATTGTGGCAGATAAAAATGGGAAATTAAAAGAGCTTCATACCATTCAAATGGAAAAGGTGAAAAACGAACAAGGGAAGTTTGAATTTCATGAGATTCCAGGGACAGAGAAGGTATGGCCTGCTCAGCTCGTCTTTATTGCAATTGGTTTTGAGGGAACTGAACAGCCGCTTGTGAAACACTTTGGCGTGGACAGCAAAAACAATCGCATTGACGCAAAGTATGGGGAATATACAACAAATGTAGAAGGCGTATTTGCAGCGGGAGATGCAAGACGCGGGCAAAGCTTGATTGTCTGGGCAATTAATGAAGGCAGACAAGTGGCGCACGAGGTAGACCGTTATTTAATGGGGAGTTCGGTTCTGCCAAAATAGGTCAAACAAAGGGTGTTACAATATAAAGAAAAGCCATGACCGAAGTGTGGTCATGGCTTTTTATGTATTGGAGATAGAGATGAAGAATGATGCATTGATGGAAATGACGAACACGTTTAGATCCTTCCTTTCATGTATATGCTGTTATAAATGCAGTAAGAAAGGAAGGAACTTTTGTGCCGTTCGTTAATATTTTGACTGAACTCTTCATTGGATTTTTTGCTTTATTTTTAATTACAAAATTATTAGGAAAAACACAATTTGCACAAATCACACCGTTTGATTTCATTTCTGCACTTATTTTAGGCGAAATGGTCGGAAACGCCATTTTTGACCCAGAGGTCAAGATTCAGCACATTTTATTTGCTGTTGCGGTATGGGGCGTTCTCATTTATACAGTTGAATGGCTTTCACAGCGCTTTAAGTCCATTCGTGCGTTTTTAGAAGGAAGACCTACGCTTGTGATTGATAAGGGGAAGATTCACTACAACCGGTTGAAGAAGAATATGCTTGATATCAATCAGCTGCAGACACTGGTTCGCGCAAAAGGCCATTTTGCCCTGAATGAAATTGAATATGCCATTTTGGAAACTGACGGATCTGTCAGTGTTCTTCCGAAAATGAAATACGCACCAGCCACAGCAGAAGATGTGAATGTGAAGGGAAAAGAAGTCAAATTGCCTAGAACGTTTATTATTGACGGCGAAATTTTAAAAGATGATTTACAAGAAGCTGGCTTTGATGAATCCTGGCTGAGAGATCAATTAAAAAAGCAGCACATTTCTTCCTATCGAGACGTTCTGTTTTGTGAATGGATTGAAAATGAAGGAATTTATGCGATGCAATATGAAAAATCTAAAAAAACATCCACAACATAAAAACGTGGGTGTTTTTTTGCGTGTGTATGGAATAGGATCAAAAAGAATGTTTGATGAAAACGTTCACAAAATGAGGAGGAGATATGTGATGAAATGTAGAAACGTATGGATTGTCATGGTCTTGTCTTTATTTCTTTTTGACCCAGCTTCACTTCAAGCAGCAGAAGCAGGGCATAACCGCGTCCTTGTCGTTGATCAAAAGGGAAGCGGGGCATACCGCACCGTTCAGTCTGCCATTGATGCGATTCCAACAAACAATCAACAGCGGGCAACGATCTATATTAAAAATGGCGTATATAGAGAAAAAATTTTGCTTCCGCAAAATAAACCACACGTATCTTTTATCGGTGAAAACCAGCACAAAACGATCCTTACGTATGATGACACAAATGCAAGCACTGGGAGTACAACAAATAGCTCAAGTACAATGATCCGTGCAAACGACTTTTACGCAGAAAATATTACCTTCCAAAATACAGCTGGCAGACATGCTGGTCAGGCGGTGGCGCTGTATGTGTCTGGAGACCGCGCTGTGTTCAAACAAATACGTGTGTTAGGCTATCAAGATACACTTTATGCAACAGGCACAGGGCGGCAATATTATGAAAATTGCTATATCGAGGGCACGGTCGATTTTATTTTTGGATCAGCCACCGCTGTGTTTAAAAGAGCTGAAATAAAAAGCCTTGGAAATGGGTATATTACTGCAGCATCCACAACAGAAGCACAAAGATACGGTTACGTATTCATAGATTCTACGTTGAAAAAGGGAACGGCAGCTGCGCAATCGGTTTATTTAGGACGTCCGTGGAGACCTTATTCGGCTGTGACATTCCTCCATACAAAAATGGATGACCATATAAAAGCAGTGGGATGGCATAACTGGGATAACCGTGACAACGAAAGAACGGCCAGCTATAAAGAATTTGGATCGACAGGAGCAGGGAGCAGTCCAGCAAACCGCGTAAAATGGTCAACTATTTTAACCAATAACGAAGCAAGTCAGATCACGGTTCAAGCAGTTCTTGGCGGAGCCGATGGTTGGAATCCAGAAAACAGGTAAAGGGCTTGTCAGTTTTCGTCAAAGAAAGCTGACTTTTCTGTTTAAAAAACCTTTGAGAACAAACGTTCTTTTGTGTATAATGAACATATTCTTCTAAAATTGGCTGCAACAAAAAGGAGGGATTGCGTGAAGCGCTTTTCACAGCTCATGTTTTTACAAATATGTATCCTGTCGATTTTATTTCTTCCTTTTTCAGCGAAAGATGAACAGCTCACAGCTCGTGACGATTCACTGGCTTGGATGACCGCTTTAGACGAACTCATACGAACAGCACCTGATTTAGAGGGCGCGATCTCTGGCATCAGCGTCCGCGATACTTCTGACAACTCTCTTCTTTATGAACATCAAGCCGATATTCGTCTTACTCCTGCTTCTAATATGAAACTGCTCACATCAGCCATCGCACTTGATATACTTGGAGAAACACACACATTCCCTACAGACATCTGGATGGATGGTTCCATTCAAAAGAAAACGTTACATGGCAGCCTTTATCTTCGCGGCACCGGCGATCCGACTTTATTAGAGAAGGATTTTGCAGCACTTGCCAAACAAGTCAAAAAAGCCGGAATACATAGCATTCGCGGACAGCTTGCAGCAGATGACACTTGGTTTGATGACACGAGATACTCCATTGATCTGCCTTGGAGTGATGAGGATCAATATTACGGGGCACAAATTTCTGCTCTCACGGCTTCACCGAATCAAGATTATGATGCAGGGACCGTGATTCTCGAAGTACAACCAGGAAAAAAAGCAGGACAGAAAGCCGAGTATGAGATGATCCCGAAGACGGATGTCGCTCAAGTCATCAATCAAGTGAAAACAGTTCCAGAAGGCGGAAAAAAGAAAATCTCTTTTAAGCGCTCTCACGGAACCAACAAGATTACGTTGACTGGGACCATTCCGGTTAAAGCAAGCTCATCTAAACAATGGGTCGCTTTATGGGATCCGGCCGCCTATGCTTTAGACTTAATGAAACGAGCGTTAAAGGCGGAAGGCATTCAAGTAAAGGGGCCACTGAAAGCAAAACAAGTTCCTAAAAAAGCCAAAAAAATCGCCTCCCATACATCGATGCCATTATCAGAGCTGCTCGTTCCTATGATGAAATTAAGCAACAATACACATGCAGAAATTTTGCTAAAGGAACTAGGCAAAAAAGTGAAGAACAAAGGGAGCTTTGAAGCTGGGCTGGACGTCATGAATGAACGGCTTCCTGCGTTTGGCATCGATCCTTCGCTTGCAGTTTTGCGTGACGGCTCGGGGATATCACCTATTAACCTTGTCTCTGCTAACCAGTTCACTTTATTTTTGACAAACATTCAAAAGGAAAAATGGTTTAAAACCTATGAACATGCGCTCCCTTTAGCAGGGGCGAGTGAACGAATGGTGGGGGGCACGTTAAGGAACAGATTGAAAGAACCAGCTACACTAGAAAAAGTACGTGCAAAAACAGGGTCGTTAACAACGGTCAGCACACTATCTGGATATATTGACACGCAGGGCGGAAAAACGCTCGCTTTTTCCATCTTGTTAAATCACCTTGTTGATGACGAAAAAGGGAAAGAGATAGAAGACCGTATTGTCAGCATATTAGCTGAGAACCTTTAGATTTAGAGAGAGAAGGAGAACCATCATGACGTTAGATAACAATCAATCTTTAGTAAAAACCATGTCCATTTTTCTCATCCCGCTTTTGCTAAGCAATATTTTGCAATCGATCGGACAGTTAGTGTCCATTGTTCTTGTCGGAAGATGGATTGGAGAGGATGCAGTAGCTGCCATTTCTGCATTCTTTCCGCTTTTCTTTTTGCTCGTTTCTTTTTCCATTGGAATTGGATCGGGAAGCTCGATCCTTATTGGACAGGCGTATGGAGCAAAAAATGAACAGAAATTAAAAGAAATCATTGGCACAACGCTTTCATTCACTTTTTTGATTGGCGTATCTTTAGCGATCATTGGAGGTTTTTTCGCAACAGACATCTTAAACCTCATGGGAACACCTGCTAATATCGTGGAGGAAAGTGCGGCTTACGCCAGAATTTTATTCATCTCAATGCCGATCTTATTTCTTTATTTTGTTTATACAACATTCTTGCGGGGAACAGGGGATTCGAAAACACCTTTTTATTTCTTAATGATTAGTACCTTAACAAATATTTTGATGCTGCCCATTTTATTATTTGGCTGGCTGGGACTGCCGGCGTTCGGCTTATATGGCGCTGCGTATGCTTCAGTGATTTCAACAATTGTGACGTTTATCATTCTACATATCTACTTATATAAGACAAAACATCCGCTTCGTATTGATGCATCGGTGAGAAAGCATTTATTGATGAAAGGGGATCTATTAAAAACGTTATTAAAGCTCAGTATCCCATCAAGCATTAATATGATCCTTATTTCTTTATCAGAAATTGCCGTTATTTCTTTCGTCAACGATTATGGATCACAGGCGACAGCTGCCTATGGTGTTGTCAATCAAGTCGTGAGTTATGTGCAGATGCCGGCAGTGAGTCTTGGCATTGCAGTCTCAATCTTTGCAGCACAATTCATTGGTGCAGGGAATATGAATCGACTGAAAGATGTCATTAAAATTGGGTTAGGACTTAACTTCGCCATAGGCGGATGTATCATTATTTTCGTTTATATTTTTGCACCGCAGATTTTATCTATCTTTTTAACAGATCCTAAGACGATTGACATTGCCTATAGTTTGGTTGTCATTACACTTTGGAGCTATCTCATTTTTGGAACGGCCCAAATTGTTGCAGCCACAATGAGAGCAAGCGGGACAGTTCTTTGGCCGACGATCTTTAGTATTTGTTCCATTTGGCTTGTAGAAGTACCAGTCGCTTATGTTCTATCCCATTATACATCCCTTGGCATTAAGGGAATATGGATTGGCTACCCTGCTGCGTTCTTTGTGAACTTACTCCTCCAATACAGCTACTATCAGCTCGTATGGAAGAAAAAACAAATTGTAGCGCTTGTTCAATCATAATGTGAAGGCGTAAAGCAGCATATACATACGAAGATCTATCACTTTTAAGGAGGTCAGATCTTCTATGTTTTTAAATCAAAGAAGTGAACTAAGCTCGTACAATATCGGTGACTTTTCTTATGCCGGACCAGATTTCCAAGTGCTGACATGGGGAGAAGGAACGACATTACATATTGGGAAGTTTTGTTCCATCGCAAACGAAGTGAAAATTTTTCTAGGCGGGGAACACCGTACAGATTGGATCACTACGTATCCATTTAATCAAATTTTCAAAGAAGCTGCCCACATTAAAGGACATCCCAAATCGAAGGGAGATGTTCATATTGGACATGACGTATGGATTGGATATGGTGCGACGATTATGTCAGGAGTATGTATAGGAAACGGGGCCGTGATCGGAGCAAATAGTGTGATCACAAAAGATGTGCCGCCATATGCAATTGCTGCCGGAAATCCTCAGAAGCTCATGAAATATCGATTTTCATCCGAAATAATCGAAAAACTGCAGTTATTAGAATGGTGGAATTTAGAGTTTTCAATCATCCAATCTGTTTTTCACCTTTTGCAATCTGATTATATTGAACAGTGTATCAATGTAATAGAAGACATAAAAAAGAAAGGCTGAAAAAGCCTTTCTTTTTTCGTTTAGCTAAGCCGAATGATGGTCAAGGTAGCACCTGCAGCACCGCCTCCTCCAACTAAAATAGCTGTGACAACTGCCCCAAAAAACTGCAGTGAAATGGTGCTTCCAGCTGTTAAACTAACAATAATAGTGTTGTTGATAAATGAAGTTGAGATAACAGGTGATTGAACAGAACCAGAAATAGTAGTTGCTCCATTTAAAAGCAAACGTGTACTAATCAAAAGAGCTGTAGTGGTGTTGACTTGATACGTAATATAATATTTACCAGTTTGCAGAACGGTAAAAACAGTACTTGTGCCGTTTGCCGTAAAACCAGTAATGTTTTGAAAGTTTGGCAGAGGAATATTCGTTCCACCTGCTACAGTAACAATGGTAGGTCCAGAACTATTAGCAGCATAAAGTGCAGTATCTGTAAAACCACCTGTTCCAGTTGCCCCAGTGACACCAGTAACACCTGTCACGCCAGTAGGACCAGTTGCACCTGTAATGCCTGTGGCGCCGGTAGGTCCAGTGGCTCCGGTGATACCTGTGGCACCGGTAGGCCCAGTAGCCCCAGTAATACCCGTGGCACCAGTAACTCCAGTAACTCCAGTAATACCCGTGGCACCGGTAGGACCGGTAGCTCCAGTGATACCCGTAGCGCCGGTAGAGCCAGTATCTCCAGTGACACCTGTAGCGCCAGTAGGACCAGTAGCTCCAGTGCTACCCGTAGCGCCGGTAGGACCCGTTGGTCCAGTAATACC
>NZ_LKIC01000007.1:0-235 GCF_001482475.1 Bacillus sp. G1(2015b) | reverse complement strand
CCAGTAGAACCAGTAGCTCCGGTGCTGCCCGTGGCGCCAGTAGCTCCAGTGACACCCGTGACGCCAGTAGGACCAGTAGCTCCGGTAATGCCCGTGGCGCCAGTAGGACCAGTAGCTCCGGTGATACCCGTAGCGCCAGTAGGACCGGTTGATCCAGTGCTACCTGTGACGCCGGTAGGCCCAGTCGCACCGGTAATACCCGTTGCCCCGGTAGAGCCAGTATCTCCAGTGACAC
>NZ_LKIC01000006.1:0-28716 GCF_001482475.1 Bacillus sp. G1(2015b) | reverse complement strand
CCCACAATGAGAACCATCCCGGTTCGGATACCCGCCATGATTACTGGCATCGCAAGAGGGAGCTCCACCTTTAATAACCGTTTGCGATGATTCATCCCCATAGCAAGCGCCGCTTCTCTCAGGGAAGGATCAACCTCCTGAATGCCTGTATATGTATTTCTTAAAATAGGGAGTAAGGCATAGACCACAAGCGCAATAATCGCAGGCACTTGCCCAATCCCCACGAGAGGAATCAGCAAGCCAAGCAGTGCGAGCGACGGAATTGTTTGCAAGACAGCCGTCACCCCGATGACCCACTCCGCTAGCTTTGGAACCCTTGTTAAATAGATACCTAATGGAATGGCAATCAAAATCGCTAAAAATAAAGCAATAAAAGAAATTTGAATATGCTCAAGTAAGGCGTGTCCCAATTGTTCTTTTCGTTCCCATAACACATGGATCCAATCATTCATGTGAATCGCCCCTCTCTCTAGGAGAATCAGCTAAAAACTGAATCACTGCTTGACGGTTCACTAGACCTATCCGATCTCCATTCTTTTCTACAGCCAATTCCTCGTGCCTTGCCAATTGAGATAAGACTTCATCCAGTGTGGCATGTGCTGAGACCGCCTCATAGGATAAAAGAGCTTCGTGAGCCATCGGTTGCGCCAAGGTTTCCAGCTCAAATGCTTGATGTCCTACATGATGGGCAGCCCCTGAGACAAACTCCTGTACAAAGGCATTGGCTGGTTGCTGAACCAATTCCTCAGGACGTCCGATCTGCACTACTTTTCCTTCATTCATCACACAAATTCGATCACCCAGCTTCATAGCTTCCTGCATATCATGCGTCACAAAAACAATGGTTTTTTGAATACGACGCTGCAAATCGAGCAGATCATCCTGCAATTTCTCCCTCGTTAGTGGATCTAACGCACTAAAAGGCTCATCCATCAGGACAATCTCAGGATCAGCTGCAAGTGCCCGTGCCACACCGACACGCTGCTGCTGGCCACCAGAAAGCTCTGCTGGCTTTCGATGACGATACATAGCAGGATCAAGCCCGACCATCAACATGAGTTCATCGACACGCTGATTGGTCTCATTCCGGCTCCATTGTTTAAGCTCTGGCACCACAGCAATATTTTCTTCTATGGTCATATGAGGAAAAAGCGCAATTTGCTGCAAAACATAACCGATATCCCAGCGCAGCTCATACATATCATAATCACTTATTTTTTGACCTTTTATGTAAATCTCACCTTCTGTTGAAGAAATGAGACGATTGATCATTTTCAATGTCGTCGTTTTCCCGCTGCCACTAGGTCCAATCAATACAAAAAACTCACCTTGCTGAATCTCCAAATCAACAGATTGAACGGCATAGCGCTCATCAGAAAATTGCATCGATACCTTTTTAAATTCAATCATCTTCCCACGCCCTGACTGCAATTATTTTCTAGACTACCAATATGACAGATCAACCTCATATTTGTATAGAATAAACTGTCACTTTAACATACTTCCCCTCGGTTGACTGCAAAAAACAGTTCTAGCAAAAATAGATGAGGTTCTTAGTGAGGCAAATAAAAAAAGCGAAGAGCTCGGGGCTCTCCGCTTTTTAAGTCAACGACTTACTCACCAGTAACGTATGGAAGTAATGCCATTTGACGTGATCTTTTGATCGCTAATGTCAATTTACGTTGATACTTAGCGCTAGTTCCTGTTACACGACGAGGTAAAATTTTACCACGCTCAGAAACAAACTTTCTAAGAAGATCAACATCTTTGTAATCGATGTGCGTGATACCGTTAGAAGTAAAGAAACATACTTTACGACGTTTCGCACGACCGCCTCTGCGTCCACCTGCCATTTGTTTTCACACCTTTCCTTTAGTCATTTTTTCAGATCAATTAGAATGGCAAATCATCATCGGAGATGTCAATCGGTTTACCATCGTTCGCAAATGGGTCATCATTGAAGCTATTTCCCTGATTACGATTTTGGTTGTTTTGATTGCCATATGGATTTTGACTTGGTTCATTTCCAAATGGATTCTGATCGTTTTGGCTGCCGCCATAATACTGGCCTCCGCTATTGCCACCGCCGCTGTATCCACCTGAACCAGCACCGCCGCTCTTAGGCTCAAGAAATTGAACACTTTCAGCTTGAACTTCTGTCACGAAGACACGCTGTCCTTGCTGATTTTCATAGTTTCTTGTCTGCAAACGACCGTCTACACCGGCAAGACTTCCTTTTTTCAAGAAATTAGCCACGTTCTCGGCTTGTCTTCTCCAAGTAACACAGTTAATGAAATCGGCTTCACGCTCTCCAGATTGATTCGTAAACGTACGATTCACAGCTAGAGTAAACGTGGCTACAGCCGCACCATTAGGCGTGTAGCGAAGCTCAGGGTCTTTTGTTAGTCTTCCGACCAATACAACACGGTTTAGCATATTGAAAGACCACCTTTAAATATATATTTCAATGATTTATACTTCTTCTTTAACAACAATGTGGCGAATGATATCGTCACTGATCTTAGCTAAGCGGTCAAATTCTTGAACTGCTGCAGCGTCAGATTGAACGTTTACGATTTGGTAGAAACCGTCACGGAAATCGTTGATTTCGTATGCAAGACGACGTTTACCCCAATCCTTTGTTCCAGTGATCTCCGCACCGTTAGAAGTTAACACGTTATTGAAACGCTCGATAACTGCTTTTTTAGCCTCATCGTCAACTGTTGGGCGGATGATGTACATAACTTCGTACTTTCTCATCTGATTGCACCTCCTTTTGGTCTAAGCGGCCCTAAACGGGCAAGGAGCAATAAATTATATTACTCACAATTGTATATTATAACAAATCACTTGGCCTATGACAAGAACCTATACGTTAAAACGGAAATGAATGACGTCTCCATCTTTCACTACATATTCTTTACCTTCTAGACGAACTTTCCCTGCTTCTTTAGCAGCAGACATGCTTCCGCCAGCTAGTAAATCCTCATACGCAACCGTTTCAGCACGAATAAATCCACGCTCGAAGTCTGTGTGGATGATTCCAGCACATTCTGGCGCTTTCATTCCTTTTTTAAATGTCCAAGCACGTACCTCTTGCTCACCTGCTGTGAAATACGTAGCTAATCCTAGAAGAGAATAAGATGCTCTAATTAGCTGATCAAGCCCAGACTCATTAATACCAAGCTCTTCAAGGAACATTTGCTTCTCTTCTCCTTCAAGCTCTGCAATTTCAGACTCGATCTTCGCACAAACGACGATGACTTCAGCGTTTTCACCAGAAGCAAACTCACGGATTTGCTGCACATATTCGTTGCCGTCATGATCCGCTACTTCATCCTCACTCACGTTTGCTACATAAAGAACTGGTTTAGATGTGAGTAAATGGAGCTGTTTCACAAGCTTTTGCTGCTCATCTGTAAATTCTACAGATCTTGCCGATTTCCCAGCTTCAAACGCGGTCATTAGCTTCGACAAAATCTCAAATTCAGCTACTGCTTCCTTGTCCTTTTGTTTTGCAAGCTTGCTCACACGAGCTAAACGCTTTTCAACTGTTTCTAAATCAGCCAAAATCAATTCGAGATTAATCGTTTCAATATCTGCAACAGGATCAACCTTACCAGCTACGTGTGTAATGTTATCGTCTGCAAAAGCTCTGACCACGTGACAAATCGCATCTACTTGACGAATATGAGAAAGGAATTTATTCCCTAAACCTTCACCTTTAGATGCACCTTTGACAATACCCGCAATATCAGTGAATTCGAAAGCAGTGGGAACTGTCTTTTTCGGCTGCACCAATTCTGTTAGCTTTTGTAAACGCTCGTCTGGAACTTCTACAATTCCGACGTTTGGATCAATGGTACAAAACGGATAGTTAGCAGACTCCGCTCCAGCCTGTGTAATTGCATTAAATAGCGTTGACTTCCCGACGTTAGGTAAGCCAACAATACCAGCTGTTAAAGCCATTCTTTCATCTCCTCTATATCAAACGTGCTCGTTATACTGCGTAATATGAACCTAGAGCAATTATAAGTAGGTTTACATGAAAAGACAAGCTAACCATCATGCATTTTCAATAGAAGAAACATCGTCAAAAAGAATAAATCAATGCTTCAAAACGGGAAATTGCACCTGGCTTTGCTGTAAAAAAGACAAATTTAATAAAAAAAAGCATGAGGCCTACTTACGCAGTTGGCTCCTCATGCTTGACGAGAATTTTCTTCATTTTTCGTTCAAAATCTCTTCTTGGGATCATCACGCTGTGTCCACAGCCTTCACATTTAATACGGATATCCATGCCCAAACGAATGACCTTCCACCGATTGGCACCACATGGATGGGGCTTTTTCATTTCAACAACATCATGTAACCCAAACACTTTGTCTGCCATCAGCCTTCACCTCTCTTGCTCACTTCATTGCATCTATTGTACAAAAAAACGGCGATGGAGGGCAATGCACAAAACAAAGAGTCTCTTTCAATCGTTCATCCTATTCTTTTTTAAAGAAAAAACCCTTCTTTTAGATCATTTTATTTGTGACCAATAGTTACTTAAATTCCGCTTTTTTTCAATATTGTCACAAACACTGTAGGTCAAAAGGTTTTTATTGGTAGAACGCGGTGGTTTTTCCATATTTTTTGATTTATGATATCTGCATAAATGTTATGTGAGGGAGCAGGTACGATGGTCAATCGAAAGGATAGATTAACTGATAAAGAATATAAAATCATATCCGATCATGCTGGAAATATCGACAATTACCAGCAGCACCATACGATAGAAATAGGTCAGCAAACACTCACTGTCCACGATTTTCTAAAAATCGATCAAAAATTATATGGTTTAACGATGCAGCCGGAACAATCAGACGAATTCATCGTCGCTTTTCACTGTCCGCTGCCACATCAAATGACGGTGACATCTAAGCAAGATGTACACAACGCTGCACAGTCATTGCTCAAAACAGATTATGCCTATCCAATTGAAAGAAAGTCCCTTGACAGCAATCAAGAACATGTCTTTTTTAAAGGGAAGGAATACATAGAGAAAGTCTGTCAGAAGCATCCGAATGCAGGTATCCATCTCACTGGACAAGCACTTGCCGGTGCTGTTTGTGCTTATGTTGCAACAGAACAGCCAGCTGTCAAAAAAGCCGTCACCTTTGACAGCCCAAATATATGGAGCAGTCTATCGCCTTCGATTCAGCAAAAGGCGCAGCAAGGTCAATATACACACATGTTGACTGAATATATTCAGCCTAGTCATTACGTCGGTTTACTCAATCGTCATGATCAAGGGGTTGGACAAGTCAAGTACACCGTACCGCCAAAGCAGCAAGGCTCAGTCCAAGAATCCGTTAAATACAAAAAAAGAGAAATAGACACCTTTTTAAAATCAGCTTTTGCATCTATGAATATAGAATGGAACGAATCCTTTGATACAAATGCTTTTTTAGCTCTCGTTTCAGGAGAATTTAAAGCAAATGGATATTCATTCCATCCGAATGGATCTTCCCGTATTTTAGATGAACAGCTTGATCATAATACAAGTTTTACAGCCATGCTGCTGCAAGAAATTCATTCTGGACGTGCATATGCACAAAGCGGACTTGAAATTATTATAAAATCCCATTTACTGAAAAATTCATCCTATGATCTGAAAAGTATTATTGAACATGAAGTACACACTGTATTTGAAAAAATCGATGGAATTGATGAAAGCGTAAAAGACGCCGTTCATCATGTAAAACAAGAGCTCAAAGGACTCGTCGGCTTTGGCCACTATGATTTATTAAGTCATAGTGATGTGGAAGCACTCGTAGAGGAAGTGAGAATGGAACAGACCCATTCCTCCTTTTATTCACACGAAAAACAACTGAATGCCTTGTACACCCTGAGAGATTACGAACAAGAGCTTTCTACCCTTTCAAGACATATGTACACAATGGGTGATGACTACGCCAAGGCAGATAGACGCCTTGCGGTGCAAATGGGTATTCATTAAGAAAGGAGTCATCGCATGATCAATCAAAATAAACCTCCTAGTGACGCCCAGCGTTTCTTGCAAAATGTGAGTGCCCGCCGCTCCATGTCTGTATTTGAAAATCAATCGGCACCCCACACACAAACACAGTCTCCTGAAGAAATTGCCGCCATTCAGGCCATGCGCAGAGAAGGACAGCGTAAGGATTTAAAACGGCTGCTCAAAATGCGGCTGCACGACGAATTAGCAAATACACGCGTGCACTTGGAGTATCAGTTGGCTAAAACAGAAGACATGATAAACCAGACGACCATTGTCAAACAACACATTTCCCAGCATTTAAAGGGACAGGCCATTTCTGAATTAGAGGATCGCCTCCAGCGTCTTAAACAAATGCCTGTCTACGATGACATCAAAGAAGCTATTGATTCAATTCAGATCAAATAAGCACAGCTCTTAAAAAGAGAGGTGCTTATTTTATTTTATCAATATAATTTTTAGGGCGAGAAAATATCTTTTTACTTAAAATCGGATACAGCATTAAACAGACGAGCAAATAAAGATTCAACAAACTATAAATTGGATACAAGAAAGCAATCAAATCAGCAAATCCAAGAGATGTTAAAGGTGCCATCAAAAGAAGCATTACCAATACAACCAGCCAGCGGGGCATTCGTACAAAAGAAAGCATCCGGCTGGATAATCCAAATAAACCTGCTGCCGTCGTCGTATAAATGGCTAGACAAAGGACAACCGTCATAAATACAAACAAAGACGCCGGCGCCCCTTCTAATACTGTAAACAGAGGAATTCCCTCTGCTGAAAGGCTTCCAGAAATATCAACCAGTATTTCGTTATACACATACGAGATGACACCAAAAATGAGCCCGCTTAATATACTCGCCACTTTGGCTTCCCCAAGCCCCTTCATTTCTTTCCCAACCGAAGACAGCACTGCCACAACGGATAGTATATTCAAAGAAGCAAAGACAATGCTGGCAGGCCAATTGTACTGCTGCCCAAAATCAATCCGCCACATATGATCATGGTTCATATAATAAAAAACAAACGCATAGATGAGCCCTGCCACCAAAATTGGTATAATGAAAGCATTCACAGATAAAAGCCCTTTCACATCCCAGAAAAAAATCATGAATGAAAACAAACAGAACGCGCCGATACCAATCCAAAAAGGCACATGATACATCTCAAGAGTCACCCCGCCGCCGGCAATCATGACCGTCGTTGTCGTGAATAAATAAAGGACAATTAACACGTCATACACCTTAGCCAGCCATGGACCGACAAGCCGCTCCAGCACTGGTACAAAGTGATCGGCACGCACCTCATAACTGATTTTTAACACCACATAGGTAGACAGCATAAACATCAATGTAAACAGTAGAATGGCTAGTCCGCTATCAATGCCAAAAAACTGCCAAATTTCCTGGCCGGAAGCATATCCCGCTCCTATTAAGCTTCCTAAAATTAAAAGCGTCCACCTTGAACCAGCCTTCCACACAATCATCACCTCATAGGTATAGAATTAAGCTTGTTTCCGTATACTGTTACTAACTACTATGACAAGGAAGTGAGACCTATGAATAGCAAGAACGGTCTTTTTTTTAGAAATAGGGTGAAAGAATACGTGTCCCATACGGATACAAATGCCATTCAACAGCTTAAAAGTATTTTATTCTCGCATCTTCAGAAAGCAGGAAAAAGACCCGTTGCCATCGTTTGTATTGGAACAGACCGCTCAACCGGCGACTCTCTAGGTCCACTTGTTGGTACAAAGCTTTCAGGTCTGAATTTGAAAAAGCTTCATGTATATGGAACACTCTCTGATCCAGTGCATGCAGTCAATTTAAAAGAAAAACTCGCTGAAATTGAACAAGCTCATAAACACCCGTTTATTGTAGCGGTTGATGCCTGTTTAGGAAGAGTGAAAAGTGTCGGTTCCTTCCAAATTGGAGATGGACCGTTAAAGCCCGGGGCTGGTGTGCAAAAAGAACTGCCAGAGGTAGGAGATATTCATATTAATGGAATTGTCAATGTGAGTGGTTTCATGGAATACTTCGTTCTCCAAAACACACGTCTTCATCTAGTCATGTCTATGGCCAATACACTTTCTGAAAGTCTATCTCACATTGACCAAATGGATTGGACAAGAGAAAAAAGCCGGTCTCTTTTCACCCCTATTCAAAATATCACTGGGCGAATATAAAAAAGACCATCCTGTATCAAGATGGTCACTCTGATGATTCCCTCGTAGAAAGCAATTCAAGGATTCTTTCTAAATCTTCATTGGAGAGAAATTCAATCTCAATTTTCCCTTTTTTCTTCTGTTTCTTGATCGTCACGGAAGTACCAAAGTAGTTCTGTAAGAAGGACTCTCTTTCTTTCAACACTCGATCCTTTGGTGCTTCTTTTTTCTTTGTTTCACGTGGAACATTTTCGTTTAACTGCTGCACAAGTTTCTCAACCTGGCGTACGTTTAATCCCTCATCCACGATTTTCTTTACTAAAGGCGCCAGCTTCCTTTTGTTTTTTAAGCTAAGCAATGTCCGGCCATGTCCCATTGATAACGTTCCATTTGCAATCAGCTTTTGTATGTCATCCGGTAAAGTCAACAGACGGAGATGGTTCGCAATATGCGGTCTGCTTTTCCCTAATCGCTTCGCTAATTCCTCTTGCGTCACACTTAGATGATCCAGCAAGGAAGCATACGCTTCGGCTTCCTCTAGTGGAGATAGATCCTCGCGCTGCAGGTTTTCTAAAAGGGCAATTTCTCTCATCAGCGTTTCTGAAAACTCTCGAACGATCGCAGGAATTGTTGTCAGACCAGCTTGTTGTGCCGCGCGAAAACGGCGCTCTCCTGCTACAATGTCATATCCTTTAATCGATTTACGAACAATGATTGGCTGTAAAACACCGTGCTGCTGAATCGATTCTTTCAGATCAGACAACGCATCATCATCAAACGTTTTCCTTGGCTGATACGGATTCGGGCGCAAATCCTTTAATTTGATTTCTTCAACCGTTTCTTCATTTGAGTCTACGTTGTTAAATAGTGCATTAATACCCTTTCCAAGACCTTTAGCCATTCGCATCCACTTCCTTTGCTAAGTCTAAATAGACATCTGCACCTCTTGAACGTGGATCATACAAGATAATCGGCTTTCCATGACTTGGCGCTTCACTCAGCCTCACATTTCTAGGAATCACGGTTTGATAGACTTTATCTCTAAAGTACTTCTTCACTTCTTCGATAACCTGAATCCCAAGATTTGTTCTGGCATCAAGCATTGTCAGTAAGACACCTTCAATGGCTAAATCGGTATTTAAATGTTTCTGCACGAGACGAACTGTGTTTAACAATTGGCTCAATCCTTCAAGCGCATAATATTCGCACTGAACTGGTATTAAAACGGAATCAGAGGCAGTTAACGCATTAATCGTCAGTAGTCCAAGTGATGGCGGGCAGTCAATAATCATATAATCATAATTCTGCTTAACAGATTCAAGTGCTCTCTTCAGCCTCACTTCACGTGAGATTGTAGGCACAAGCTCTATTTCAGCCCCTGCAAGCTGTATCGTCGCAGGAATGACATCAAGATTCTCGACCTCTGTCGTCTTAATCACATCAAGAACATCTGCATCATCAACTAAAATATCGTACACACACTTCTCTACGTCGGCCTTCTCAATCCCAATACCACTCGTGGCATTGCCCTGCGGATCAATATCAACTAACAACACTCGTTTGCCTATGTATGCTAAACACGCACCCAAATTAACAGAAGTTGTCGTCTTCCCGACGCCGCCTTTCTGGTTGGTAATCGCTATGATTTTTCCCACGATGTCACCCACTTTCAACTTAACAAGTTTCTCATTCATTCATACTTCCTATTCTATCAAAAAAAGTATGAAACGTTTGCTTTTTTTGTTTCCCTATTATAAATTCGTCGGTGAATGTGCCTTTTCGTACATAAAAGGATGAATGAAAACACACCCAAAAAGTATATTGATATAGTTTTTTCAAGAAATAGACATGCTCAAAACCCTCACTTTCATCAAAAGTGAGGGTCACATGTCAAAAGTTTAATTCACCTATTTTACGGCCTTCACTCACAATGACCTTAGGAGTTACTGTTTTATAGCTTTTCTTTTTTAAAAATCCGTAGGGTGTCTTAATGGTAAAGTTCGCATGTCCCAATGCGTCCCCTGTTTTGCCATAGGCCTGCCACACAATCTTTGAACAATAAGTCGGATCCAGTGATTGAATGGACATGGTGATCGAGTAGCGAGCCTTCGGATGACCTTTCACATAATCGTGTGCCCATTCTCCTGCTAAATCTGCCTTTTCCTCTTGATTAATCCGAATTGCCTTTGTATTGGCACTATAGCGAAACCAGTTATGAATGGAATCTAGTTGCGGATGCTGCCGTAACCCTGGAATAGAAGCATAGCTTTTCTCATTAATGACGATACCTGCATGTCCAACCAACCCCTTCACAGCATCAGTGGTTGTCACCAAAATATCTCCTTTTTTAGGGATAATATCGGTACCAGGATACGGCTTTCCTAAAAGGAGCTTGAGGGTGTGCGGCTTCTCATCCGTCACCAGCTCATCCTGCTTATTTTGTCGTAATCCATAGTTCTTCAAATCATCGTCAGCTGTAATCAAGTCGATCGAATCGTCGGAAGACACATAGTCTTGATTGAATTGCTGTACAGTCACATCTTTAGAAACAGCACCTTGCTCCTTCAGAACGTTCAATTCTTCGTTGGTCATCAAACTTTCATCCGCATGATGAGCCGTTGACGATTTCACAGCGTATATTGTCGCTTCATTTGAAAAAAGAGAAAAAGAAAATAGTAAATAACAAATAATGGCGAAAGTAGTCTTCTTCATTTTCATCAAGTAGTTGTCACCTCCTTTACACTTCTAAAATCATATTTTACCAATTTATAAATATAATGTATATTGAATGTGTGCTAGAAATAAGACAAAAAAAAGCTGACGAGTGGCGCTCATCAGCTTTTTTCTATTTAGGGATTCGAATTGTTAATTGGATATATTCCTCAAACTCTTCTTCCTCGGTATTTATCTTAAGTCCGCTGTCTTCTACCATGTGGAGAGACTGACGAATGGTATTCATCGCAATTCGTGTATCACGACTAAACGCCTTACGTTTTGGCTTCGGTTTGCGATCTGTTTTTTGTTCAAGCATCTTCACTACACGCTCTTCAGTCTGTTTCACATTCAGCTGCTTTTCGATGATTTCCTGTAATAGCGCGATTTGTAATTCTGGAAGCTTTAGGGGCACAAGTGAACGTGCATGCCTTTCAGAGATTTTTTTCTCTAAAATGGCTTGTTGTACCTCTTCAGGCAACTTTAAAAGTCTTAATTTGTTTGCAACAGTTGATTGTCCCTTGCCTAAACGCTGAGCAAGCGCCTCTTGTGTTAAATCATGGAGCTCTAAAAGACGTGCATAAGCATGAGCCTCCTCAATAGCAGACAGCTCTTCTCTTTGCAAATTTTCAATCAATGCCACAGATGCCGTTTCCGTATCAGTAAAATCTTTTATAATAGCGGGGATTTTCTCCCATTGAAGAGTCTGTACCGCTCTCCAACGTCTTTCGCCGGCGATCAGTTCATATTTTCCTTCTTCTTCTGTTGGTCTAACAACAATCGGTTGGATAATGCCATGGGTATGAATCGTCGTGGCCAGCTCTTGTATCTTTTCTTCTGAAAAAATGGTGCGTGGCTGAAAACGGTTTGGCATAATTGTGTCGACCGGGAGCTCCTGTATCTCTTCCTTTAATGTATCATGCTCAGCAATCTCTGCCTCTATTTCGGTTTCACGCTCAGGATGTTCTTTGTCACCAAGCCCGAAGAAGCGTGAGAGTGAATGCTTCATGAACCTACACCACCTTTAAAAACTACCTTTTTATAATTCTATTTTCTCATGTTTTTTCCTTCTGTAAAATCATAAATATTGAAGAAAAACCGACCTTTTACATGATCAACCTTCTATTGGTGATTTATTAGGTGTTCCTGGTTTTCTAGGATATTTTTTTGGTGTTTGCTTTTTCTTTTCAATGACAATGATGTTCCGTTCGCTTTCTTCTAAAGGCAGAACAAAGGAATGCTTCTCAACAACCTCTCCTCCGAGGACTGTGACGGCTTTTTTCCCTGCTTGCATTTCTTCGTCAGCGGCAGATGCTTTTAAGGCAACAAACAATCCTTCCTTTTTCACTAGAGGCAGACAAAGTTCGCTCAAGACAGATAAACGTGCAACTGCTCTAGCAGTGACAAGATCATAGCTTTCACGCTTTTCCTTACGTTGTCCAAACGTTTCCGCACGATCATGATAAAAAGTAGTATCTTGTAAGTTTAATCCTTTTGCTAACTCATTGAGAAACGTAATTCGTTTCTGAAGAGAATCAACAATGGTCACATGTAGATGAGGGAAACAAATTTTAAGAGGAATGCTTGGAAAACCAGCACCAGCTCCAATATCACAAATCGTCGTCACTTTGTGAAAATCAATAAAAAATGCTGCTGATATTGAATCATAAAAATGCTTTAAATACACTTCTTCCTTTTCAGTAATGGACGTTAAATTCATTTTCTCGTTCCATTCTACAAGCATGCGGAAGTAGGTTTCAAATTGTTCAAGCTGCACAGGAGAAAGAGTGATCCCTTTCTCCTCTAGTGCCGCTGTAAATTGTTCAATGTTCATGCCGACATCCTTTCTATTCTGCTATCTTCGCAATACGCCCCTGCTCTAAATATACTAAAAGGATAGAAATATCAGCAGGGTTAACGCCTGAAATACGAGAAGCCTGTGCAACAGAAAGCGGTCGGACTTCTTTCAGCTTTTGTTTCGCTTCAGTTGCAATTCCTTTGATGGCGTCATAATCAATTCGATCAGGAATCTTTTTGTTCTCCATCTTTTTCAGTTTTTCAACTTGCTGGAGTGACTTTTCAATATAACCTTCGTATTTAATTTGAATCTCTACCTGCTCACACACATCAGAAGGAAGCGGTGTTGCAGCAGGAGCTAATTTCACAACAGATTCATAGTTCATTTCTGGACGCTTCATCAAATCGCTTGCACGAATACCGTCCTTCAGCTCACTTCCACCGAGTGAACGAATAAATTCTTGAGTCTCTGCTGTTGGTTTAATGATGACAGAATATAAACGTTTTTTCTCTGCTTCGATGGCTTCTTTTTTCTGCTGGAATGACTGGAATCTTTCTTCAGAAATTAATCCAATTTGATACCCAAGTTCAGTTAATCTTAAATCAGCATTGTCATGACGTAGAAGTAGACGATACTCAGCACGTGATGTCAAGAGACGGTACGGTTCATTTGTTCCTTTTGTGACAAGGTCATCGATGAGAACACCGATATATGCATCAGATCGGCTTAAAATGACTTCTTCTTTACCTAATGCTTTTCTTCCTGCATTAATACCTGCCATAATCCCTTGACCTGCTGCTTCCTCATAACCGGACGTACCATTAATTTGGCCGGCTGTATATAATCCAGAAATTTTCTTCGTCTCAAGTGTAGGCCACAATTGAGTAGGTACAATCGCATCATACTCGATGGCATAACCCGCTCTCATCATTTGTACATTCTCGAGTCCTGGGATGGTTGAAAGCATGCGCTGCTGTACATCCTCAGGAAGACTTGTAGACAATCCTTGAACATAAACTTCCTGTGTATTACGACCTTCTGGCTCTAAGAAAATTTGATGTCTCGGTTTATCATTGAAACGCACCACTTTATCTTCGATGGACGGGCAGTATCTAGGGCCAGTTCCTTTAATCATACCTGAATACATTGGAGAACGGTGTAGATTCTCATCAATTATTTGATGAGTCTCTAAACTCGTGTATGTTAGCCAGCATGGCAGCTGGTCAGTAATATATTCAACCGTTTCATAGGAGAATGCCCGCGGGACATCATCACCTGGTTGAATTTCTGTTTTACTATAGTCAATCGAGTGACTATTCACTCGAGGAGGTGTTCCTGTTTTAAAACGAACCAAATCAAATCCTAGTTCTGCTAAATGATCCGATAATTTAATAGAAGGCTGCTGGTTATTTGGACCGCTTGAATACGAAAGGTCTCCTAAAATAATGCGGCCTTTCAAGAAAGTCCCTGTTGTTAATACAACAGACTTCGCACGATAGTTCGCCCCTGTTTGAGTAACAACACCTTTACATTCATCATCTTCTACAATTAAATGATCTACCATACCTTGCAGCATTGTCAGGTTTGGTTCATTTTCCATTGTTTTTTTCATTTCATGCTGATATTGGAACTTATCTGCTTGCGCTCTTAACGCACGGACAGCAGGTCCTTTCCCCGTATTCAGCATGCGCATTTGAATATGCGTCTTATCTATATTTCGTGCCATTTCTCCGCCTAGAGCATCAATTTCTCTGACGACAATCCCTTTTGCGGGGCCGCCTACGGACGGATTACATGGCATAAAAGCAACCATATCGAGGTTGATAGTCAATACAAGTGTTTTGGCGCCCTGTCTTGCAGATGCAAGAGCAGCCTCAACTCCAGCATGACCGGCACCCACGACGATTACGTCATAATTGCCAGCTTCATAACCCATTTCTTATGTTCCTCCCTTTACTTTCCTAAACAGAATTGAGAGAATAACTGATCAATCAAGCTTTCATGAACAGCATCCCCAATAATTTCACCCAACTGTTCCCAGCAGCGTGTTAAATCTATTTGAACTATGTCGATCGGTACGTCCATTTCAATTCCTTCAAGAGCATCCTCAATTGATTGTTTTGCTGCCTGAAGGAGCGCAATATGCCTTGTGTTACTTACATACGTTAAATCTCCACTTTCAATTGAACCCGTGAAGAATAGTGATTGAATCGCAATTTCAAGCTCATCAATCCCCTTTTCTTGTAATAATGATGTCGTAACCACCGGACGATCCTTCGCTAACTGCTTGACCTTTTCGATATCAAGCTTAGGCTCAAGATCTGTCTTATTCACGATCACGATGATATCCATGCCTGAGACGGCCTCAAATAGTTTGATATCCTCTTCTGACAATTCCTCGCTATAATTGAGCACAAGTAAAATCAGGTCAGCTTCTTTTAAGACCTGTCTAGATCGTTCAACCCCTATACGCTCAACAATGTCCTCCGTCTCACGTATACCCGCAGTATCGACTAAACGAAGCGGTACACCTCTAACATTTACATATTCCTCAATGACATCTCTCGTTGTTCCAGGAATATCCGTTACAATCGCTTTTGTTTCCTGTACAAGACTATTCAACAAGGAAGACTTCCCAACATTCGGTCTTCCAATAATGACAGTGGATAAGCCCTCGCGAAGTATTTTCCCCTGCTGAGACGTCGTTAACAGTGACTCAATTTCCTTTTTCACTGATGTTGCCTTTTCAACTAAGACCCGATGCGTCATTTCTTCAACATCGTCATACTCAGGATAGTCAATATTGACTTCAACATGGGCCAAAGTTTCCAATATCTCGCCGCGAAGTCGTTTAATCAAACCGGAGAGGCGTCCCTCCATTTGAGTAATCGCTACATTCATGGCACGATCTGTCTTTGCGCGAATCAAATCCATTACCGCTTCAGCCTGTGAAAGATCAATTCTTCCATTTAAGAAAGCTCGTTTTGTAAACTCACCTGGCTCCGCTAATCTTGCTCCTTCTCTTAAAGCAAGCTGCAATACTTTATTGACCGTTACAATTCCGCCATGGCAGTTAATCTCAATAACGTCTTCTCTCGTAAATGTTTTTGGCGCTCTTAATACTGACACCATGACCTCTTCTATTACTTGCTCAGTGCTAGAATCCACAATATGACCATAATGAATCGTATGAGAATCCACCGATATAAGTTTTTTCTCCTTAGGACCTTTATACATCCGATCAGCAATCTGTACCGCATCAGGCCCGCTTAAACGAATAATCGCAATTGCTCCTTCACCCATCGGCGTAGAAATTGCTGCAATTGTATCCATCACTCATTCACCTCTTTCTCTACTGAATAAACAGTCTGTTATCTATTAAATGGACAATGTCCATCTCTATATCAAAAACGCTTAATCCAAAATTTAAAGATACCATAAATGAAAGCGAAGTGAAAGTATCCCATATCTAATTATCCACAGCTTTGCATCTTATCTATTTTAACACTTAACTTATCCACATGTGAATAACGACGTTTGAAACTTGTCTTCACATCTTACACCTAAATCCAATAAATTTAAACGCCCTGACCCCTTTACTTACTTGTTAAAATGGCGTTTTACACTCATATCTCACACTTAATTTTTAGAAATAAAGGATGAATCATCTATAAAAAGCAATTTTTCAATAAAAAAAGACTAAAATCCAGCTTTGCTGAATCTTAGCCTTTCTGCTATTTTTTATACAACACCACAACATGACGCTTGCTGCCTGTATCTTCAGATGCCGTTGCAAGTTCTTTAGAGAATGCAGCAATCGCATCATGAACAATTTTTCGTTCATTCGAAGGCATTGGTTCTAAATGAACCTTTCTCTTCGTTTTTAAAACCCGATTTGCTGTTTTGACGGCATATTGTTCAAGTGCTTCTTGTCGTTTTTTCCTATAATCGCCAATATCAATTGTTATATGATGATACTGATCAGAATAACGATTAAACACTAGCTGTACCAATGTTTCTAAAGAGTACAATGTTTGGCCTCTTTTTCCAATCATTAATGACGTTTTATCTCCATCAATGTGGAAAGAAATCTTTTTCGGTTCCTGTTTGGAAATAATCTTTGCTTTAGGATCAATAGACTTAACAATTTTATCTAAATACTGTGTAGCTAATTTAAGTGCATTTATCTTTTCTACTAACTTGACCACAGCTTGTCTTTTACCAAATAATCCTAAAAACCCTTTATTTCCTTCATCTACTATTGTGATTTCTACTTCTTCTTGTAGTAGCTGAATTTGTTTAAGTCCGGAATCTACTGCTTCTTCGATTGTACGACCGACAGCAGTTATTTCCTTCATTTTTTATTCCCGCCAGCTTTTTCTTTTGTATCTACTTTTACTTGAGGTGTTTTAATCACCAATGTTTGAATGATCATGAAAATGTTACCTACAACCCAGTACAATGAAAGTGCTGCTGGGAAACTAATTGCAAACACAACGATCATAATCGGCATCACCCATAACATGATAGCCATTTGAGGGTTGTCCGAAGGATTTCCAGCCATCATCAGTTTTTGCTGAATGAAAGTAGCTACACCCGCAATAATTGGTAATAGGAACAATGGATCTGGGCTACCTAAGTCAAACCATAAGAATGTATGCTTTTTAATTTCTGCTGTTCTCATAATTGCATGATAGAAACCAATAAGGATTGGCATTTGAATTAAAATTGGGAAACAACCTGCTAACGGATTGACGCCATTTTTTTGAAAAAGGGCCATTGTTTCCTGCTGAAGCTGCTGCTGTGTTTTTTGATCTTTAGAGCTATATTTTTCACGAAGCTTTTTCAATTCAGGCTGCAATGCTTGCATCGCTTTTGTACTTCTTAACTGTTTAATCATTAATGGTAAAATAAGCAAGCGAATTAGCAGTGTCACAATAATAATCGCTACACCATAGTTTTCACCAGTTAAGTTTGCCATGTACGTGATTAATTGAGATAGCGGGTAAACAATATAAGAATTCCAGAATCCCTTACTATCTGATGTAATTGGTTCATTGATCTGTGTACACCCTGCCAATAAAACCAATACGCCAATCAAGCTAAATATTAGTAATAATCGCCTTTTCAACAAGATTCCTCCCATTACTTCAAACTTTATTTAAGTTGGAATTGATTAAGAAAGTGACTCACCTAATCAGTATGGTAACATTTTTTCTTTGCAAAGTGGTGTTTTCATTTTAATTCACTAGATGAAGGAAGCGCTTTTAAAATTGATTCAACGAAAGTTTCTATTACGAAGACTTTTTCGGTTGTTGTTGATAAACAGCGGATTTTCTAAATAAATGTTGGAGAGACTTCTTTGTTTCTTCAAAGGTCAATTCACTCGCTGGTTTTCGTGCAATGACTATGTAGTCTTTTTCTTGCTTTAACTTATGACCTTCCTCTAAAAACACCTGACGGATCAGTCGTTTAATTCGGTTTCTTATCACTGCATTACCAATCTTCTTACTGACAGACAATCCTAAACGCAGTTCATCTTGATTTGGCTGATCCAGCTGGTAAATAACGAATTGGCGATTTGCCATTGATTGACCTTTTTTGAACACCTTTTGAAACTCTTCATTTTTTTTTAGCCTGTTTCGCTTCTTCATGTTTTCTTCCACTCCGATAAAAACTGACAGTTCATTTACGATTTTATGTAAAAAAGACCACTGACATTATTCAGTGGCCTAAGCTGATAATTTTTTTCTACCTTTGCTGCGGCGTCGCTTTAAAACTAGACGTCCGTTTTTAGTACTCATACGGCTGCGGAAGCCATGAACTTTACTACGCTTACGGTTATTTGGTTGAAACGTTCTTTTCATTTATGACACCTCCCTGAGGAATAGCTGTTTAAGACAGTCTAACTCATTATATTTGTGTAACCCATCGATTGTCAATATCAATGATAAAACTCTTATTATCAACCTTATAAGCATAACATAAGTTATCAAACGAAGAAACCTTCTTTTTTAGTTTCCAGCATTTTATTCTTTTTTTCCTCCTAAAAGACCTTCAAAACATGGATGTGGATATTTTTCCGGCATATTTAGACTATCCACACCCATTATCGACATTTTTTTCACACAAATAACCGATGTGGATAATTATTTTTCAACAGGATGTAAAGTGTGTGGATAAGTTTGTGACACCCATTGCACCATCTTGTTTATTTTGATATTATATTTGTGTTTTAACTCTTAATTACTTATCTGGCCCATTTATATTATCCACAATTTGTGGATAACCTGTGGAAAGTTATTACACAGCCTGTTGAATTGTTTATCCACAGCTTGTGTAATTTGTCGAAAAGACGTTTTTCTACTATATTAATTGTTTTCAACAATGTATGTGCACGAATGGTGATGACCATTTGCTCTTTTTCGTGTTCTATAACAGTTTGATACTGGTCATTTTAAAAAGAAAAGGAGGGGGGAGAGGCCTTATGGAAAATATTTTGGATCTGTGGAATAAAGCACTTCAAAAAATAGAGACAAAATTGAGCAAACCCAGTTTTGAGACATGGATGAAATCGACAAAAGCCCATTCTCTTCAGGGAGATACGCTTACAATTACGGCACCAAATGAATTTGCTAGAGATTGGCTCGAGTCAAGATATCTTCACTTAATTGCTGATACCATCTATGAACTAACAGGTGAAGAGCTCAGCATTAAATTTATTATTCCTCAAAATCAGGACGAAGAGGAAGCCATGCCAAAGTCTCCAATCAAAAAAATGTCTAAAGAAGAGCCCGTTGACATTCCACAAAATATGCTGAATCCAAAATATACATTTGATACTTTTGTTATTGGTTCAGGCAACCGTTTTGCTCATGCCGCTTCACTTGCAGTCGCGGAAGCACCAGCAAAAGCATATAACCCGCTTTTTATTTATGGGGGCGTTGGTTTAGGAAAGACTCACTTGATGCATGCGATTGGTCATTATGTGATCGACCATAATCCATCAGCCAAAGTGGTCTATCTATCATCTGAAAAATTTACTAATGAATTTATCAACTCAATCCGAGATAACAAAGCTGTCGACTTCCGTAACCGTTATCGGAATGTAGACGTGCTTTTGATAGATGATATTCAATTTTTAGCAGGAAAAGAACAAACTCAAGAAGAGTTTTTCCATACATTCAACACACTTCACGAAGAAAGTAAGCAAATCGTCATTTCTAGTGACCGGCCTCCGAAAGAAATTCCGACACTTGAAGACAGATTGCGCTCTCGATTTGAATGGGGCTTAATTACAGACATTACCCCGCCAGATCTAGAAACACGTATCGCAATTCTGCGCAAAAAAGCAAAAGCAGAAGGCTTAGATATTCCAAATGAAGTCATGCTTTATATTGCCAATCAAATCGACAGCAATATTCGTGAGCTGGAGGGTGCTTTAATTCGTGTCGTTGCTTACTCATCTTTAATTAATAAAGACATTAACGCAGATCTAGCAGCTGAGGCACTAAAGGACATCATTCCTTCATCGAAGCCAAAGGTCATTACAATTAAAGATATTCAAAGAATCGTAGGACAGCAATTTAATATTCGATTAGAGGATTTCAAAGCGAAGAAACGTACGAAGTCAGTTGCTTATCCAAGACAAATTGCCATGTACCTCTCTAGAGAAATGACCGATTCCTCTCTGCCTAAAATCGGAGAAGAATTTGGCGGTCGTGATCATACGACTGTCATTCATGCTCATGAGAAGATTTCGAAATTAATCGTTGAAGATGAACAGCTTCAGCAGCATGTCAAAGAGATCAAAGAACAATTAAAATAACCAAGCTGATATAATGAGTACGGGAAAATGTGAATAACTAGAGCATAGTCATACACAGTCTGTCCACATGTGGATAGGCTGTCTTTCCTTTCTTTTTCTCGACTTATCCACATATTCACAAGCCCTACTATTACTTCTACGATTTTTATTAATAAAATATATATACATGTCATTAAGAAAATTTAGGAGGACCACTATGAAATTCACGATTCAAAAAGATCGTCTTGTCCAAAGTGTCCAAGATGTATTAAAGGCCGTATCCTCTAGAACAACGATTCCTATTTTGACAGGGATTAAAATTGTTGCGTCTGATGAAGGAGTTTCTCTAACAGGAAGCGATTCTGATATCTCAATTGAATCTTTCATTCCTCAAAGAGATGGAGATTTAGAGGTTATCACCATTGATCGTCCAGGAAGTATTGTGCTTCAAGCCCGCTTCTTTAGTGAAATTGTAAAGAAACTGCCTATGGCTACTGTCGAAATTGAAGTAGAACAAAACCACCTGACCATCATCCGCTCTGGTTCAGCAGAATTTAACTTAAACGGCTTAGATGCTGAAGAATATCCGCATCTTCCACAAATTGAAGAGCATCATGCATTTCAAATTCCGACAGATCTGCTTAAAAACTTAATTCGTCAAACTGTTTTTGCAGTGTCCACCTCAGAAACACGACCTATCTTGACAGGTGTAAACTGGAAAGTTGAAAAAGGTGAATTAATATGCACGGCGACGGATAGCCACCGTCTTGCTTTAAGAAAAGCGAAGTTAGATATTAACGAGGAAAGTTCGTATAATGTCGTGATTCCTGGGAAGAGTTTAACAGAGCTAAGTAAAATTCTTGATGATGGACAAGATCTTGTGAGCATCGTCATTACAGAAACACAAGTTCTTTTTAAAGCACAAAACGTCCTGTTCTTCTCAAGATTGCTGGATGGTAATTATCCAGATACAGCTCGTCTGATCCCGCAAGAAAGTAAAACGGATGTCGTGGTCAACACGAAAGAGTTCCTTCAAGCCATTGATCGTGCATCACTTTTGGCAAGAGAAGGACGTAATAATGTCGTGAAACTATCAGCTGATCCTGAACAAAGCCTTGAAATCTCTTCTAATTCGCCTGAGATCGGTAAAGTGGTGGAGACGGTTCAAGCAGATGATATTAAAGGGGAAGATCTTAAAATCTCCTTCAGTCCAAAATATATGCTGGATGCGTTAAAAGTATTAGAGGGAACCGATATTCATGTAAGCTTCACTGGTGCAATGAGACCGTTCCTCCTACGTACGCCGAATGATGATTCTATCCTGCAATTGATTCTTCCGGTAAGAACGTATTAATTCAATCTAAAATGGCTGCTGTGTGAGTGCACAGCAGCTTTTCTTCTCGTTTTCCATGCTTTCTTTCATCCCAGTTCGCTTTCCCCCTTTCCTTCTTGTCTTGTTTTTTAGTACAATTAGATATTAGTGATATTGAAAGAGGTCGATACAATGCCTAATCTTATAACCATTGAAACAGAAATGATTACATTAGGGCAGTTTTTGAAATTAGCCGAAGTCATCCAATCTGGCGGAATGGCGAAATGGTTTTTAAGTGAACATGAGGTGTTCATTAATCAAGAGCCAGATAATAGACGGGGACGCAAACTATACCCAGGAGATGTTGTCGAGATAGAAGGTTACGGCACATTTCAAGTTGTGAATTAGAAACGGGTGACAATACATGTACATTCAAAGTCTGGCGTTAACTTCATACCGAAATTATGAACACACCGAGCTTCAATTCGACAATAAGGTGAATGTCATGATCGGTGAGAATGCCCAAGGTAAAACGAACTTGATGGAAGCGATCTATGTATTGTCGATGGCAAAGTCTCATCGTACGTCAAATGATAAAGAACTTATCCGATGGGACCAAGACTATGCTAAAATAGAAGGTAGAGTCATTAAAAAAAATGGTCCACTCCCAATGCAGCTCGTGATCTCAAAAAAAGGGAAAAAGGGTAAGGTCAATCACATTGAACAACAGAAGCTCAGTCATTATGTTGGTGCGTTAAACACCATCATGTTTGCGCCAGAGGACTTAAGTCTTGTGAAGGGCAGCCCGCAAATCCGCAGAAGATTTCTCGACATGGAGATTGGACAAGTTTCTGCTGTCTACTTGCATGATTTATCGCTCTATCAAAAAATCCTCTCTCAGCGTAATCATTACTTGAAACAATTGCAGACAAGAAAGCAAACGGATCAAGCGATGCTGGAGATTTTAACAGAGCAGTTGATTGATGCGGCAGCGAAAGTTGTCAAAAGACGACTGACTTTTACGAAACAGCTCGAAAAATGGGCGCAGCCGCTGCATTTTGGGATTTCTAGAGAGCTAGAAACACTCACGCTCCAATACCAGACGGCAATAGAGGTATCAGAAGCGTCAGACTTGTCGAAAATAAAGAATAGCTATGAAGAATCGTTTCAGAAACTAAGAGAGAGAGAAATAGACCGAGGGGTGACACTGTGGGGACCTCACAGAGATGACCTGCTTTTCTTTGTAAATGGTCGGGATGTTCAGACATATGGCTCTCAAGGGCAGCAAAGAACAACAGCTCTTTCACTAAAGCTGGCAGAAATTGATCTGATACATGAAGAAATCGGAGAATATCCTATTCTTCTACTTGATGATGTGTTATCTGAACTTGATGATTACAGACAGTCTCATTTGCTCCATACCATTCAAGGACGTGTCCAGACCTTCGTCACTACAACAAGTGTTGAAGGTATCGATCACGCCACCTTGAAAGAAGCGGAAATTTTCAGAGTAGCCAGTGGAAAAGTAATTGACTGATAAATGAGGTGTGAGTCTTGTATATTCATTTAGGTGATGATTGTGTTGTTTCTACACGAGAGATTGTCGCAATTGTTGATTACAAAATGAGGTCGTCTTCTGTTGTAGAAGAGTTTCTACAAAAACAAGAGAAACAGATCATTTCGTTATCCCAAGGGACACCCAAATCCATTGTCGTCACAACTGAATCTGTTTATTACTCTCCTCTTTCCTCAAGCACGCTCAAAAAACGTGCTTCGTTTGTGATTGAAATTGAAGTCTAAAAGCTCAATTCATATAAATATATCGTTTAAGAAAAGTGTAGGTGAATGTACGTGGCAATGGAACAGCAACATAATAGTTATGATGAAAATCAGATACAGGTGCTTGAAGGACTAGAAGCTGTTAGAAAACGTCCAGGAATGTACATTGGGTCAACCAATGCAAAAGGACTTCACCATCTTGTATGGGAAATTGTCGACAACAGTATTGATGAAGCATTAGCTGGTTATTGTACAGACATTACAGTGCAAATTGAAAAAGATAACAGCATTACAGTAAAAGATAATGGCCGCGGGATTCCTGTTGGGATTCATGAGAAAATGGGGCGTCCTGCCGTAGAGGTCATTATGACTGTTCTTCACGCTGGTGGTAAATTCGACGGCAGCGGTTATAAAGTATCAGGCGGTCTGCATGGTGTAGGGGCATCTGTTGTAAATGCATTATCTACTACCTTAGACGTGACTGTATACCGTGACGGAAAAATTCATTATCAGCAGTTCAAACGCGGCGTTCCAGTGGGAGATTTAGAGGTTATTGGTGAAACAGATGTAACCGGGACAACCACTCACTTTGTGCCAGATCCAGAAATTTTCACGGAAACCATTGAATTTGATTACGATACACTTGCCAACCGTGTTCGTGAGTTGGCTTTCTTAACAAAAGGTGTAAACATCATCATTGAAGACTTGCGTGAAGGCAAAGAGCGGAGAAATGAATACTGCTACGAAGGCGGTATTAAGAGTTATGTAGAACATTTAAACCGCTCAAAAGAAGTTGTTCACGAAGAACCTGTTTATATCGAAGGTGAGAAAGACGGAATCACGGTTGAAGTGGCATTACAATACAACGATTCCTATACAAGCAATATCTATTCCTTCGCCAACAATATCAACACGTATGAAGGCGGAACACACGAAGCTGGCTTTAAAACCGGTCTAACGCGTGTCATCAATGATTATGCTCGTAAAAATGGCGTATTCAAAGATGGGGATGCGAATTTGAGCGGTGAAGATGTGCGAGAAGGCTTAACAGCCATTATCTCCATCAAACATCCAGACCCTCAATTCGAAGGACAAACGAAGACAAAGCTTGGGAACTCAGAAGCGAGAACCATTACTGACTCCCTTTTCTCAGAAGCACTAGAGAAATTCTTGCTTGAAAATCCTGATTCTGCGAAGAAAATTGTGGAAAAGGGACTGATGGCGGCTCGTGCAAGAATGGCGGCCAAAAAGGCTCGTGAGCTGACAAGACGTAAAAGTGCGCTGGAAGTCTCCAGCTTACCTGGGAAACTTGCGGACTGTTCTTCAAAAGATCCATCCATCTCTGAGCTCTATATTGTAGAGGGAGATTCTGCGGGCGGATCTGCTAAGCAAGGCCGTGATCGTCACTTCCAAGCGATTTTACCGTTAAGAGGGAAAATCCTAAACGTAGAAAAAGCTCGTCTAGATAAAATTTTATCGAACAACGAGGTTCGTTCAATGATTACAGCGTTAGGAACTGGAATCGGAGAAGACTTTACTTTAGAGAAAGCACGCTATCACAAAATTGTGATCATGACAGATGCCGATGTGGATGGAGCACATATTCGAACGCTGCTCTTAACATTCTTCTATCGCTACATGCGTGAAATTATTGAAAACGGTTATGTGTATATTGCGCAGCCGCCTTTATATAAAGTGCAGCAAGGAAAACGTGTGGAGTACGTGTATAACGATAAACAGCTGGATGAGCTGTTAAAATCACTTCCTCAAACACCAAAGCCTGGACTTCAGCGTTATAAAGGTCTTGGAGAAATGAATGCTGCTCAGCTTTGGGAAACAACAATGGACCCTGATGCGAGAACACTTCTTCAAGTCACACTTGAGGATGCGATCGATGCTGATGAGACATTTGAAATGCTGATGGGAGATAAAGTAGAGCCGAGACGAAACTTTATCGAAGAAAATGCACAATACGTGAAAAACCTTGATATTTAGATAGATCCCTCCTGAGAACAACCTTATTTCTTGTTTGGAATAAGGTTGTTTTTCAAGAAATAGGGGCGTGTAACGAATGTCCTGGTTTTCCGTGTTTTCGTTGATTTTCTAGTAAATAAATGTGTATAAAGCCGAGATTATTGATATAATGGAGAATAGTCTTGTGAAGATAAATACATATTTTACTCCCACATAATTTATTTCATGTGATACGTAAAGGGAGGTTCTTATAGTGAGTGAACAACATACACCAAATGTACGCGAAGTAAATATTAGTCAAGAAATGCGTACGTCCTTTTTAGATTATGCAATGAGTGTTATTGTTTCGCGTGCATTACCAGATGTGCGAGATGGATTGAAGCCCGTGCATCGAAGAATTTTGTATGCGATGAATGACCTAGGTATGACAAGTGATAAACCATTTAAGAAATCTGCACGTATCGTTGGGGAAGTTATCGGTAAGTACCACCCTCACGGTGACAGCGCTGTATACGAAGCGATGGTTCGGATGGCGCAAGATTTCAACTATCGTAATATGCTGGTTGAAGGTCATGGAAACTTTGGTTCTGTCGATGGAGACGGTGCAGCGGCAATGCGTTATACTGAGGCGCGTCTATCTAAAATTTCAATGGAAATCCTGCGTGATATCACCAAGGATACGATTGATTATCAAGATAACTACGATGGCAGTGAAAGAGAACCAATTGTCATGCCAGCTCGATTCCCGAACTTATTAGTCAACGGGGCAACAGGTATCGCTGTAGGGATGGCCACCAACATTCCCCCTCACCAGCTAGGTGAAGTGATTGATGGGGTACTTGCGATTAGTCAAAACCCAGAAATGACAACACAGGAACTAATGGAGATCATTCCAGGACCAGATTTCCCAACTGCGGGACAAATCATAGGCCGAAGCGGAATTCGCAAAGCATATGAAACAGGCCGGGGCTCTATTACATTACGTGCAAATTCTATTATCGAAGAAACATCCAGCGGTAAGCAGCGGATTGTCATCAATGAAATTCCATATCAGGTCAACAAAGCCCGTTTGATTGAAAAAATCGCTGATCTCGTGCGCGATAAAAAGATTGATGGCATTACAGATCTGCGTGACGAGTCTGATCGTAATGGAATGCGGATTGTGATTGAACTGCGAAGAGACGCGAACGCCCACGTTCTATTAAACAATCTTTATAAACAAACGACACTCCAAACGTCATTTGGGATCAACTTATTGGCACTAGTTGATGGACAGCCGAAAGTCTTGTCCCTCAAACAATGTCTTGAATATTATCTAGAGCATCAAAAAGTGATCATTCGCAGAAGAACAGCATATGAACTTCGTAAAGCTGAAGCAAGAGCTCATATTCTAGAAGGTTTGAGAATCGCTCTTGACCATTTAGATGAAGTCATTGCATTAATTAGAAGCTCTCAAACTGCTGAAATTGCGAGAAATGGCTTAATGGAGAACTATAGCTTGTCCGAAAAACAAGCACAGGCCATTCTTGATATGCGTCTTCAGCGCTTAACTGGTTTGGAAAGAGAAAAGATAGAAGAAGAATACAAAGGACTTGTTGATTTGATTGCTGAGTTGAAAGCCATTTTAGCAGACAATGAGAAAGTTCTTGAAATCATTAGAGAAGAATTAACAGAAATCAAAGAACGTTTCAATGATACGCGCCGTACTGAAATTGTGACGGCAGGTATTGAAACAATTGAAGACGAAGATTTGATCCCTGTTGAGAATATTGTGATTACGCTGACTCATAATGGTTATATCAAGCGTCTGCCTGCATCAACATACCGCAGCCAAAAAAGAGGCGGTAAAGGTGTTCAGGGCATGGGAACCAATGAGGATGATTTCGTAGAACAGCTGATTTCAACATCTACCCATGATACGATCCTCTTCTTCTCTAATAAAGGGAAGGTCTATCGTGCGAAGGGATATGAAATTCCTGAATTCGGACGAACGGCGAAAGGGATTCCGATTATTAACCTGCTTGAAGTAGAAAAGGGAGAGTGGATTAATGCCATTATTCCAGTAAGCGAATTTGATGAAGATTCGTATCTCTTCTTTACAACAAGACACGGCGTATCAAAACGAACATCATTATCTCAGTTTGCCAACATTCGAAACAATGGACTTATCGCATTAAGTCTTCGTGACGAAGATGAACTGATGGCTGTCCGTTTAACCAATGGAGAAAAACAAATCATCATTGGTACGAAAAAAGGTATGCTGATTCGTTTTGACGAGACAGACGTTCGTGAAATGGGACGTACGGCAGCTGGCGTGAAAGGAATTACGCTTTCAGAGGATGACATCGTCGTTGGGATGGAAATCCTTGAGCCAGATGCAAACGTATTGATCGTAACCGAAAAAGGATATGGTAAGTTAACACCTGAAAAAGAATACCGTGTTCAAAGCCGGGGCGGTAAAGGTCTTAAAACATGTAAAATCACTGATAACAATGGTCCGCTTGTCGCAGTGAAGGCAACAAATGCTGAAGCTGAAGAGGACTTGATGATTATTACAGGAAGCGGCGTGATCATTCGTATGGCCGTTTCAGACATTTCAACAACAGGTCGAGTCACTCAAGGTGTCCGCCTGATTCGTCTTGGTGATGATGAACATGTCGCTACAGTGGCATTAGTTGAACAATCACAAGAAGATGATGAAGAGAATAGTGAAGAAAACGTAGAAACTATAGAGTCAGATCAAGAGCATACTGAGTAAAAATAAAGCCGGTTCTTCACCGGCTTTATTTTTTTCTAAAAAAACATGAGTTTTTTTGAAATTTATAATGCTTTTTTCATAGATATGTGTTAATCTTTCAAAGGAGCAAAAAGAGGCTCTATTTTTTATCTCTTTTACAGTGGAAACTTCTTAAAAAAATAAAATGTTTTTTAAGAAAAATGTTGACTGTTGGTAGAGATATATGATATATTTAAGTGGTCGCTTTGAGAGAGTGACACACAAGTTCTTTGAAAACTAAACAAGACAAAACGTACCTGTTAATTCGAGTTTTTATAAAAAATCCTATGATACTTCATAGGTAGTCAGTCAAACGCTGACGAAAAACAAAACTTCGGTTTTGTACTTTTTCGGAGAGTTTGATCC
>NZ_LKIC01000005.1:0-144998 GCF_001482475.1 Bacillus sp. G1(2015b) | reverse complement strand
AGTAGGACGCCGCCAAGCTTGTAATATTTATATCATCGCGGGGTGGAGCAGTTCGGTAGCTCGTCGGGCTCATAACCCGAAGGTCGCAGGTTCAAATCCTGCCCCCGCAACCAAAATGGTCCGGTAGTTCAGTTGGTTAGAATGCCTGCCTGTCACGCAGGAGGTCGCGGGTTCGAGTCCCGTCCGGACCGCCATTTTTATGACTTGTAAACGAAAACGTATAGTTTCGTTTTTTTTTATGTCTTTTTCTTTCTATAAGTACCCACGATGCAATGAAATGATTTGTGTTTGGCTACACTATATGAAAGAATAGATAGATTACTTCAACCCAGCCTGGTTTTTACACACCAGGCTTTCTTTATACCATTTTTAGTTGGAACTGAGACTTATATTCGCTACACTAATACTAACTGTGTTTGACATCATGTCTACTTAACCAATTGATTGCAAGAAGGGGCTGTCTTTTTATGGATGAATTTGATCTTATTCGCCGAATCACACCAAAAGATACATATCAGCGCTCTTTGATCATGGGCATCGGTGATGATGCAAGTGTTTATCAACCTCATTCACATTGTGAAGAGGTCGTTTGTGTTGATACAATGGTGGAACATGTTCATTTTCGTTTTGACTTTTCCACACCTTTTGAAGTTGGCTTTAAGGCACTGGCAGTCAATGTCAGTGATATCGCTGCAATGGGAGGCACCCCAAAGTATTATCTTGTTTCAATTGCAATCCCGCCTCATGGTGATGAAACAATCGTCACGGCTCTTTATGAGGGAATGAAAGCGTTGGCTGACACCTATCATATGGATTTGATTGGTGGAGATACAGTAGCCACCCGCAGTGACTTTGTCATTACCGTGACGGTCATTGGTGAGGTGTCAAAGGGAGCAGCTTGTTATCGCCACAGTGCTCAAACTGGAGACGTCGTCTTTGTCACAGGTGAACTCGGTTCGTCGGCTGCTGGGTTATCAATCTTAATGAACGAAGCAGTCCCTTCTAAGGCGGTCGACGCTGATTTCTTTCTTAAGCGTCATAAAATGCCTCAGCCTCATATTTCTGCTGGTCACATTTGTTCAAGTTTCCCGCGGGTCACCTTGAATGATGTGAGTGATGGATTAGCGAGTGAGTTGAGTGAGATAGCTGAAGCGAGCGGTGTGAGGATCGAGATAGAAGCTGATAAGCTTCCAATTCATCCAGATTTACAGGTGCTGCGCAAAGACTGGCTTGAATGGGTGTTATTTGGTGGAGAAGACTTTGTTTTAACTGGTACGATACCAGAATCTGATTGGGAAAGCTTTGAATCTCAATGTCAAAAAGAAGGCATTCAGATCACACGTATTGGACAAGTCAAGGATGATCAAGCAGCTAGTGTTATGTTAAAAGACAATGATCAACAAACAATGTTAATGAAAAAAGGATATAATCATTTTAAAAAATGAGGTGACATCAACGGTGAAAATAACATGGACAACAAAAGGTGCGGATGAGACGAAACGAATTGCCGCTGCTTTGGCCAAACTTGTGATGCCAGGCGATGTATTGACATTAGAAGGAGATTTAGGCGCAGGCAAAACCACTTTTTCAAAAGGTTTTGCGGAAGGCTTAGGAATTACCCGTATCGTCAACAGCCCCACCTTTACAATTATTAAAGAATATACTGATGGCAGACTGCCACTTTACCATATGGACGTGTACCGCATGGAAGATGCGGAAGAAGACATCGGACTCGAAGAATATTTTGAGGGTGAAGGTGTATGCTTGGTTGAATGGGCACATCTGATTGAACCTCAATTGCCTTCTTCCTATTTAAAAATTGAAATGCTGAGAACAGAACGTGAAGAAGAACGGCATCTCACGTTTGATGCAAAAGGGGAGCGTTATGAGTCCCTTTGTAAGGAGATGAAAGAATTTGACCATACTGGCCATTGATACATCAAACCATACACTAGGAATTGCTCTTGTAAGAGATCTCACTGTGATTGGCGAGAGCATTACGTATTTAAAAAAGAACCATTCCGTCCGAGCGATGCCCACTGTTGAAGCATTGATGAAAGAATGTGGTGTAGCACCAAGCGAACTAAGTAAAATCGTTGTGGCAAAAGGACCTGGATCTTACACTGGCGTCAGAATTGGTGTTACCATAGCAAAAACACTTGCGTGGACGCTGTCTATCCCGATATCGGCTGTTTCGAGTTTAGAAGCGCTTGCGGCAAATGGCCAATATTTTGATGGGTATATCTCACCTCTATTTGATGCGAGAAGAGGACAAGTTTATACTGGGCTATATACGTTTGAAAAAGGTAAGATCAAAGAGGTCGAACCAGATCAAAATATCCTGCTCACGGATTGGCTTCATGAGCTGAAGCAGACAGAAAAGCCTGTTCTATTTCTTGGACAAGATGTGCACCTTCATGAAGAGAGCATTCGCTCCATTTTAGGAGAAACGGCTGTACTGGCAGAGGGGACATTTCATAACCCAAGACCTTCAGTGCTTGCATTTTTAGGCGCAGATCGTCCTGCTGAAGATGTTCATCAGCTTGTCCCTAACTATATTCGTTTGGCAGAAGCGGAAGTGAAATGGCTTGAAGGACAAAAATAACCTTAACATAGCAGAAATACGACAAATGACAGTGGCGGACATTCCAGAGGTGTATACGATTGAAGTGCATTCGTTTACAGCGCCTTGGAAAAAGGAATCGTTTGTCTATGAGATTCTTCATAACCAATACAGCCATTATTTCCTCATTGAAGAAGATCAGCAGCCTGTTGGATATTGCGGGGTCTGGATTGTCATGGACGATGCACAAATTACGAACATTGCGATTCTCCCTGAGCATAGAGGAAAAGGCTACGGGGAAGCATTGCTTCGATATGTCATGGAATTTTGCAAAGAAAAAAAGACAGATCATCTTTCTTTAGAGGTGCGGGTTTCGAATACACCAGCACAATCCCTCTATGAAAAGCTCGGTTTCAGACCAGCTTCTATTCGAAAGAATTATTATACGGATAATGGAGAAGATGCGTTAGTCATGTGGGTGAATATAAATGAGTGAACAAACAGATCGATTCATATTAGGAATAGAAACAAGCTGTGATGAAACAGCTGCGTCCATTGTGAAAAATGGAAAGGAAATCGTGGCGAATGTAGTGGCCTCGCAAATAGACAGTCATAAACGATTTGGCGGTGTTGTACCTGAAATTGCTTCGAGGCATCACGTGGAGCAGGTCACCATCGTATTAGAAGAAGTGATGACACAGGCGGGTATGAGCTTTAAGGATTTGGATGCGATTGCTGTTACGGAAGGACCCGGTCTCGTCGGTGCCCTGCTGATTGGCGTCAATGCAGCAAAGGCACTGAGCTTTGCCCATCAAATTCCTCTTGTTGGTGTTCATCATATTGCAGGGCATATTTATGCCAACCAGCTGGTTGATGAATTGGAGTTTCCATGTTTAGCTCTTGTTGTCTCTGGCGGACATACTGAGCTTGTTTTAATGAAGGAGCACGGATCTTTTGAGGTCATCGGAGAAACATTGGATGATGCAGCTGGAGAAGCCTACGATAAAGTGGCTCGGACGATGGGTCTCCCGTACCCAGGCGGACCTCATATTGATCGGTTAGCACATGAAGGAGAGCCGACAATTAAGCTTCCTCGTGCATGGCTTGAAGAAGGGTCTTATCACTTTAGCTTCAGTGGTTTAAAATCAGCTGTGATCAACACCTTACACAATGCGTCACAAAAGGGAGAAACGATTGCCCCAGAGAATTTAGCCGCAAGTTTTCAAGCAAGTGTCATTGAGGTGCTTGTTGGGAAAACATTGAAAGCAGCAGCAGCCTATGGTGTGAAGCAGGTTGTTCTAGCTGGAGGAGTCGCCGCCAATAAAGGACTAAGAGAAGCTTTAACATCAGCATTTACGAAACTGCCAGACGTGAAGGTCATTATTCCGCCATTATCACTATGCACAGACAATGCAGCCATGATCGCTGCCGCTGGAACCATTGCGTTTGAAAAAGGAATCAGAGGCGATATGGCGATGAATGGCCAGCCAGGATTGCCGCTAGTCTCATATAAATAAAACTCCTGTGGATTACAGGGGTTTTTATTTTTCTATGAAAGCGATTTATTCACATGTAAACGCTATATATCCACAATTGTTAGAAAATTTTGTTTTAAAGTGAAGAGGATGTGTATAATCACGAACTTTTTTGTGGATATGTGATTAAAAACTTGTGGATAAAGTGGATAAGTCCAAAGTATTTAAGAATAATCAAGAAGTTGTTGTGGGTATCGTTGTGGATAATGAGTTTTCATTGAAAGAAAAAAGAGTACCCTCTAGGGTACTCTTTAAGAATCTGACAGCTCTTCCCACTCCGCAAAAAGTGATTCTAACTCTTGATTGAGCGTATCATTTTCTGTTTGAATGGCTTGAACCTTCTCGTGATCTTGAAAAATATCAGGATCACATAACAGCTCTTCATTTTCACCGAGCTTGTCTTCAATGACAGCAATCCGTTTTTCAATTTCTTCAATCCTGCGCTGCTTTTGTCTTTCTTTCTTTTTCAGTTCTTTTTCTTCCGCATAAGAAAGCTTTGTTGTTTCTACTGGTTGGGCAGCTTGTTTTTTAACAGGTTCATTTTCTTGAAGTGCATTCAGCTCTAGTTGTTCATTTTTCTTTTCAAGGTAGTAGTCATAATCACCGAGATATTCTTTAGTTTCTGTAGGCGACAGCTCAAATACTTTCGTTGCCAGACGATTGATGAAATAACGATCATGCGAAACAAATAAGATAGTTCCTGGATAATCGATCAATGCATTCTCTAAAATTTCCTTACTATCTAAGTCCAGATGGTTTGTAGGTTCATCGAGAATAAGAAAATTGGCTTTTTGGAGCATCAGCTTTGCCAGCGCAAGGCGTGCTTTTTCCCCACCGCTTAATGCATGGACAGGCTTTAAAACGTCATCCCCTGAAAAGAGGAAGTTTCCTAAACATGTCCGAATTTCTTTTTCATTCATATGAGGATAATCATCCCAAAGCTCATTTAGCACTTTTTTCGAGGATGTCAGTTTGGCTTGCTCTTGGTCATAGTAGCCGATCGTGACATGAGATCCAAAAGTGATGTCGCCTTTTACTGGTGTTAATGTGTTCGTTAACGTTTTTAAAAGGGTTGATTTCCCGATCCCGTTAGGACCAATGAGTGCCACACTATCCTCGCGTTTAATCTGAAAAGAAAGAGAGGATAGGAGCGGTGTTTTTTCATCATAACTAATATCGAGATCATGTACCTTCAGTACATCATTGCCGCTTTGTCTCGTAATATCAAAATGAAAGTTTGCAGATTTTTCATCACCTAAAGGCTTATCTAAACGATCCATCCGTTCGAGCTGTTTGCGTCTGCTTTGAGCGCGCTTTGTGGTGGAGGCTCTTGCCAGGTTGCGGTCCACGAAATCCTGGAGCTTTGAGATCTCTTCTTGCTGCTTTTCGTATAGTTTCATATCCCGCTCGAGCTGCTCTGCTTTCAGATCAAGATACTTACTATAGTTTCCTGCAAACTTTTTCATCGAAGTTCTTGAGACTTCATAGACGTGGTTTACGACTTTGTCTAAGAAATAGCGGTCATGGGACACGATGAGAATGGCACCTGTATAATTTTGCAAATACTGCTCAAGCCATGATAAGGTATCAATATCTAAATGGTTGGTCGGCTCATCCAGAATTAAGAGTTCTGGTTTCATTAACAAGAGCTTTCCAAGCGCTAGACGGGTTTTCTGGCCGCCGCTTAAAGATTGGACGGTTGTCTCATCTTCAAAATGACTAAAGCCGAGTCCATGAAGAATGGAGCGGACATCTGCTTCATATTGATAGCCGCCTTGATCTTTAAATTCCTGCTGAAGCCTGTCATAGGTTTTCATCAGGGCTTCCAGCTCAGAACCTGTGGAAGAAGCCATTTTCTCCTCTATGGTTCTCATCTCTTGTTCCATCTCTTTTAAATGATCAAAAACCGATAATAATTCGTCCTTTAGCGTACGTGTAGACGTCACATCGGTATGCTGAGCTAAATAGCCGATCGATAGGTCTTTTGGTTTGATGATCTCACCTTGCTCGTAAGACATTTGACCGGCAATGATTTTCAAAAGCGTGGATTTGCCTGCGCCGTTACGACCTACAATGGCAATTCGATCCCTTGCTTTGACTTCCAATTTTATATTCGTTAAAACGGTATCAGCGCCAAACGATTTGGACAGCTGATTCACTTGTAGAATCATCATGTAACTTCACCTCTGCTATAATATGTTAAGTGTAGCTTATCAGCAGTAAACCGGCAAATGTTACATACAATCGCCATATTCAAATGAAAGACAGATAGGAAAAAATAGTGTATCATTTGAGTGAGGGAGCGTTGAAAGATGAGTCAATTTAGCCACTTTAACGAACAGGGAAGAGCAAAGATGGTCGACATTAGTGACAAATCGTCTACAGTGAGAACCGCCGTTGCTGTTTCAAGTGTTCGTATGATAAAAGAAGTGTTTCATAAAATACAACAGCGTGAAATTGGAAAAGGGGATGTGCTGTCTGTTGCACAGGTTGCTGGCATCATGGCAGCAAAGCAAACATCTACCATCATTCCAATGTGTCATCCGCTTGCACTTAAAGGCGTGGATATTTCCTTTAATTGGGAGGAAGACGGAAATGCGCACATCCTGAACATACAAGTACAGGTGAAAACAAAAGGAAGTACGGGTGTGGAGATGGAAGCGCTCACTTCTGCTTCAGTATGTGCACTGACCGTTTACGATATGTGCAAAGCGATTGATAAAGGCATGATCATCGGTCCAACCTATCTAATTGAAAAGACAGGCGGGAAAAACGGTGATTTTCACAGAGCATCTGATATTTAAGTTGGAGGACCTTATATGAATATAGATCAGTCAAAAATTCCACAAGCGACAGCCAAACGTTTGCCGCTTTACTACCGTTTTTTAAAAAATTTGCATGCATCAGGAAAACAAAGGGTGTCATCAGCTGAGCTTAGTGATGCAGTCAAAGTGGATTCTGCTACCATTCGCCGAGATTTTTCGTACTTTGGTGCACTTGGGAAGAAAGGGTATGGCTATAATGTCGATTATCTCTTGACCTTCTTCAGAAAGACCCTTGACCAAGATGAAATGACCAATGTCATGCTCATCGGTGTCGGGAATTTAGGGACTGCTTTTTTACACTATAATTTCATAAAAAATAATAATACAAAAATTTCAATGGCTTTTGACGTCAATGAGAGTAAAATAGGAAGTGAGATAGGCGGCGTGCCTGTCTATGATTTGGATAAGCTTGAAGAGCATGTTCAAGAGGTAGGAGATATCCCTGTTGCAATTTTGACAGTACCTGCCGTAGCAGCTCAATCCATTACAGATCGTTTGATTGCCCTTGGCATCAAAGGAATCCTTAACTTTACGCCGGCTCGATTGAATGTGCCGGAACACATTCGAATTCATCATATAGATTTGGCGGTTGAACTTCAGTCTCTTGTGTATTTCTTAAAGCATTACTCTGTTACGCAGGAGGACTGACGAAAAGGGGTAAAGGGGGTGGAGCAAATGGGTCCGATCGGTCCTGGGAGTTTGATTCTGATTGCGATTGTAGCGCTCATTATTTTTGGGCCGAAAAAGCTTCCTGAATTAGGAAGAGCAGCAGGAGATACATTACGTGAATTCAAAAATGCCACAAAAGGCTTAGCTGATGATCAGGAAGAAAAAAAGAAAAAAGAAGATCAGTAGAATAGGATGAGCTTCATGAATGTCAAAGATATGCCGCTTATGGAGCATATTGTGGAACTGCGAAAACGCCTAGTGATCATTGCGATGTTTTTTGTCGCCTTTATGGTGGCTGGTTTTTTTCTCGCTAAGCCGGTCATTGTGTATTTACAAAATACCGATGAAGCGGCAACACTGACGCTGAATGCATTTAAACTTACAGATCCACTGTACGTGTTTATGCAGTTCGCATTTGTCATTGCTTTGGTTTTGACGTGTCCCGTTATTTTATATCAGCTGTGGGCGTTTGTGAGTCCTGGCTTATATGAGAAAGAAAGAAAGGTGACACTTGCTTACATTCCGATTGCACTGCTTTTATTTTTGAGCGGTGTGGCTTTCTCTTACTTTATTTTATTTCCGTTTGTCGTCGATTTTATGATGCGAATGTCGAATGATTTAAATGTAGAGCAAGTCATTGGGATTCATGAGTATTTTACATTTCTAATGCAGCTAACACTTCCATTTGGCTTTTTGTTTCAGATGCCCGTCGTGTTGATGTTTCTCACAAGACTCGGCATCATCACACCGATGTTTTTATCAAAAATACGGAAGTATGCCTATTTTGTCCTCCTTGTCATTGCCGCACTCATTACACCGCCAGAGCTTGTTTCTCACCTCATGGTCACCTTGCCAATGCTCGTTTTATACGAAGTGAGCATTATCATTTCAAGAGTGACCTACCGCAAAATGCAGCAAACAGAGGAGAAAGAAAAACATTATGTTTCATAAAAAAGCATCATGATCCAATAAGGGATCACGATGCTTTTTCTATTGTGTAAGAAATTGATTGATCGTGTGAAAGAGGTGCTCATAATAGGCAGGCTCATGCGGGACAAAATTATGAATACCCACTTCGATGCTTTCCTCACGTCGTTCTCCGTTTGCATCAACTATAAAGCCCTCGATACGAATTCTTTCACATGATCCTGTTAAAAGCTGCTGTGCATCAACCAGTTTTGCTCTGTACAGACCAGCGACTTCTTCTTTCTGTAGATGAACTTCCATGTGCTTTTCTTCATTCATATAAAGATACACATGGCAGAACTCACGGTCGATGAAAGAAGGCAGGTGAATTTCATCTTTTATGATTCCTGTATAAGTAAGGTCCTCAAAAAGGATAGAAAGACCAAGTTCTTCTTCTACCTCTCTTAAGCCATCAGAAGGCTGTTCATCTGCGAGAAGGTGACCTGCTGCGGTGATATCAAACAGTGAAGGAAAATCCTTTTTTGCAGGACTCCTTAGCTGAAAATAGAGATACACGGTGCCAAGCTCCTTTTTAAGAAGCCAGAAATGAAATGTTTCATGCCAAAGACCTTGGGCGTGGACATCTGAACGAGCGGCAGCTCCAATGGTTTCATGCTGATCATTGAAGAAACGAAGTTTTTCATGTTCCATGAAGTTACATCCTCCATAAAAAAACCATTTTCCAAACGCGGAAAATGGTTTTTGATTTATTTTTGCTGCTGTTTTTTGAGTTTGACAGAGAAGGCAAACATTTTAAGCGCGATATTGATATTATAGGCCGCAAACACCATCAGCAAAATGCTGTAAAATGACCACATGTCACCTGGATTTTGAATGGCCATATAGGTGAAAGCCACACCTACGGCAAAATAAATGATGCCCCATACGACTGGGTTTCTCATGAGAAAAAGCCTCCAATAATCATTTGCATGGTTTGAGATTGTTCTTCAATCATTTTTTTCACTGGCTCAATCTGCACAAGAACGACAAGTGAGTTCATCAGCATATGAGCGCCGATTGGGACAATGATTCGTTTTGTTTTCGCATATAAAAAGGCAAAGGTAAAGCCCATTGCGGTATAGAGCAAGATATGGGGAAAATCATAATGTACAGCAGCGAAAACCACTGAACTGGCAAGTGCTCCAATGAAGAAATTCGTTTTTTCATAAATCACACCAAAGATGATTTTACGGAAAATGATTTCCTCTAATATCGGTCCAATCAGGGCGATGACGATCACAAGCCAAGGAACGGCATCCATAATGGATAAAATGTTTTGGGTATTTTCAGATTCTCGTCCAATGCCAAATGCATATTGTTCAATCGCCCCCGCAATTGATTGTGCAAAGAGAGAAAGAAAGAAACCGCCAATGATCCATGCGATAGCAGAACCGATTGAAGCTGGCGCTTCATTTCGCAGTGAAGCTTTTGGGACGGTTCGAAGGATGAGCAGAATAATGATCAATCCGATACAGAAACTGATGATTGTCCACGTTCCTGATAATTTTGAAAGCTCTGTTTGAGTCATCGGTGATTGAATGAATCCCAGCCATTTCATTATGAGAAAATAAGGAAACGCAGATACCTGTACCAATATATACGTTAAGATGATGTACCAATATTGTTTTTTCAAGTAACGAAAACCCCTTTACTAAAAGAACTAAATTTATTGTAACACAAGTCTTCTTTTACGATGAAAAGGAAAGAATCTGAGATTCAAAAAGATCGTGAAAGCGTAAAAATTTTTAAAGGTTTTCACTTGAAATTGCAGAAGACATTCTTTATTATAATAAATGTGTTAGCACTCACTGGTGATGAGTGCTAAAAAAGACTACATATAAAAATTGAGGAGGTTGTTTCTTATGTTAAAGCCATTAGGCGATCGCGTAATCATTGAACTCGTTGAATCTGAGGAAAAAACCGCTAGCGGTATTGTGTTACCGGATTCTGCAAAAGAAAAACCGCAAGAAGGTAAAATTGTTGCAGCAGGTTCAGGGCGTGTACTTGAAAGTGGTGAGCGCGTTGCGTTAGAAGTAAGCACAGGCGACCGCATTATCTTCTCAAAATATGCAGGCACTGAAGTGAAATATGAAGGAAAAGAATATTTAATCCTTCGTGAGAGCGACATTTTAGCTGTTATTGGTTAATCACATAAAAAAGCATTGAGATATATTTTTAAAAAGACTGAGGAGGTTTCGTTATTATGGCAAAAGATATTAAGTTCAGTGAAGAAGCACGTCGTGCGATGTTACGTGGTGTAGATGCACTTGCAGATGCTGTGAAAGTAACTTTAGGACCAAAAGGACGTAACGTGGTTCTTGAGAAAAAATTCGGTTCTCCACTTATCACAAATGATGGTGTAACGATTGCAAAAGAAATCGAATTAGAAGATGCATTTGAAAACATGGGTGCAAAACTTGTTGCTGAAGTTGCAAGCAAAACAAACGACGTAGCTGGTGACGGTACAACGACTGCAACAGTTCTAGCTCAAGCGATGATCCGTGAAGGTCTTAAAAACGTAACAGCTGGTGCAAACCCTGTTGGCGTTCGTAAAGGGATCGAAGAAGCAGTAAAAGTAGCACTTGAAGGCTTGCACGAGATTTCTAAACCAATCGAAGGTAAAGAATCAATTGCTCAAGTTGCGGCTATTTCTGCAGCAGACGAAGAAGTCGGCAGCCTAATCGCTGAAGCGATGGAGCGCGTTGGCAACGACGGAGTTATCACAATTGAAGAATCTAAAGGTTTCACAACTGAGCTAGAAGTGGTTGAAGGTATGCAGTTTGACCGCGGATATGCTTCTCCATACATGGTGACAGATTCTGATAAGATGGAAGCAGTTCTTGAAAATCCTTACATCTTAATCACAGATAAAAAGATCACAAACATTCAAGAAATCCTTCCTGTACTTGAGCAAGTTGTACAACAAGGAAAACCATTATTGCTTATTGCTGAAGATGTAGAAGGCGAAGCACTTGCAACTCTTGTTGTGAACAAACTTCGTGGTACATTCAACGCAGTAGCAGTAAAAGCACCTGGATTCGGTGATCGTCGTAAAGCAATGCTTGAAGACATCTCTGTTCTAACTGGCGGAGAATTAATCACAGAAGATCTAGGACTTGACCTGAAATCAACTGAAATCGGTCAGCTTGGTCGCGCGTCTAAAGTCGTTGTGACAAAAGAAAACACAACAATCGTTGAAGGTTCAGGAGATTCTGCTCAAATTGCAGCACGTGTGAACCAAATCCGTGCACAAGTAGAAGAAACAACTTCTGAATTCGATAAAGAAAAATTACAAGAACGTCTTGCAAAACTAGCTGGCGGCGTCGCTGTCATCAAAGTTGGTGCTGCAACTGAAACAGAACTAAAAGAGCGTAAACTACGCATCGAGGATGCACTGAACTCAACTCGTGCAGCAGTTGAAGAAGGTATCGTATCCGGTGGTGGTACAGCACTTGTAAATGTATACAACAAAGTCGCTTCAATTGAAGCTGATGGTGACGTTCAAACAGGTGTAAACATCGTTCTACGTTCTCTTGAAGAGCCAATTCGTCAAATTGCTCACAACGCTGGTCTTGAAGGATCCGTTATCGTTGAGCGCTTGAAAAACGAAGAAATTGGCGTAGGCTTCAACGCAGCAACAAACGAATGGGTAAACATGATCGAAAAAGGAATCGTTGACCCAACAAAAGTCACTCGCTCTGCACTTCAAAACGCAGCTTCTGTAGCAGCAATGCTTCTAACAACTGAAGCAGTCGTAGCTGACAAACCAGAAGAAGGCGGCTCAGGCGGCGGAATGCCGGATATGGGCGGCATGGGTGGAATGGGCGGAATGATGTAACACCCCTCAAAAACCCCTTGAAATATAGGGGTTTTTGTTATGTCTTCATGATTTTGGCCACGATTTGGTCACATGCAATAAAAAGTACCAGGGATGATGAATTGAAACCTTTACTGCTTTTCAATCGTTAAAATAAGTGACAGTGTTTTCATGGGTCTTTACCCGATATGAAGAGAATGGGTAATTTAAAGAGAAAAGCGGTGATCGTATGGGCTTGACGACGTGGGTGGCGATTATTGTTGCACTAGCCGTCGTGTTTGGATTGTTTGGATCGAAGAAGCGTGATAAATAATGAAAGAATTAACCCCCACTTTCAAATAGGAGTAGGGGTTTTTTTGTTAAGTGGAAAGCATTTGCTGAGTTTTAAAAGGAGATCGTGATTTTCTAAGGACCGTATGCATAAAGCATATCCTCTTCACAGAAGCCGTTATCAAATAAAAAAAGCCCTCATCATTCAAGGGCATTAGTGAAAGTTTATTTTACTTTAACTGTGAATGTCACGTCTTTACTATTCATGTAATCGTCAGTTGTGACATTTCCAAATTTCAGCTTTAATTCTTTGATGTTTTTAATGTTGATCTCTTTGCCTTCAGGAGCTAAGAATTGAATAACACCATCCTGTTTAACGCCACCTTCAACTTCGCCACCGATATCACCATCAGTCATAAACATATTCGCATCTAATTGCATGCTTCCCGCTACAGCTTTACCTTGATCTGGATAGAAGTTTAGAACTTTATCTGTCGTATTTTCGATATTCATTCCAACATTGATTCTATCCTTCATAATTTTAATTTCACCAAGGTTTACTTTCATTCCTTGAGCAGTTGTTTTGTGTTTGCTCGCATTTATTTTCTTTGAACCATCATCTTTTTTGTTTTTTGATTGTGTTTTTGTGCTTGTAGACTCTTTTTCTTTAGATGCACCTGTAGACACATCTTCTGTTGAGCCGCAAGCAGCCAGTGTAAATATTAGCCCTAAAGCTAAAAATAAAGCATAGAATTTCTTCAAAATGAAAGTCCCCTTTTGTTTAATTTATATAAGCATCTTGTGCTTACACATTGACCATGACTATTATAATAGGATAAAAGTACTTTAAAATCAACAAAAAATGATAAAAATAGAAAATAATTGTTTTAGAGTGTTTTTTTATAAACCGGTTAGCTTAAAATTACATAAAATCCACTTCTTGTGACTTAAATCGAACTTGAATTTCCTTATAATAGAATTATTATAAGGGATTGGGAGTGATTGAGATGGATGGTTCGTCAATCAAGACGGTTAATAGAGAGGATCAACATGAATTCTTGTTTCTGAATATATCCTCAAATACAGTTGGGGCTCTTTCAAAGGAATCTGCTGAGAGGATTCTAAGGGGGAGGGATACCGATGAAATACACCAATTGATGTATGTTCCTATTGAAAATCATGAAGACCTCAAATGGCTCATCCACTCTTTGCATAAAGCCATCATGGATGAAAAAGATGTACGTGTCGCTCTTGAATTGGCTGATCTGCTCTATTTCTTTGTTGTCCCTGCTTACAAAGAAGAATTGATGAGCCGGGAAGATTTGTCACACATGATGAATGACATTCTATTTATGTTGGATCTTTGGACAGATGAAAACATAATAGAGTTAGTTGATGCCATTCAATATGAATTACAAAAAGTAGAGAGAAAAGGCTTGTAGAGCAATCTCTACAAGCTTTATTCTCTATTTTTATGCAGTTGTGTTATTGACGACAGGCTCTTTTCTAAACACGCCCATGCAGCCTGCAATGATGATTAATACAGCTGGAAGGATGAAGAACATAGAAATAGAAATAATGCCACCTACAGCAGATACTAATAATAGAATTCCACCAAGCTTTGCTTTTTTCTTTACAATGACAGATGAGACAATGGCAAGAATAGAGAAAAGCATTGCTGCCCAGCCTAATCCTGTAATTTCACTGGTGCCTGAATCGCTAAATGCTGCATCGATTCCTCCGAAAGCAAGAGCGAACATTGCGCCGAAAAATCCAAAAATACCTCCAATTAAACCTAAAACAAATTCTGTCGTTCTTTTCATAATACTTTCCTCCGATATGTAAATAAGAATTATTGGTACTTAAGAACCAACACAATCTTACTAATCGGCATTTCTTTCATAATGTTAATAGTTTTGTTAAAAAAAAGAAGAAAATCCATAAAGGATTTTCTTGTCCAGTTATTGGGCTCTTTCCCAAGTAATTTTTGTCTCATTTGTTTTTTTCGTTCCCTTTGCCAGCACTTTGCCGTTTTCTTGTTTCACGGTGATGTTTAGGTCATAAAAGGAATAGAGGGCGCCGAGGCTGTCGTTTTCTGGTTTATGAAGATTGTTTTCTTTTTCGGTTGATGCTCCAATGGCAAGCGTCTTGGCAAAGTTTAAACCGATGACTTCAGCGTAATCACTATTGGTATCAGATGAAGCCGTTACGTTTAAAGAAATGATTTTTTTCTTTTGATCAACGGTGATGTCAGTGTCTTTGATGAGTTTAGACTGCTCCATCACTTCTTTCGTTTCCTTTTGAATGCGTTCATTAATTGTTGGAAGTGCCTTCGTTTCTGTTTTTTGTTCTTTCGTCGTATTTGAGCAAGCTGCTAGAATGCAGAGACTTGCAACTAGACTCATGAAAACAAGTAGACTTTTTTTCACGTTCGATCTCCTTTTTTCTTCGAAGTATGTATGCTTATGTTACCACGAATCCTTGTTTTGATTAAAAGAGAAGTGTTGATAAGCTGTGAACAATAAAAAGCACCCTCTATCGGGTGCTTTATTTCTTATTGTGCTGAAAGGCTTGTACTTAATGGAATAGAAGAAATAACAGTGAATTTAGGAGTGGCAGCACCAGATTCTAAATTTTTACGTAAAAGCGATGATTTGATTGACCCATCCCATTTTTTATAGACACTTCCTGATGTATTTGCTCGAAGCTGTACATTTGAGAAGCTTGCTTGTGAATAGCTGTTTGTTCCATTATCCTGTACGCCGTGTACCATTTTGACAACATCAAGGTTTTTCAGACGGCTAGGGTTGTAAACAGGCTGCTTATAACGCAGTTTTCCATTGACGTATAGTGACACTGTACCATCACCGTTGTTGATGAGCTTTAAGTTGACGCGTGCGCCATCTTTAATACTTGAATCGTATTCGCTGTTCCAGTATTTACTGCCGCCTTGTGAGCCGCTGCCTAGAAAGACCTTATAGCCAGAAGACGTTTTTGAAATACCGCTCTCTACAACGGCAGAGCCGAGACCGAGATACCAGTCCGCATAGCCGTTTTTAATGGTGGCTGTTTTCGGCAGGACAATATCGGCAGAGATACCTGACCATTTGGCTTCATCCGTTTGTGTCACAATGGCGCCGTGACGAGGACTAGCCGCTGAGGCAGGAAGGCTTGAAAACATCAATACGAAGGCCAAGCTTACAATCAAAACAGTGAACCACTTTTTCATGAAAATTCCCCCTTAAATTTGATTCACCTTCATTATATAAAATGAAAGAGGGGAGCTACTTACAATGTTCTAGCTGATTTTGGCAGTATTTATGAACTTAATCGGTCATAAAGTGGTCAACTTGTATTTGAATTGTAATGTGTCTGTAAAATAACTGGGTTCATCTTCATGTATAATGAGTGCAGAAACCAAAAACGGAGGATTTCTTAATGAATAAAAAGCTTATCACGACAATCGTAACAGTAGCTAGTTTATTTTTAGCATTCAGTTTCTCACATGGAGCAAGTGCAAAAAAAGTAAGCGGCAATATTACTTGGTATAATGGTGTCGGTAAAAAAGGCGCAGATGGAAAAAAACTCGGTCATTGGGATGCAGCAACTAAAATGGGCTTTGACGTACCGAAAAAAGGTACAAAACTAAGAGTGACAACAAAAGCGAAACCACATAAAGTGATTACAGTATATAAATATGATGTAGGCAGAATGCCAAATGCTGTACTAGACGTAAGTCCAAAAGCATTCAAAGCACTTGGGTATAAAACAAGTAAAGGTGTCGTAAAAGGGCATTACACTTATTAATACATAGGCATGCAAAGAAGCGGGAAAAGTTCATTTTCTGGCTTCTTTTCTTGTAGAGAGGGTCTGAAAGGCAATGAAAAAATCAACATGGTGGATCATCACAGTCATTGGCGTCGCAGTGATTGCGGCAGTTATTTTCTTCATGATGAAGCCGGGGCAAGAGGCAAAACATGCAGGGAAAGTTAAAACAAACCAAGATGCAAAAGACGAATTGCTCGTTTCATTTACAGATCAAAAGTTAAACAATACTTATTACTTGCATGATCGGGCACTTCATACGGAGAAACTGACAGCATATCCTTCGATTGCTTATGATTCTACGAAACAGGTTTTATATTACACGTATACAGATGAAGATACGCAAAAGGTGAGTATTAAGGAATTAAAGGTGAAATCTGAAGAAGAAAAAACACTGTTTACGAGTGATGATTCCATCGACAGTATGAGGCTGTCTGGTGATGGGAAGAAGTTATTTCTTAGGTATAACAAGGATTCTGGAGAGCAATTTTATGTCGCGTCTTTTGATTTGAAAACACACAAAATGAAGGAGCTGTATCCAGAAAAAAGCAAGGACGATACGGTGAGTTCTTTTGCATATGATCCGACTTCAAATGATTTGGCGATCCAGCATTATTCTTTAAAAGAAGATTATCAAAAAACCGATGAAGCGAATGAAAAGGGCAGAGATCCTGAACCAACAACCATGAAGATCACCCTTCAAACAGGTGAGAAGGGGAAACGCATTGCACGCATCTCACAAACGATCAATGATATTTCATTTTCTCCAGATCATAAGAAATTGATTTATACAGAAGTAAAGGTTCGTAAAGAAAAAGAAACATCCTCTATTAAGATGCTTGATGTAGAAACAGGAAAAACGACGACACTCGTTAAAAACAGTCAGGATGTTCATATTTTAAGTGCTGCACAGCCGCAATTTTCTACGGACGGGTCATCTGTTTATTTCTTAGGTGTTGCAAAAAATGCAAAAGAATTAAAGGATGACACTGGACGAAAGGCGAAGGTAAGAACGATTTTTGAATACAATATGAAGAAGAAAACAGTGGAAGCCGCTTGGGAGAAGGATGGCGGAATCATTAACAATTTCACTGTCAATCGATAAAGGAAACGTTCAGTTATTTATATAACTGGACGTTTTTTATTTTGTCACTTGAAATGCTGGAGAAATGGTGAATTTATAGGAAGAAGATCAGCTTTTAAACAGTGATACGGGTGCTATTTTCATATTTTGCTTATGTGACAGACGAAAAGAAAAAGAGTAATATGAGTGAACACAAAAAAACGAGAGGACTGATGACATCTCGTTTTCTCTGTTTTATTTGTTTTCATCTAATAAGTTTTGAAAGATAAACAGGGCATTAATGGAGTGAGGGAAGCCAGCAACCTTTGTACAGTGTTTAATAATCTCCATAATCTCTATGACAGAAAGTCCAATATGTAATGCTTGTTCAAAATGAGTCTTTAAGTCTTCATCACAATCGCCTTTTGTGATGAGGGAAGATAATGTGCTGATGGCCTTTTGTTTTTCATCTAATATGAAGTGGTTAAATTCTTTTTGTTCACTGAGTTCAATGGTTAGTTGTTCAATGTTTGACCGAATGCTCTCGTTCTCATGAATTGAAAGCTTCTCTCTGTTACCTGCCGCTGTTTCTTGTTTGACCTGGCAAGTTTCTTTTTCTTCATTCAAATTGAACTCCTCCGTTTGTTATCGCAATTTTCCATTTGTTCGTTCATTATGGCTTATGTGCCTTTTGATAGATGTAATGGGTATATAGTAGTATTATCGGTTTGCTGCGTCAACTTTTTAAGTGTGTAATGCTCCTCAAAGGAATGATTCATGTGATTTATTTTTCCATTTTGAAATGAATCATAAAAGGGCTAATGAATAGAGTCCGTTAGCCCCTTTGTAATCAGCAGTTTCATAAGAGTTCTACGCATTTAGCGGAAGAGTGGTTTCATTTTTAATGAATGATATCCATCGGCCTCATCATGTCATAATCTTCGTGCTCTAAAATATGACAATGCCACACATATCGGCCGGTATATGGAACAAATCGAGCAACGATCCGAATGACTTCACCTGCATGCGCCTGAATGGTGTCCTTGTAGCCTTGTTCATGTAAAGGAGGTGCTTCGTTTGGTCCTGTATACACAATTTCTCCTGTCGATTGATAGACTTCTGTATCAAACGGCCTTCTGTCTAATACCCTAAATTGAACAAGATGCAAATGAATGGGGTGTGTACCCCTGGTTGGATTGACGATGGACCAAACCTCTAGACTGCCAAGACGAGGATTTTCCGTGACAGGGTCATTCCAAAAGTGGTTATCGAGCAATAGAATAGGGCGGCCGTATTTATCCTGTGTGCCGGTAAGTGTGAGTGTACGCTCTCGATCAGCTCGACTTGGCCGAAGCGGTGGCAGCGGTTTGAAAATCGGACGTAATGTTTTAGGTACCCTTCCTTTTAGCGGACGTGTAACTTTGAATTGCATAATGTTCGCATCTGTTTCAGGATTCACATCCTGTCCGCAGCCGGCTGTATTTTTGAGAGTGATCGTTTTGTTTTCGTAAGCTGAAAAGTCGATGATGACATCGAAACGTTCAGCAGGCGCGATGCTAAATGATTGATGGCGAACGGGTCTTGGCAAAAATCCCCCATCGGAACCAATTTGCATGATTGTAGCGTCGTTATCTAGATGCAGCTCATAAGTTCTAGTATTGGACGCATTTAAAATACGAAAACGGTATTTTCGCGGCTCTACTTCTAAATACGGCCATACTTTTCCATTGACTAAGATCGTTTCTCCACAAAAAAAGGGCACGATGGATGGGTCTGGAATGTCACTGTCCTCTGGTGTGTTGTTTGGTCTGCTAGGATAAAATAGTGAGCCATCCTCTTGAAACGTACGGTCCATAATCATTAAAGGAATGTCATAGTCATCTTTCGGAAGCTCTAAGGACTTTTCAAATGCATCTGAGATCAAATAAAACCCAGCTAAACCGGCGTACACATTTAGTCGTGTCAATGCCATCGCATGATCGTGATACCACAATGTGCAGGCTTGCTGATGATTTGGGTATACGTAAGTCTCTCTTTCAAAAAAAGGACCGGTTGCTTCAAAGTCCCGTGAAAACCAGGCCTCTGGGTAGCCGTCACTGCTTGCTGGCGTGACACCGCCATGCAGATGAACGACTGTTTTGACTTCTGGTTCATCGTGATGCCCAGGATGAATGGTGTGATCGACAGGGAGGAAATGTTTCAATGGCAATTTGTTCATCCATTTCACTTTGACCTTTTCATTTCGATTGGCTTTAATGGTTGGACCAGGCAAACTGCCATTATAGGTCCATAACTTGGTTGGGGGCAGGTCTCTATGAACTTTTAAGAATACCTCCTCCATAGCAATTTCATAATACGTTTGTCTTGGGTTCTTTTTGACGGGCTCCGCGACTTCTGGAATTGGAAGCTCGTCAACAAATTTTTCTAGGTTCATGTTGACTAATCCTCACTTAAATACAATTTGATACAGTATAAGTGCGGACATCCAAATAGGTGAATAAAATAAAAAAACCCGCTTTTCAGCGGGATAAATTAAGGGTGTTTATTTTCAAGCGCCGCATTTGCAGGCACTTTTTTATTCGGTTTAAAGATAAAATAAGCAGCCAGTACGCTAAAGGTAATGATACTCGTCAAAATGAGCTGTGGCCGCATGGATTCGATAAACAGCATCGATGCCAAGATGGCGCAAATGACCAAAATGGTAAAGTACGTGAGGTATGGGAACAGCCACATTTTGATTTTGAGCTGTTCTGGATTTTCTTTTTCGATTTTACGGCGCATTCTTAATTGTGAAACAGCGATGACCAAGTAGACAAGAAGGGCAATGGCGCCAGATGCATTGACTAAGAACAAAAAGATGGTTTCAGGATAAAAATAGTTCATCATGACAGCAATGTAGGAAAAGAAGGTACCTGCGACTGTAGCCGCTACAGGAACACCACGTTTGCTGATTTTCATAAAGCGTTTCGGTGCTTCGCCTCTTTCTGCTAATGAATAAAGCATTCTGGACGTTGTGTACAATCCGGAGTTTAAACAAGATAGAACAGCTGTTAAGACAATAACGTTCATGACTTGAGCGGCTGATGGAACACCGATGTATTCTAATACCGCAACGAACGGGCTTGTTAAAATACTTGCGGAATTCCACGGAAGCAAGGTGACAACGACAGCAATTGATCCGACATAGAATACGATAATACGCCATACAACAGAGCGTGTGGCTGTCGTCACAGATTTGACTGGGTCTGCTGATTCACCAGCCGCTATGGCCACAATCTCCGTTCCCATGAAGGAAAAGATGACGACAACGATTCCGAGTAACACAGAGCTGAATCCATTTGGAAGGAAACCGCCGTTCCCTGTGAGATTGGCAAGTCCTGAAGTATGATGACCGCCAAAACCAAAGATAAATGCAAAACCAATGAGTAGAAAGAGAATGATGCTGACGACTTTAATCAATGAAAACCAATATTCAAATTCGCCAAAAGATTTAACAGAAAAGATATTTGTTAATGTTAAGAGGATTGTGAGGATAAGACTTGTGAGCCAAACAGGTGCATCTCCATACCAATATTGAATAATGGCAGCACCAGCAATGGCTTCAATGGCGATGACGATCACCCAGAAGAACCAGTAAAGCCAGCCGATTGTAAAACCGGCCCATGGACCGATAGCATCGCTCGCATATTGTGAGAAAGAACCGCTTGTCGGATAGGCACATGCCATTTCTCCGAGCATTCTCATAATAAAGATCACCAGAAGTCCGGCAAAAGAATAGGAAAGAATGGATCCAGGCCCTGCAGAATGAATGACAGCGCCGCTACCAACAAATAGCCCTGCCCCAATGACCCCAGCAATGGAGATCATCGAAATATGTCTTGTTTTAAGGTTTTTTTGAAGACCGTTTGTCATGTTGGACATTTCTTTACCTCCAAACATTTCTCATGAATAGAGAATTTGTTTTTAGAATATTTTAAATTTTATCACACTGAATTGTCATTCAGCATTGGACAGGTTATCAAACTGACATTTCAAACCTCTTAACATGATGTTAAAAAGTAGAAAGGATTTGAGAGATTATGTTCCCTCTTTTCCTTCGGATGATTCTTAAAATAACATAAAAAAGGGAGTGGGGAAGTTGTGTCACAAAATAAAATTATTCTGATAATTCATCCAAGGAGAGAGATTTGACGATATGTCCATTTCGAAGAGAATTGGAAAAGGTTGATAGGAGTAAGGCTTGAGGTCATTTGACCTTGTAAAAATAAGTTTACTTAGGTCAACACATTTCTATTTATCCTATTTTGCTGACATAAGCGAATCATGTTGCTGTAGACCCACACGGGCTTTGCTTTGTAAGATAAATAATAGAAAAGTGATGTGTGAGGAGGCGCGGTTCGACATGGAGCGCTATAACGAATTAAGACAAGGTGAAACGGGTGCTTGGGTCAGCATCATTGCCTATGTGATCTTATCTGCGGTCAAACTCATTATTGGATATGTGTTTCATTCAGAGGCTCTTTCTGCAGATGGATTGAATAACACGACGGATATTATTGCATCCCTTGCTGTGTTGATTGGGCTGCGTATTTCTCAAAAGCCGCCTGATGAAGATCATCCATACGGTCATTTTAGAGCGGAAAATATTGCGTCTCTTGTGGCTTCCTTTATCATGATGCTTGTTGGGCTTCAGGTTTTGCTGAGTGCAGGGAAGTCGCTCTTCTCATCTGAGCATCAAACGCCGGATATGATCGCGGCTTGGACGGCAGCAGGAAGTGCTGTTGTGATGTACGGTGTGTATATTTATAACCGCAATCTGTCCAAACGGATCAATAGCCAGGCTCTTCATGCGGCAGCTGCTGATAATAAATCAGATGCGTATGTGAGTATTGGAACATTTGTAGGAATTATGGCTTCTCAATTTCAGCTGGCATGGATTGATACGCTTGCAGCGTTTGTCATTGGCTTAATTATTTGTAAAACTGCATGGGAGATTTTCAGAGATGCCTCTCATTCGTTAACAGACGGTTTTCATATCAAAGATATGTCTAAATATAAAGAGACCATTGAAGCAACACCAGGAGTGGGCGATTTAAAGGATATTAAAGCGCGTTATCTTGGAAGTACAGTCCATGTGGATGTAGTGGTTGAGGTCGAGCCCAACTTGAACATTGCAGAAAGCCATGATATTGCAGATGAAATTGAACGCAGAATGAAACAGGAGCATGATATTTTACACTCTCATGTTCATATGGAGCCAGCAAGTGAGCCGAAAGAAGAGAAGAAGTCTTTTCCATCGTGAGAAGGCTTCTTTTTTATACGTGCTGATGTTATATGCAAATGCGTGTTGTATGGTAAAGTTAGACTATATGAAATTTGACAGAAACGTGATAGGAGGATCAGGATGGCATTTGAAGAACCGATGCATTCAGATTTACAAAAAATCGTAGATAACATCAATAAAGTCATGGTTGGGAAAAAAGACATTGCGATATTAAGCCTTGTTGCGATTTTGGCGAAGGGGCATGTGCTGCTAGAGGATGTGCCTGGTGTAGGGAAGACGATGATGGTTCGTGCTTTGGCAAAATCCATTGGTTGTGAGTTTAAGAGAATCCAATTCACTCCTGACCTTTTGCCTTCAGATGTAACAGGCGTGTCGATTTACAATAAAAAGACGAATGAATTTGAATTTAGGCAAGGACCGATCATGGGGCAGATTATTTTAGCTGATGAGATCAACCGGACCTCTCCTAAAACACAATCAGCTTTACTTGAAGCGATGGAGGAAGGCAGTGTCACTGTGGACGGGGAAACGATGCCGCTTGCGGATCCATTTTTCGTCATGGCGACGCAAAATCCAGTTGAATATGAAGGAACTTATCCGCTGCCAGAAGCGCAAATGGACCGGTTTTTATTCAAGCTGCAGATGGGATATCCGACCATGCTCGAGGAGCTGGAGGTGCTCAACTTGCAGGAGAAGCAATCCCCGATTGATACGCTCCAAGCTGTCATGACAAAGGAACATATCCATGCGTTGCAACAGGCTGTTCAAACCATTCATGTGGATGCATCCATTAAAGAATATATTGTTGAAATTGCTCAAGCGACGCGTAAACACCCATCTGTTTATCTAGGTGTGAGTCCAAGGGGATCGATCGCCTTGATGAAAGCGGCACAGGCGTATGCGCTTTTGAATCAGCGCGATTATGTGATTCCTGATGATGTACAGTATTTGGTGCCTTATACATTACCGCATCGTATGATTTTAACATCAGAAGCGACATATGAAGGGAAGAAGGCGGAGACACTGCTGCGACAAATGCTAGAGCAAATTGGCGTGCCAGTTCAAAAGTCGACGACTCAATGAAGTCGCGTCATCGTTTAGCAGTTTCATTATGGTTACGGGTGATGATGCTCATCATTCTCACTGCGGCAGCCTTTTGTTATGCCATGTTTCAGGGAGGGTTTGTGAGCTGGTTCCTTTTTTATGCATTTTTACCATATGCTTTGTATGCATTGCTGTTTGCTCTCGTACCGCTTCGCGCGACAGCCAAGAGAACATTACAGCAAACCCGTTTGAAGGCGGGGGATGTGCTGTCCGTTGACATTGAAATCAAGCGGACACATCCATTTCCGTACGTTTACGTCATGATAGAGGATGCTCCGCCAGACACCTTTCACTTACAGGAACAGATTGAAATGAAGCAAATGCTGTTTCCTTGGTTTCGGAAAACATGGCGATTTTCTTATCAATTGAATGATATTCCGCGGGGAGAGCATCATTTGACAGCGGTTAGAATCAAAACGGGTGATATGTTTGGGTTTGTTGAAAAAGAAATCATCATTCCGCTAGAGAAAAAGCTGCTTGTCTACCCAAAAGTGCTGGATATCCCTGTAGAGCCTGCTGAGTCAGTGAGTGAAAATGGAGGCAAAGCGGTTCACTCGTGGTTAAATGAACCGACCCATGTGACAACAGGCGTACGGGAATACCAGCAAGGAGACCGGTTTGCTTGGGTGGATTGGAAGACGACGGCCAGAAGAGGCCAGCTGATGACGAAGGAATTTGAACAGAATCAAGCAAAGGACCTTGTCGTGTTTGCTGATTTTACTGATCAAGCTGTTTATGAAACAGTTGTCTCTATTACAGCATCTGTTCTTCAAACGGCTGTGAAAAAAGGAGTGCCGTCAGGTCTTGTCCCACTAGGAGATCAGCATGCCTTTCGAGTCGATCAAGGAGAACTTCATTTACAGGACATGCTTTATTATTTAACAAGAGTGCAGCATCAGCCTTCCCGCGCACTAGAATATAAACCGTTAGCAGCGAGTGAGTATCAGCATTCAGGAAAATATGTCGTCACAGGTCAGCTGCAGGAGGAGCTTGCGGCAAGTCTCTTTGGAAATCGAAATAGAAAGAACATCACCGTGCTTTTAGTGAAGAAAGCCGTTGACCGTTTGACGACAAAAGAAAAACAGCTTGCAGACCGGCTCAAGTCTTCTGGAATACGCATCACCCTTTTATTTGAAGACCGGCTGCACGAAAGAACTGTGAGGTGACAAACATTTATGCTGCATACACATCTGCGGCAAAGCCGTTTTGAATTGTTCATCTATTATGCTGTAGCTTTTCTGCTGCTATGGGAGTGGCTTCGTCCACTTCAAGATTTTACAGAGACGAGCCATACGTCTTATTTCATCATTTTTATCGGGCTTACGTGTTTGTTTACGTTCTTTCGTCTGAAGTGGTATGTGACGTTTCCTATTTGTGCTGGACTGATTTTGCTCGCCTTATATTTGATCTTTTATCAATCAGCGCCAGGCTATCCGTCTGCTTTGTTTGCTGATATTAAGGATAATATCACGTTAATGAGCATGGGTATGTGGAGTGACATGTATCCGTCTTTCCGCACATTGTTGTTTTATATTTTGCTGTGGCTGCTTGTCTACTTGCTTCATTATTGGGTGGTCTATCAGCAGCGTATCTTTTTCTTTTTACTGATGACGGTTGTGTATGTCACGATTCTTGATACGTTTACGCCATATGATGCGACCTTTGCGATCGTTCGTATTATGGTATTTGGCTTTTGTTTGCTTGGATTGCTGTATTTCGATCGACTGCGTTCAGCTGAGGGCGTTCGGGTGTCACAGAAAGCGCGTCTAAAGTGGTTTTTCCCCATGCTGGCGCTTGTCCTTCTATCAGCGTCACTCGGTGCTTCTTTGCCAAAGTCTGATCCGAAATGGCCCGATCCTGTCCCGTTTTTTAAGGCGGTCACGAATCAAGATGGAACAGCCGGGCAGAATAAAGTGGGATATAGTGCAGATGATTCGGCGCTTGGCGGACCGTTTAGTGAGGACCGCACACCTGTCTTTAAATGGAGCGGAAAGGAGCCGTCTTACTTTCGTGTAGAAACAAAAAGTATTTACACAGGAAAGGGCTGGGAGGATGCATCAAATGATACGAAGCCTACTCGGCTAAAGGAGGACACTGTGCCGAATCGGTGGTTTACTGAGCGAGTGAAAACAGAGGAGCATGAAACAAGAATCGATATAGAATCGGATTATCCATTTAATCATGCTGTGTATCCTATTGGAACGATCATGCTGACACCAATGGAAAACATTCCGCTGCAAATCATAGGCAAAACGGAGAAAATTGTCCCATCTATGCAAAACCCACCCAAAAATTTAGGGAACTATCAAGTCAGCTTTTTATCTCCTACATTTATCCTAGAGGATTTGCAGAGAATCAAAGTACCGACAAAAAAGCAGGTGAATCAGCAGGTTGGCCGTGAATACTTGCAGCTTCCATCCTCACTCCCAGAGCGTGTGAAAACTTTGGCAAACAGCTTAACGGAAACGAAGGATAATATGTATGATAAAGCGAAAGCGATCGAGGATTATTTAGGATCTGCCAAGTTTTCATATGAAACGCAAAATGTCGCTGTGCCTGGTCGTAATGAAGATTATGTGGATCAATTTTTATTTGATACGATGATTGGCTACTGTGATAATTTTTCAACCTCTATGATCGTGATGCTTCGATCGATCGGGATTCCGGCGAGATGGGTGAAGGGATATACGTCTGGTCAGTTATATGAAACACAAATGGATGGAAACAATGTGTATGAAGTAACCAATAACAATGCGCATTCATGGGTAGAGGTTTATTTTCCAAACAGAGGCTGGGTTACCTTTGAACCGACAAAAGGATTTACAAACCCAGAGACATTTACGAATGAAGCCGTTACAAGCGATCGAACGGATGATCAAAAGGAAGAAGAAAATCAGTCTAGTTCTGATGCAAGTGAAGAAAAGCCGCAAGACCAGCCGCAGCAGCAGGAGACAGAGCAACCGGCACAACCAAAGGAACAAACAGCGAAGGCAAAGCCAAATATGGTGCATGCTGGTTGGGTTGTAGGTTATGCGGCAGGAGCTATTGTCCTGCTTGGATTCATCAGCTGGATGCTTTATCGATTCAGAAAAAGATGGCTGCCATTCTTTATTGTAAGAAAGGTGAAACGTCTGCCGGAGGATGAAGCATTCTTCTATGCATATGCGGCTCTATTAAAGCAGCTAGGGCGCAGGGGAATTGAGAAAAAGCCAGGTATGACGCTAAGAGAATTCGCTTCTTTGATCGATGACAAGGACGGAGATCATGACATGTCAGAGCTGACGCAGCTCTATGAACGTGCGCTTTATCGGCGAGAGGATTCGTCGGCGCTTTGGCAGCAGTCGGCAAAGTTATGGGAAAATTTAATAAACAGGAGATAGTCTTGACCGCGTACCTTCCTGTTGTTAGAATAGGTGAATATTAAAACCTTCTAAAATACATGAAATTGAAGCGTTCGGATGTGAGTCTGGGCGCTTCAAAAGCGTGATTCACACTGAGAGCAGGTTTTCTCCTCTCATTTTTTCTGTGCGTTTATAAAAAACTATATTGGACATAGAGGTGACACCATGACAAATTTAGTAAATGAAATGATTTTGGTTCTCGATTTCGGCAGTCAGTACAATCAGTTGATCACACGCCGTATTCGTGAATTTGGTGTGTACAGTGAGCTTCATCCGCACACTTTAACTGCTGAAGAAATTAAAGAAATGGCGCCTAAAGGAATCATCCTTTCTGGTGGACCAAACAGTGTTTATGATGAAGGATCTTTCCGCTGTGATGAAAAGATTTTTGATCTAGGCATTCCGGTTCTAGGCATTTGCTACGGCATGCAGCTCATGACTCACTATTTAGGCGGGAAAGTAGAAGCGGCAAGCCAGCGTGAATATGGAAAAGCAGATATTCATATTAACGGAACACCTGCTTTATTCAAAGACCTTCCAACGGATCAAGTCGTTTGGATGAGCCATGGTGACCTCGTAGTTGAAGTACCAGAAGGCTTTACAGTCGATGCAACAAGTGCACATTGTCCAAACTCAGCGATGAGCTTAGCTGAGAAGAATTTCTATGGCGTTCAGTTCCACCCAGAGGTTCGTCACTCTGAGTACGGAAATGACCTATTGAAAAACTTTGTCTTCGGTGTGTGTGATTGCGATGGCAAATGGTCAATGGAAAACTTCATTGAAATCGAAATGCAGAAAATCCGTGAAACAGTAGGCGACAAGCAAGTATTGTGCGCACTAAGCGGCGGTGTCGATTCATCTGTTGTGGCAGTATTGATCCACAAAGCCATCGGCGATCAGCTGACATGTATTTTCGTTGACCACGGTCTTCTTCGCAAAGGCGAAGCAGAAGGGGTTATGAAAACATTTAGCGAAGGTTTCAACATGAACGTGATTAAAGTAGATGCAAAAGATCGTTTCTTAAACAAGCTAAAAGGTGTGTCTGATCCTGAGCAAAAACGTAAGATCATCGGTAACGAATTCATCTATGTATTCGATGACGAAGCGGACAAGCTAAAAGGAATCGACTACTTAGCACAAGGAACACTTTACACAGACATCATTGAGAGCGGAACAGCAACGGCACAAACAATCAAATCTCACCACAACGTAGGCGGTCTTCCAGAAGACATGCAATTCGAATTGATTGAGCCACTCAATACGCTATTCAAGGATGAAGTCCGTGCCTTAGGTTCAGAGCTGGGCATTCCTGATGACATCGTCTGGAGACAGCCATTCCCAGGTCCAGGACTAGGTATCCGTGTACTAGGTGAAATTTCAGAAGAAAAACTAGAAATCGTCCGTGAATCGGATGCAATTCTACGCGAAGAAATTGCCAACTTCGGCCTTGAGCGCGACATCTGGCAATACTTCACGGTTCTCCCAGACATCCGCAGCGTAGGTGTTATGGGTGACGCAAGAACATACGACTACACAATCGGCATCCGTGCTGTTACTTCTATTGATGGTATGACGAGTGACTGGGCAAGAATCCCTTGGGATGTACTTGAGAAGATCTCGACTCGTATCGTGAATGAAGTGAAGCATATTAACCGCGTGGTGTATGATATTACGAGTAAGCCGCCTGCTACAATAGAGTGGGAATAGTTATAAAAGAGCTAGAAACCTTTGTGTATCAAGGGTTTCTAGCTCTTTTTTTAATTGCACTTTTTCCTCCTGTCTTCATGTGTTCATTCATCATTCCATCCCTTACACACATCAATCCATTGTGAATAACCGGAGTGTTTTTCTAATTGTTTTATTGTGAGTTCAATAGCACTGTTACTGCTTCCGCAGGCTGGATAGACTGTCTCAAAACGTTTGAGTGAAATATCTAAATAAACAGAAACGCCATTCTTTGTAGCGAAAGGACATACTCCGCCAATTTCATGACCGACCAAGTCAACAACCTCATGAGGAGAAAGCATTTTAGCTTTTGTTTTAAAATATTCCTTGAATTTTTTGTTATCAACTTTTGCATCGCCAGAGGTCACAACTAAAATAGCTTGTCCATTTACTAGAAAGGAGAGTGTTTTTGCGATTCTTTCAGGTTCGCAGCCCAGTGCAGAAGCAGCCAAGTCTACGGTTGCACTAGATACTGAAAATTCTTGAATTCGAGTATCCATATCATATTGTTTAAAATAGTCTTTTACTTGTTTGATTGACATGATCATTTCTCCTCTTTATTATCTATTGTTTAAACGATATTGATGTGGTGTTAGGTGATACTTTTTCTTAAATAAACGAATGAAATGCTCTGCATTTTGATAACCAACGGCTGCCGCAATATGATCTACTTGTAAATGGCTACCAGTGAGCATTTCGCAGGCTTTTTCCAATCTTATTTCTTGTCGAATTTCACGAAATGATTTGCCAAGCTTACGAGCTATATATTTTGACAGATAAGATTGTGAAAGGTTAAATTCCTCTGCCATCTTCTGGATGGTGATATGCTCACAACATTGCTGAATATATTGTAGCATTTGAATCATACGTATATCACTAGATTGTTTGACCTGATTGACGTTCATATGGCTTGATTTGAATCTTAATAAGAGACATAATAATATCTCAAACACATTATTCATAATCAACTGGTAACTAGGGAACCGATTATAATTTTCTGCAAATAGTTGAAGAGAGCAGTCTAGCAAATGTTTATCCAAGTGACTATGGAAAATAAGAATATTTTTATTTTCTTTTATATACAATGCATTCAAAAAGAACTCTGAAATGACATGATTTCCTTTTAACATTTTAAAAAACACTTTTTGAAAAGTACTCTTACGGATCATGATTTGCATGGCGATTGTATTCTCCATTACAATTGGCTTGTGAATTGTGTTAGGTGGAATAAAGGCAATATCTCCTGATTTTAAAGCCATTTTTTTGCCTTCCACTTCTACATACATCTCATTTTCCAGAACATAGATCATCTCAAAGAAATCATGGATAGCCGACAATTGGGGCATAAAGCGGCTATACTTTCTCACTTCGATATCTTTCTCCTGATCTAACCACATAGTATCTTCTTTTTCAAATTCATTCTGCCCATTTAGCAAAAATTCTTCTATATATATATGTTTATGCATTAGACTGTGTTTATCATAATCCTTCAAAAATAATTGCAATGATGTGTTGTCATGCTTTTTCAGTTGGTATTGTTGATAAAAGATTTCTTGTTCGTTATATTCTCTTAAATATTGCATCACTTCATGTTTTTCAAGTTTATCTTTTTCCATCTACATCCAAACCTCTAGTTTATTTACTGCCACCACCAGGGCCTTTACTGTTGCTTCTATAATATCTTTATCAATTCCCGCACCCCAATGCATTTTTCCTTGAGATGAAATTCCAATCTGTGCACAGGCTTTTGCTTCGGAATCCTTGCCCAAAGAATTCTGTTCATAGACTTCCAAAACATACTCGAGATGAAAATATGCTTTTAACGCGTTACTGATGGCATCTAAACTTCCAGTGCCAGTTCCTTGTATGTCAATTTGTTGCTGATCTCTCAGCAAAGTTAAGGTGACTTCCTGCTTATTTCCCTTATTAAATTGATAATCAAGCAGCTGGAAATGAGGGTGAAAATCAACATACTGCTTTTCAAAAACATGATATATTTCTTCGACAGACAATTCCCTATTTGTCTGATCAGATACTTTTTTCGCTGCATATCCCATGGCTTCATTCATTTGATAAGGAAGTTTAATGCCATAATTTGTTTCTAGTATATAGCCTATGCCGCCTTTTCCAGACTGGCTATTGATTCGAATCACATCCGTTTGATAATTCCTCCCCAAGTCAACTGGATCTACTGGGATATACGGAACGTCCCATTTATCAACATTATTTTCTTTTCTATATTTCATCCCTTTAGATATCGCATCTTGATGTGACCCAGAGAATGCGGTGAAAACCATCTCCCCAGAATAGGGCTGCCTCTCAGGAACAGTGATTTTTGTTAGTTTTTCATATTTTTTACGAATAGCTTCTAGGTTATTGAAATTCAATTTTGGATCATAACCTTGTGAATACATATTCATCGCCAAGGTAATCAAGTCAACGTTCCCTGTACGTTCACCGATACCAAATAATGTACCTTCGACTCTTTCTGCGCCAGCCAGAACACCAAATTCTGCATCACTCACCCCAGAGCCACGGTCATTATGAGGATGAACAGATAATGTCACACTGTCTCGGTAAGACAGATTTTTGTGTATATACTCAATCTGACTTGCAAAGATATGAGGCATTGAATATTCAACTGTTGTCGGAATATTGATGATTGCTTTATGAGTTGGTGTCGGTTTCCAAATATCTAAAACACTATTACAAATATCTAACGCATAATCAACTTCTGTTCCTGGAAAGCTTTCTGGACTATATTGAAAATAAATATCACTTGTTGTTTTTTCGGCAAGTTCTTTTACTAAAATAGCTCCATCAATGGCAATTTGTTTAATTTCATCTTTTGTTTTCTTAAATACTTGTCTGCGCTGCGCTTCTGAAGTCGAATTATATAAATGAACAATCGCTTTCGGTACCCCCTTAATGGCTTCGAACGTTCGGCGGATAATATGCTCTCTCGCTTGCGTGATCACCATAATCGTGACATCGTCTGGAATCATATGATGATCAATCAGTGTCCGTAACAGCCTAAACTCCGTATCAGAAGCAGCTGGAAATGCGATTTCAATTTCTTTAAAACCTATCTCTACTAGTAACTGAAACATTTCTAATTTTTCTTCTAAGTTCATAGGAATAGGTAATGCTTGATTACCATCCCGCAAGTCCACACTGCACCATATCGGAGCACTTTCTAGTGTTTCTTTCTTCACCCAATCATAAGTAAGCTTCGGTGGCAAAAAGTATTTCTTTTCGTATTTTTTGTGATTAAACATCATCGATTCCTCCTGTAATTGGAATATAAAAAAAGCCTTTCATCCCCAAGATTTAACTTGGAGACGAAAGACTTCTTCTTACGCGGTACCACCCCTGTTTCATGATAAACAAACATTATCATGCCCTTATTCGGATACAGACTGTTTGATCTTATATCCTTCCCATATAACGGTGGGGTGCCGACCTTAACTACATCAATCCTTTTCATTTCACTAAGGCTACTCTAAGGTGAGTTCCCTGCCTTTTTGTTATTGCTTCTCATCAGCCAGCAACTTTCTGAAAACATTTCGGCAAGTACTATTCCTTATCATCGCATTCTAATTTTTCTGATTTTTTCTATTATACCAAGTTTACAAAAAAGAGATAGGGATAGAGATATCTTTTTTAATTGATTTTTTTTGTCCTCTGATTGCTTATCTTCATTTTTAATCCTCTTCACCAAATAAAAATCCAAGGCCACAAATAAAGGTGAGTGAATTCATAGCGAACAATAAAATCGCACCAATTTTTTTCATGGCAATGAGCCTCCTCTTAAATTCAGTCTGCTAGCCTTCAAAATTTAAATTCACTGGTTCATCCTCTAAATCATCCACAGCGTTTTGTTCTGTCACTGGCACACTTTCATCTACCGTTTTAAAACTAAGTTCGTCCATCCAAATGTGACCTTGACCATGTAGTAATATGCCAAACGCAATCACTTCACTTTTTACTGGAACATCTAGAACTACACTAAAATGATTCCAGCCGTTTGTTCCTGTAATGGGACGGTTCATCATATTGTCAAACGCAAGAACTTCACCTGAAGAATGATCAATTCTCATCCATAAACCAGCTGAACCTTTCACATCTTCGCTTTTGACAAAAGCAGAAAATTGAAGGCGTTCTCCTCGGTAACGATCAGACTTAATTTGCTGCATCAATGTCGCGAATCCTCGTGCTTTTTCATCCTTTGATTTCAGGTAAGCAGAGATAGTACCACTGTGTACAACTCTGTTATCCAAACCTGTTTCATAATCAGATGGTGTTTCTCCCGTCATAATCCAGCCAGTAGGGGTGTTCTTATTTGCAGCCATATTCGTTTCCTCCTTATCAATGACATTCCTTAGTAATCTCCGATAACGTGCGGGTGACATATCATAGATCTTCTTAAAGGCTCTAGTGAAGGATTCCTGTGAACCAAAACGATACTGCAATGCGATATCAATCGCCCTTTGGTCCGTATGGATTAAATCCTTCGCCGCTTGGGTCATCCGTCGTTCCCTTATATAATCCACAACTGATTTCTTAATCACTCTTTTGAACATACGGTGAAAGTGAAACCTAGAATAACCAGCGTGTTTCGCTAGAGTTTGAAGCGGTAAATCATCTTTCAGATGCTGTTCAATATAATTCAATGTTTCTTGAATCGTTTTCTCATGTTCTTGATAGGACAACCGAGCACCTCCTTGCCTTACGAGTTTAGTATAGCGGAAATGCTTTTTAGGAAACTTGACTTTTTGTGCTGTGTTGTAATTTTAAAACAAATCTTTTGCTCTAGCTTCGGGACTAGGTGAAATTTCTTAAGAAAAACTAGAAATCGTCCGGCAATCGGATGCGATTCATTATCTTAAGACTTGAGCGCGAAATTTAATAATACTTCACTGTTCTTACATACGTCCGCAGCGTAGTCGTTATGGGATACTCAAGAATATACGACTACTGCATCCATGCTGTTACCTATATTGATGATATGACAAGTGACTGGATAAGAATCCATTGGCACCTGCTTGAGAAGATCTCAACTCGTATTTTGATTGGAGAATATCATACGTTTCATAGCTTGATAGACTAGCCATGAACAAAGATGAGGCTTTGATAGTTTTGGCTATTTGTTGGAGAAATATCCTAGTTGTGTTGGCATGGTTATCAATCTTGCGGCTTGAAACTTATGTAAAAATTTCTGTTTTTGCCGGATTTAAGAGGAAAAGAATACTTGAAAGAACCAACAAAGACAGAGCGACAGCTTAGAAGAAGGGGGGAGTGCTCAGACGAAGAAAATCTAAACCCACTAATACAGTTAGGCATTGGATTGATGAAGTTAAGAAAGGAACTATATCGCAACCTATCTATACCTTTGAAATAGCTGAAGTAAGTCTTACAACCTTTCAGCATTTGAAAAAGTATAGGGAGGCATATGGTGTGAACGGGATTGAAATAAATGACAATGAAGAAGAGAAACTATATTTAAGAAACAAAGGAGGGCAATACCTAATTTGTAAGTAATCCCTCCAATAGTATGGTGCTCAATAATAACTTCCGTAGCTTCTTTGGCGATATTGTGATTGGTTGAGAGCATGTATTATTTCGATTGAACAGAAAGGAAAGTGTTATTTCTGTTTACTTTAACTTCTTAAAATTTATTAATTAGAGATGTTTGTTTTAAGATATTTATTATGTTTTAAGAGCTAAGAGAATATATTAGATATTTAGTTGTTCTTATTTCTCTCTTCTTTTATTATTTCTTTCAGGTCTTTTATTTCTTTTTTATAATCTTCTAATATATCTATTAATTCGTTATATTCATTCTCTCTATCTTCGAGGTTTTTTTTATTTTTTTTAAGAAAGGCATGTTCTTCGAGATATTGTTTAGCTCCAAGAATACCAATTACAATTGCTAGTCCATAAACAGTAAAAAAATTATTTAATGGTTGCAATAGTTTATTTAAATAGTCAGTATGAGGCAAGACAGATATTGAGAAAACAGCTACAAATAAAGGTAAAATGGAGTGCACTCTGTTAAGTTTTAAAAAATTAGATAAATCCACTAATATAAATGCTAGTGCTGAAACAGTGACAGCTAAAACTAAATTGGAATTCTCTAAGAATCCTGGTATAAAACATCCTATTATTAATGAAATAGCTAGTAAAATTACGAATATCTGAGAATTAGAATCTTTCAATCTGTTCACTTCCTGTAAATAGTAGTATAGTTATATTATACACATTAAGAAGGGAAAGGCTTATGACAATTATAAATACAATATTAGAGAAAATGGAGAAGAATGTTGTAGAAGTACCTGTTAATAGGAAATATTGGTTGGTACGAACAGAGAGTGGTTTTTATTATGATGATTTTATTAAACAAGGTAAAATATCAGTAGGGTGGAATGAATTTTCTAATAAATCTTTCTTTTTGGATAAAAAAGCTAGTGACATTCAAAAAGACCTAATTGCAAAAGCATACCCAAATGTAAAGCAGCCTTCAAGAATTTATAATCAAATAAGAAAATTTATTTTTGAATTAAAAATTGGTGATGTAGTTATGATTCCAGATGAAAACTCCAAAACCATAAGTTTTGGAGTAATTAAATCTGACTATTATTGCAAAGAAAACGCTAGTAAGGATGAGTTTATAAAATCTAGAGATGTCGAGTGGATTAAGTCTATAGCTAGAAAAAACTTAGACCCATATCTATATAAGATGATGCATGCTCACCAAACTATTAATAGTGCTAATGCTTACAAATATGCTCATTATATTGATAGGTCTATGTATTCTTTGTTTAATAAAGGTGAGAAATGTTACTTAAATATTAAGATTGGTAGAAGAGGAAATCTTCCAGCCTATGATTTATCAAGGTACTTAGAATCTGTTTTAAAAGCTATAGAACTTACTAATGATATTAAATTTAATGGCTATGAAAATGATTATCACCAATTGGAAGATTTGGATATTAAAGTTAATGTTCAATCTCGAGGATGGTCTTTATTTAGCGGTTCTAAAAAACTGATTACTAAGTTTGCAGTTGTTTCTAATGCTGCTCTTTATGAAGATATTGATGATTTAATATCTGATGAATCAACTAGGGTTAGAAAGGAAAAAATACAAGAGATTAAAGATGGAATGAAAAGAGCAAATGCTGATTTTCCTGAGGATTTGAAATAAAATTAAGATAACATTATTCGGATGGAAATTCTATAAACAAGGGGCTAGTTAATCCTTAAAGAAAGGATTAACTAGTCTTTTAAGTATATTATAATTTTATATTGTATTGACTTAAGAATTCGATTTCCTGTTGTAATCCTTCTTCAAAATCGCATACATAAACACATCATCAAACCCATTCTGACCAAGATCATAATCCCTTAATAAACCCTCTCGAACAAAATTAAAATTCTCCAATAATTGAACAGAGGACGTATTTGCTGGATCAATAATCGCTTCAATCCGATTCAGGTTCATTTCCTGAAACCCATATCGTAACACCGCAGCAATCGCTTCCTTCATAATGCCTTTTCTCCAATGATCCTGATGCAATTCATAGCCAATTTCCGTGCGGCAGTGCTGTTTTTCCAAGTTAAGAAATCCACAACTGCCGATGATCGCAGGATCTTCTTTTAAAGAAATACCCCAGCGGATGCCTGTTTGTTCTTTGAAGATGTTGTGATACCAATTGATTTCTCCTCTTGTGTCTTCAATCATTTTATGAGCATCAATTCCCATGTAGCGGCACACGGTTTCATTGGATAAATAGATGTGCATATCCTCAGCGTCTTCGATCGTCGCTTGTTTTAAGATTAGTCTTTCGGTATGTATGGTTGGAAATGATTGCGGGAATATCAGTTCACGTCTAGTCATATTTTTCTCCTTGTGCAATTTTATTTAAATTATACCTGTACTGGTCGATTTTGTGTAATGCTTTGGTGTAATATGAGAATATGATTGTGGGAATAATTCACAAACGAATTCGATAAAAGAGGATAATTGAAATGGGCATTTTTCTAATTATGATCGTCATCGTGATGATCATCGTATCTTTAGCGATCTATTTGTTTAAAAAGGGAATCATCCATTCTAAAGTGTTAGTGATTGTAGGTTCTGTTTTAGGAGGAACCGCACTATTTGTTTGGGTGGCTATGTTTTTTAATTTTCACTCTGTATCTTTAATAAATGAATCGCTAGGTCATTTTAAGATCGGTGAAAAATTTGAGGGAGATCATACTTTTGCGGAGAATACTCAATTCTCTCATTCTAAACAGAGGGTCTATATGGAAAAAGAAAATCAAGATTTTGTAGTATCAGTTGATCAACATCATCGAGTTACATCTATTTACAATCAGTCAAAACAGAAAAATCTTCAAACATCTAAGGGAGTTAGAATAGGAGAAGATTATTCATCTGTGATACAAACATATGGAGAGCAATTCAAAAAGCTCTGGTTTGTCGAAGGGTATAGCAAAGGTATACAATATCAAGATCAATCAAACGGTATCATTCTAGAGTTCTTTTTCAATGACAATAAACTAGCACTCATTGAACTTCGTAGTAAGCGGAAATAAAAAAGTAGAAAGTAAAAACAAGCATTTTAATTGAAATGCTTGTTTTTATGTTGCTTTTCCATAACATGCCTTACAATAAAAAACCCCTTCATTCCTCAGCCAAGCCTTTACCTCTGTCATTCCACGTCTCTTTGGATAGATGAGCTTGACGTACACTTCTTCGTTACCTTCTATCTTCTTCTGACAGCTAGCACACGCGGGTTCTTCGAATAGAAACAAGTAAAAAACCCCTTTTTAACTCAGTTTCTTCCATCATACCAAAAATTGAAATGTTTTCTATTGGTTTTCCTGTGTCTTTAGTTGGGCACGTTCGTGTAAATAAAAAGAATACCGAATCAACATCAACGCCACAAAACTAGCTATCCCACCAATCCAACTTAAATTCGTTACATTTGTATACTGAATAATCACGCCGCCCATAGACGATCCGAGCATCATGCCGATGTTCATAATCGCTGTATTAAAGCTCAGCACGGTTTCTGATGCTTGTGGTTTAAGGGAGATTAGATAAAACTGCTTCGCTGGTGTTGTTGTCCATGTAGCGATGCCCCAAATGGCAAGCGTGATCAAGACGCTAATTGTAGAGAATTGCGTAAAGAATAAGGTAAAGAGAGCGAACATCTGAATCGTGATGCTGATCGAGATCGTTCGGTTTGGTCCCCATTGATCGACGGCGAAGCCGCCAAAGCGTGAGCCAATAAAAGCAGAAATTCCTAAAACGAGCAAGGCCATGCTTGTCATTTCAAGAGAAAAGCCGGCGGTCTGTCGTAATAATGGGGAGATATAAGCAAAGACCATCGTGTAGCCTAAGATCCAAAAGACGGTTGTTGCTAGGCCGCTGATTACCCTGCGGTCCTGAAGAATGTGTAATTGCTGCTTTAATGGCAGATGAGAATGTCCCTCTATGCGTGGCAACAATTGATAAAGAAGCAAGAAGAGACAAGCCGTAGCTAGTGCAATGATGAGAAAAATATAGTGCCAATCCACTTGACCTGATAGAAATGTTCCAATCGGCACACCAAGTACGAGTGAAACGGTGAATCCAGTGATGACCGTCGCCATTGCACTTCCCTTTTTTTCTGGCGGGGCGATCTGCGCTGCATAATTCGTGGCAACGACAATATATAAGCCGCCGCTCATGGCCATGATGACACGAGATAGCAGGAGCAGCACAAAATGATGGCTGAAAAAGGCGAGCAAATTGCCTAAAATAAACACAAAAATAGCCGCTAACAAAACCTTTTTTCGGTTCAGTTTCGACGTTGCCATGACTAAAAAGAGAGCGCCTACTGCATAAAAAAGAGAATAGACGGTGATGAGCTGTCCGGCAGCAGGAATGGAGATGTGTAAATCGACAGCAATGATATCTAGAATGCCTGACACGACGAATTCTGACGTACCTGTGACAAATGAACCGACAGCTAAAAGAACAATCAATAGCTGATGAGATGTGTTTTTCATTTTGAACCCTTCCTTCATGTTGATACGTTGTCTTTAGTTTAAATTCCATGCTAACATAAGTAAAATTGATGTTTTTCATGAAGGAGATGAGTAAATACTCATGAGCTTTGTTCGTTTTGATATTATCGCAAAAGTGGTGGAACTTGGCAGTTTTACAGCAGCAGCTGAAGCATTAAATATGACGCAGTCAGCTGTTAGTCATGCAGTGGCGAATTTAGAGTCAGAGTGGGGTGTGTCTTTATTCATTCGCGACCGAAAAAAGGGCATTATGCTGACGGACATTGGTCAAACGCTTCTCCCGCATATTAGAGAAGTGTTAAATAGAGTGGAGAAAATTCAGCAAGAAATTGCGTTAACGAAAAATATTGAAACAGGCTTGATTCGTATCGGCACATTTGCCAGTGCCTCTGCTTGTTTATTGCCTAAACTGCTTGTGAGCTATCAGAAAAAGCATCCAAAAATCGAATTTAAATTCTATGAGGGAACGTATGAAGAAATATTGGAGTGGCTGGATTCTGGCATCATTGATGTTGGATTTGTTGTGAAAGGCCATGCGGATGAAGCCTTTGATTTACTGCCGCTTATCAAAGATGAAATGGTCGTCGCTTATCACCCAAATCATCGATATGAACAGCAGCCCATTGTAGATATAACGGATTTGGCGGGTGAACCATTTATTATGCCGACTGGCATGTATCAATCACATGTAGAGGATATTTTTTCGGAGGCGCAAATGAAGCCGGCTGTTTTATTTGAAGTTCATGATTGTACGACCATTGCTCGTATGGTAGGGGAAGGACTCGGCGTCACGATTGGTCCGGAGTTGTTTTTAAAAACGCAGCAGCTTGTGCATATTCGTCAGCTGAATGTCTCTCATCATCGTGAAGTTGCGCTCGCCTGTCCTTCACTCACCCAAGCTTCTCCGGCAGTGAAAGAGTTTTTCCGTGTAGCCGAAACAGTATTTGCCAAAAGAGAAGGATTAGGAGAAGGGTGTATAAAGAACTAGATGTGAATTTCCAAATTCGTGTAATAAGACGAATGAAGCGGACATTTCTTTGAAAAATGTTCGCTTTTCGTATTGTGTTTTAAAAATGAAGTTGGTACAATAGACACAGAAATCAAATAGATAGAAGTCGTATAATCGCGGGGATATGGCCCGCAAGTTTCTACCAAGCTACCGTAAATGGCTTGACTACGTCAATTCACACTCGTTTGATATAAATCATGCATTGTTCTTGTTTTATGTCACAGTCTGAATTCACATATGTAGTCAAGCGTCCCAAAATTGTTGGGGCGTTTTTTATTTGACTAGTGAATGGGGCAGGCTAAAGCAAAAGGACATGAAGGGAGTCAGTTGGCTTGAAACAGTTTTTTCAGTTTGATGAGTTAGGAACGAATTACCGCAGAGAAATCATCGGTGGTTTAACCACATTTTTGTCGATGGCTTACATTCTGTTTGTTAATCCGATCACACTTGCATTAGTGTCGGTACCGGATTTTCCAGATAAATTACGTATTGATCAGGGCGCTGTCTTTACAGCAACGGCATTAGCTTCTGCTGCAGGGTGTATCCTGATGGGATTGATCGCCAGGTATCCAATTGCGATTGCACCAGGTATGGGTCTGAATGCGTTCTTCGCCTTTTCGGTTGTGCTTGGCATGGGCATTAAATGGGAAGCAGCACTTTCGGGTGTGTTTGTTTCAGGATTGATTTTCGTAGCCCTTTCTTTAACAGGTTTCCGTGAAAAAATCATCAATGCCATTCCGGCTGAGCTGAAGCTGGCGGTTGGTGCAGGTATTGGTTTGTTCATTACGTTTGTTGGTCTTCAAGGCTCTGGCATTATCGCCAATAATGATAATACGCTCGTTTCGATTGGGAACATTCATAGTGGTCCTGTCTTGTTAACGGTGTTTGGTATCGTTGTGACGGTCATTTTAATGGTTCTTCGAGTGAATGCAGGTGTCTTCATTGGGATGCTTGTGACAGCTATTGCTGGGATGATCTTTGGTCTTGTGCCAGTACCATCTCAAATTGTGGGAAGTATTCCAAGCTTGTCTCCAACCTTTGGTCAAGCCTTGATTCACTTGCCAGAAATTTTCTCCATCCAAATGCTTGTCGTGATTTTGACGTTCCTATTCGTTGGGTTCTTTGATACAGCTGGTACACTTGTGGCTGTGGCAACACAGGCTGGTTTAATGAAAAATAATGAGCTGCCTCGTGCAGGAAGAGCACTGCTAGCGGATTCTTCTTCTATTGTTGTAGGTTCTGTTCTTGGGACATCTACAACGACATCTTATGTTGAATCTAGCTCAGGTGTTGCTGCTGGTGCACGTTCTGGTTTTGCAGCGGTCGTCACAGGCATTTTCTTCTTGCTTGCGATGTTCTTCTCACCACTTTTATCCATCGTTACATCGAATGTAACAGCACCTGCTTTAATCATTGTCGGTGCACTGATGGTCGCTCCGCTTGCAAAGATTGCATGGGATCGCTTTGAAATTGCGGTACCAGCGTTCTTAACGATGATTATGATGCCACTGACATACAGTATTGCAACAGGGATTGCGGTTGGCTTTATTTTCTACCCGATTACGATGATCTTTAAAGGGAAAGCGAAAGAAGTGCACCCAATTATGTACGGATTGTTTGTCATCTTTATTCTATATTTTGCTTTCTTAAATCATTAATTGAACATCTGAAACAGTAGCTCAAGGGGCTGCTGTTTTTTTGTTAAAAAAATCAAAACATAGTTGACTTATAGGAATTATGTGTTTATGATAAAAAGACATAATTCGCTGATTGGATCACCAAAGGCGCTTTGATTTCCTTTTTTAATAGAAGGTTTCAGGGTGCCTTTTTTTCTTGCAGACATTCAAAAGGGGAGGAGATGTCTTTTGTCACGCTGGCTTAGACAGGTGATTGAACGAAAAAAGCAGGTGCTGATTCAAAAGCTCCTTTTATGGGGGCATGAAGAAAAGCAGGAGGCGCTCATGCATTACACGATTCATGAGCTGGAAAATGAGGTTCTCTATTTAAAAGAGCGAAAACAAAAATAGGGGGATGAGCGATGGATGAACAAAAGCTGAATTATATTTTATCTGCCTTAAAAGGGATCGACTATGGATCAGTGGTCATCACCATTCATAATGGACATATTACACAGGTCGATACGACCAAAAAGACTCGGTTCCCCGCTCATCAGGAGAATCTCCGGGTTCAGCAAGGAAAGCGGAGTCACTATCGTTGACCATGAATTTCAACATTGATAAAAAGCTGATGGAGGCCGTCAGCTTTTTTGTTTTGTCTTATTTTCTCTCCATTTTAAAACCTCTGCTGGCTTTTATCCGTCTATTCGTATGAACGTCAAGGAATCTTGACTGAATAGAGAGACTCCGCTACTTTAAGAGGAGTCATCCGAACGGTTCATTCACTTGAACCTGTAAGGATTGGATAGGAGTTGATATGAGATGTTAGAGAAAGATCAAGATCAGGGGACATCTGAAAAGAAAAATGAAGAGTCATCAATAGATCAAGAAACAAGGCAATCCCGCCTCAGCCGCAGCGCTGCAAAACGTGGAAGAACCTCAAAATCAGCAGATGATGAGCTTTCAACCATCCAGCGTATGCTGCAAGGTGTAGGAGGCGCGTTTAAGCGCTATGGTTCATATGGACTGGCGATGTTAAAATCACCGAGCCAGGCCATCAATCAAGCGGAAACATTGCGTATGAAGTACGCCTGGATCTCGATTGTGTTATTCAGTGTGTTTTTTGCTTTAGGCAACTATGTTCAATTAAAGGCGTCAAAAACCCGTTTATTAGGCTTTGGCATTCATTATTCTTTTGGTGACGCCTTTTTGAGGGTTGCAGTCTTTACACTCATTGTGTTGACATTGATGATGCTCACTGTCTGGCTGCTCGGAAAATACATGCTAAAAGGAAACATATCACTGAAAGAAGTGATCATGAAGTTTGGTGCTGCGCTTGTGCCGGTGTTGGTTTTATCCATCCTTTGGCTTGTATTTGCCATGCTGAATATTCCATATGTGACCGTCATATTATCCGTGATGATGTTTGTCGGCCTTCAGTTGATTGCGGTCGTGCTCTTTCGCTCGATTCAATCGGAGCATGATGCCGAACGTGGAGATTTGATGTATGCGGGCTGGGTCTTTTTATTGGTTGAGCTTGTCATCATTGCGCTGCTCTGGGGCATAGTCGGGGAGTATTTGATTCCATCACTGGTTCCTGTTCGATTCGGATAAAACACACTGAAAACCTCCTTTTTTGAAAAAGGGGGTTTTCATGTTGAGAAGAGAAAAAAACGGGTAAACTCTTGGTAACAAACACCACCCTTGTTGTCGAAAGATATATGTGTTTTGATCGCGTAAATTTGATTGTATCAAGGTATGTTCTCTAGTAGAATATGGGGTGCTTTATTTGATTTTTTAGTGCAGGGGGTTCGAATCGTGCTTCAACAACTTTTATCCAATGCGTTCACCATGGTTTTAATCATTTTAGTGATTAATATTGTCTATGTTTCTTTTTCCACCATGCGTTTGATTTTAACAATGAAAGGCAGACGGTACGCAGCTGCTTTTGCGGGTACGATCGAAATGCTCATTTATGTCATTGGGTTAAGTATCGTTCTAGATAACTTAGATCAAATACAAAATGTCATTGCGTATGCCCTAGGTTATGGAATGGGGATCATTGTCGGGATGAAAATTGAAGAGAAGCTGGCACTTGGCTACACAACTGTTAACGTGATCACAAAAGAATTGGATGTCGATCTCCCAAGACAATTGAGAGAAAAAGGATATGGTGTCACCAGCTGGGTAGCAGGCGGTCTTGAAGGAGACCGGACAGCATTGCAAATTTTAACACCGAGAAAATATGAACTGCAATTATATGAAACGATTAAGACGCTGGATTCAAAAGCGTTTATCATTTCATATGAGCCCAAATCGATTCACGGCGGCTTCTGGGTGAAGGCTGTGAAGAAAAGGAGAATTAAAGAATGACCGCAAAACCAAAGAAGAAAAAATTCTATGTGGAAGACAACATGACGATTGATCAAGTGTTGTCCCAGATGGCGGCGGAAGGCTACTCGCCTGTCAGACGAATGGAGGAGCCAATTTTTCAAGAAAAGAAGGAAAATGGGTCGATTCAGATCATTCCGATTGGGAAAAAAATCGTATTTGAAGGAAAAATAGTCTAAATCCGAACATTAAAACGACGACTTCATAGATTGTTCGATAAATCCGTTGACATCATGAACATCCGTTGTTAAGATAAACATGAAATCAAAACACGAGCCTCATATAATCTTGGGAATATGGCCCATAAGTTTCTACCCAGTTACCGTAAATGACTGGACTATGCAGGATAGTGAACAAAACTGACATGGCAATTCAAAAGCGAACAGCGCTTACCATGGCCCGGTTTGTGTTGCTTCCTAACAATGCAATGCAAATCGGGCCTTTTTGTTCGGCGTTTGACAAGCTGCTTAGGTTTGGGAAGCGTGTCAAACGATACAAAATCGAATATCAGCTTAAAGGTGGGGACAAAATGAAGCCGCTTGTAGGTGTCATCATGGGAAGTACATCTGATTGGGAAACAATGAAAAATGCGTGCGACATCTTAGAGGAATTAAACATTCCGTATGAAAAACAGGTAGTATCCGCACACCGGACACCTGACTTGATGTTTGAATATGCGACTGAAGCAAGAGGTAAAGGACTAAAGGTCATCATTGCCGGTGCTGGAGGCGCAGCACATTTACCGGGAATGGTCGCAGCAAAAACGACACTGCCGGTCATTGGTGTGCCTGTACAATCAAAAGCACTAAACGGGCTGGATTCCTTATTATCCATCGTTCAAATGCCAGGCGGTGTACCAGTTGCTACAGTAGCAATTGGCAAAGCAGGTGCAACAAATGCAGGCCTTCTTGCCGCACAAATGATTTCAGCATTTGATGAAACAATCGCAGCTCGCCTTGAAGAAAGAAGAGAGCAGACAAAACAGACTGTACTAGAAAGCAGTGATCAGCTTGGCTAAGCAGACCATTTTTCCAAACGCAACCATCGGTATCATTGGCGGCGGACAGCTTGGCAGATATATGGCTGTCAGCGCAAAGCAAATGGGGTACCGGGCAGCAGTTCTAGACCCGGTCACACAATCTCCTTGCGGACAGGTTGCCGATACAGAAATCACAGCCGCATATAGTGATCTTGAAGCGATTCGAAAGCTGGCAGAAATCAGCGATGTGGTGACTTATGAGTTTGAAAATATCGATTATGATGCACTGAATCAGCTGAAGGAAGAAGCCTATTTACCACAAGGAAGCGACCTTCTTCTTTTAACTCAAAATCGTGAGACCGAGAAAAAAGGGATTGTAGACGCAGGCTGTGAAGTAGCACCTTACCGCATCATTCATGATGAAAAAGAGCTGGAAGATGCCGTGAACGCGCTCGGTTTGCCAGCCGTGCTGAAAACATGCAGAGGCGGCTACGACGGAAAAGGACAGTACGTCATCAAAGAAAAAGGACAGCTTCAGGAAGCAGCTGCACTTCTCACACATGGAACTTGTATTTTAGAAAGCTGGGTTCCATTCCAAATGGAGCTTTCGGTGATCGTCACTCGTTCTGTTCATGGAGAGATCGCAGTATTCCCAGTCGCTGAGAACATTCATAAGCATAATATTTTGTTCCAAAGCATTTTACCTGCAAGGGTAGAGAACCGCATTCAGGAGAAGGCGAAAGAACTGGCAACAACACTGGCTGAAAAGCTAGGGCTGGTTGGTACCCTTGCTGTAGAACTGTTCCTGACAAATGACGGAAAGCTGCTCGTCAATGAACTGGCACCACGCCCGCATAATTCTGGTCATTATACGCTCGATTTATGTGAGACAAGTCAGTTTGAACAGCACGTCCGCGCTATATGTGGTCTACCGCTTGGCGGTACAGCCCTTTTATCAGAGGGAATGATGGTGAATTTATTAGGCGATGAAGTGGACATTCCAAAAGAGCATCCTGAGCTTCTCAAAGAAGCGAAGCTTTATCTATATGGAAAGCATGAAGTAAAAGCCGGCCGCAAAATGGGGCATATGACGTTTATGAAACAGCTCGATGATGAATGGATGACAAACATCACAAAGATATGGACTGAAAGAGATGGAGGAAACGGGAAATGATCGAACGTTACGCACGACCAGAAATGTCAGCAATCTGGACAGAGGAAAACAAATTTAATGCATGGCTTGAAGTAGAAATTCTCGCTTGTGAAGCTTGGGCAGAGCTTGGCGTCATTCCGAAAGAAGACGTTGTGACAATGCGCAAAAATGCAAGCTTTGATATTGGACGTATTCTGGAGATTGAACAAGACACGCGCCACGACGTGGTTGCCTTTACGCGTGCTGTATCTGAATCTCTAGGAGAGGAAAGAAAGTGGGTTCATTACGGATTAACATCGACAGACGTAGTGGATACGGCGCTTTCATATCTATTAAAACAGGCGAATGATATCTTGCTCAAGGACATTGAGAGATTTGTTGACATACTAAAAGAAAAAGCAAAAGAGCACAAATATACCGTCATGATGGGCCGTACACACGGTGTACACGCTGAACCGACAACATTTGGCCTGAAGCTTGGACTTTGGTACGAAGAAATGAAGCGTAACCTAGAACGTTTTAAACAAGCAAAAGCTGGCATTGAATACGGCAAAATCTCTGGAGCTGTTGGCACATATGCGAACATCGACCCGTTTGTTGAGCAATATGTATGTGAGAAACTTGGCATCAAAGCTGCACCAATTTCAACCCAAACCTTGCAGCGTGACCGCCATGCAGATTACATGGCTACTCTTGCTTTAGTGGCAACGAGCATTGAGAAATTTGCTGTTGAAATCCGTGGTCTTCAAAAGAGTGAAACACGTGAAGTAGAAGAGTTCTTTGCGAAAGGACAAAAAGGATCATCAGCGATGCCGCATAAGCGTAACCCAATCGGTTCTGAGAATATGACGGGAATTGCCCGCGTGATCCGAGGATATATGCTGACAGCTTATGAAAATGTACCGCTTTGGCACGAGCGTGATATTTCTCATTCATCTGCTGAGCGTATCATTTTACCAGATGCTACGATTGCACTGAACTATATGCTCAACCGTTTCTCAAACATCGTGAAAAACTTGACGGTCTTCCCAGAGAACATGAAACGCAACATGGACCGCACACTTGGCTTAATTTACTCACAGCGCGTTCTTCTTGCCTTAATCGATACAGGCATGGCACGTGAAGAGGCATATGACACGGTTCAGCCAAAGGCAATGGAAGCGTGGGAGAAGCAAGTGCCGTTCCGTTCATTAGTAGAAGCAGAAGAAAAAATCACGTCACGTTTAACACCTGAACAAATCGCTGACTGCTTCGATTACAACTATCATTTGAAAAATGTCGATATGATTTTCGAACGTCTAGGTCTTGCGTAAGAAATGGGCCGCCTGCTCGCCAGGCGCCCAATCCTGAAAATTGCCAACATTCAAATTAGGAGGCCAACCTGAATGACTGTGAAACAAGAACTTCTCTACGAAGGCAAAGCGAAAAGAATTTATCAGACCGATGACGAGCATATTTTATATGTTGAATATAAAGACTCAGCTACAGCATTTAACGGCGAAAAGAAAGCTGAAATCGAAGGCAAAGGCAGACTGAACAACGAGATTTCAAGCTTAATCTTTCAAATGCTGCATGAGAAAGGAGTCAACAATCACTTTGTGAAACGCCTTTCTGAAACAGAGCAGCTCATTCAAAAGGTGCAGATTGTTCCGCTTGAAGTGGTTGTACGAAATGTAGTGGCAGGCAGTATGTCAAAACGCCTCGGCATTCCAGAGGGAACGAAACTGGACACACCTTTGATTGAGTTTTACTACAAAGATGATGCACTCGGCGATCCGCTCATTACAGAAGATCATATTCGCATTTTACATGCAGCCACACCTGAACAGGTAGAGGAAATGAAACAGATCACAAGACAAGTGAATGAAGAATTAAAGCAAATCTTCTCAGACTGTCATGTGAATTTAATTGATTTCAAGCTTGAATTCGGAATAGATCACGAGAATCGTATTTTGCTAGCTGATGAGATTTCACCTGATACGTGCAGGCTTTGGGACAAAGATACAAACGAAAAGCTTGATAAAGACGTGTTCAGACGAAACCTGGGCGGCTTAACGAATGCATACGAAGAAATTTTCAAAAGACTTGGAGGCCATAAACATGTATAAAGTGAAAATTTTTGTCAGCTTAAAAGAGAGCGTTCTTGATCCACAAGGCAGTGCCGTGCAGCATGCTTTGCACAGCATGTCTTATCAGGAAGTAAAGGATGTCCGTATCGGGAAATACATGGAGCTTGTCATTGAAAAATCAGATCGTGATTTAGACACAGTCGTCAAAGAAATGTGCGAAAAATTACTTGCCAACACGGTGATTGAAGATTACCGCTATGAGGTGGAGGAGGTTGTCGCACAGTGAAGTTTGCAGTGATCGTCTTGCCTGGCTCTAACTGTGATATCGATATGTACCATGCGATTCAAGATGAGCTGGGTGAACAAGTTGAATATGTATGGCACGACGAAACGAGTCTTGACGGTTTTGACGGTGTACTCGTACCAGGCGGTTTCTCCTATGGGGATTACTTAAGATGTGGTGCGATCGCTCGCTTCTCAAACATCATGCCGGCGGTGAAGAAAGCAGCTGAGGAAGGAAAACCTGTTCTTGGTGTTTGCAACGGGTTCCAAATTCTTCAGGAGCTTGGCATTCTTCCGGGTGCGATGAGACGAAATAAAGACTTGAAATTTATCTGTCGACCAGTTGAACTCATTGTAGAAAACAACGAAACGCAATTTACAAGCGGTTATCAAAAAGGCGAATCCATTACGATTCCTGTAGCGCACGGTGAAGGCAACTTCTACTGTGATGAAGATACTTTAGCGAAGCTCATTGAACGCGGCCAAATCGCTTTCACTTACGGAGACGATATTAACGGCAGTGTGAATCGAATTGCAGGTGTAACGAATGAAGAGGGCAATGTACTCGGCATGATGCCGCACCCTGAGCGCGCGGTTGATTCATTACTAGGCAGCGCAGACGGACTTAAATTGTTTCAATCTATCGTGAAAAATTGGAGGGACACTCATGTCACTACTGCTTGAACCAAGTCACAAGCAAATTAAAGAAGAGAAATTGTATCAGCAAATGGGATTGAGTGATGAAGAATTCGCTTTAATAGAATCCATTATTGGCAGGCTGCCAAACTACACAGAAACGGGCATTTTTTCTGTCATGTGGTCAGAGCATTGCAGTTATAAAAACTCAAAGCCTGTTTTAAGCAAATTCCCGACAAAAGGAGAGCACGTTCTTCAAGGTCCTGGGGAAGGCGCTGGAATCGTTGATATTGGAGACAACCAAGCGGTTGTATTTAAAATCGAATCACATAACCATCCATCTGCGATTGAACCGTATCAAGGAGCGGCGACAGGTGTCGGCGGAATTATCCGTGATGTATTCTCCATGGGGGCGCGTCCAATTGCTGTATTAAACTCTCTTCGTTTTGGTGAACTGACTTCACCGCGCGTGAAGTACTTGTTTGAAGAAGTAGTGGCAGGGATCGCAGGCTATGGAAACTGTATCGGAATTCCAACAGTCGGCGGAGAGGTTCATTTCGATCAAAGCTATGAAGGCAACCCGCTCGTGAATGCAATGTGTGTTGGACTAATCAACCATGAGGACATTAAAAAAGGGCAGGCCAAAGGTGTTGGCAACACGGTCATGTATGTTGGTGCCAAAACGGGACGTGACGGAATTCACGGTGCAACATTTGCATCTGAGGAATTTTCTGATGAATCAGAAGAAAAACGCTCAGCTGTTCAAGTCGGTGATCCGTTCATGGAAAAACTGCTGCTTGAAGCGTGCCTTGAAGTCATCAAAAACGATGCACTCGTTGGGATTCAGGATATGGGAGCGGCTGGCTTAACAAGCTCAAGTGCGGAAATGGCGAGTAAAGCAGGTTCTGGTATCGAGATGAATCTAGATCTCATCCCGCAGCGTGAAACAGGCATGTCAGCATACGAAATGATGCTGTCTGAATCTCAAGAGAGAATGCTTCTGGTCATTGAAAAAGGCCGTGAACAAGAAATCATTGATATTTTTGAAAAATACGATCTTGAAGCAGTATCAGTCGGTCATGTGACAGACGATAAAATGCTTCGTTTACTCCATCAAGGTGAAGTGGTATGTGAGCTTCCTGTTGACGCTCTTGCAGAAGAAGCGCCGGTTTATCACAAACCGTCAAGTGAGCCTGCCTACTACCGTGAGTTTTTAGAAACAAAAGTTGAAGCACCTGCTATCACAGATGCAGCTGACACGTTAAAGCAGCTCCTTCAGCAGCCAACAATTGCAAGTAAAGAATGGGTCTATGATCAATATGACTACATGGTTCGGACAAATACAGTCGTTGCACCAGGCTCTGATGCGGGCGTTTTAAGAATCCGTGGAACGAAAAAAGCCCTTGCGATGACAACCGATTGTAACGCACGTTATCTGTACCTTGATCCAGAGGTCGGCGGGAAAATCGCAGTCGCAGAAGCAGCACGTAACATTGTGTGCTCAGGCGCTCGTCCACTTGCAGTAACAGATAACTTAAACTTCGGTAACCCAGAAAAACCAGAAATTTTCTGGCAAATTGAAAAATCTGCTGACGGTATTAGCGAAGCGTGCCGCAAGCTAAGCACACCAGTTATCGGTGGTAACGTCTCTTTATATAACGAATCAAATGGAACAGCCATTTACCCAACACCAGTCATTGGGATGGTTGGTTTGGTTGAAGATACAGCTCATATTACGACGCAGTCGTTCCAGCAGGCTGGCGATGTAATTTTCGTGATTGGTGAGACGAAGGAAGAATTCGCAGGCAGTGAGCTACAAAAGATGACAGAAGGCCGTATTTACGGAAAAGCACCGGAAATTGATTTGGATGTAGAGCTCACGCGTCAGGAAGCCCTTCTTGCTGCGATTCAAAACGGACTTGTTCAATCAGCACACGATGTGTCTGAAGGCGGTCTTGGTGTCGCACTTGCTGAAAGTACATTTGGAACAGACGGTCTTGGCGCTCAAATCCAAATGGATTTAAACAGCGAAGCTTCATTATTTAGTGAAACACAGTCACGCTTTGTTGTCACAGTGAAGCCAGAGCACCGCGAAGCATTTGCTGCGGCTGTCAAAGATGCGAAAGAAGTTGGAACGGTCACAAATGATGGTGTATTCACCGTCAAAAATCAAGAAGGACAACAATGGATTCATGCAGCGGTCAACGAACTTGAACTTGCATGGAAAGGAGCGATCCCATGCTTGCTGAAATCAGAGGCTTAAACGAAGAGTGTGGCGTCTTTGGGGTTTGGGGACACGAAGAAGCCCCGCAAATCACATATTACGGATTGCATAGTCTTCAGCACCGAGGACAAGAAGGTGCGGGAATCATTGCAACAGATGGTGAAAACCTGACGGCACATAAAGGCCTTGGACTGATTACGGAAGTCTTTCAAAACGGTGAGCTAAAGGATTTGAAAGGAAAAGGTGCAATCGGACACGTTCGGTATGCGACAGCAGGCGGAGGCGGCTTTGAAAATGTGCAGCCCCTCTTCTTCCGCTCGCAAAACAACGGCAGTCTTGCTCTTGCTCATAATGGGAACTTAGTGAATGCAACGCAATTAAAGCAGCAGCTAGAGAACCAGGGGAGTATATTTCAGACATCTTCTGACACTGAAGTGCTCGCTCATTTAATTAAGCGCAGCGGCTATATTGAATTGAAAGAGCAGATCAAAAATGCCCTGTCCATGCTTAAAGGAGCATATGCTTTCTTAATTATGACGGAAACTGAAATGATTGTGGCACTTGATCCGAACGGCTTACGTCCGCTTTCACTTGGTATGCTGGGGGACGCTTATGTCGTTGCTTCTGAAACATGTGCATTTGACGTTGTCGGCGCCACGTATTTACGAGATGTGGAGCCTGGCGAAATGCTGATCATTAATGATGAAGGCCTCAAATCTGAGCGCTTCTCCATGAATATTAACCGCAGCATGTGCAGCATGGAATACATTTATTTCTCAAGACCTGACAGCAATATCAATGGCATCAACGTGCATAGTGCGAGAAAGAACCTTGGCAAAAAGCTTGCTGAGGAAGCGCATGTCGAAGCAGATGTTGTGACAGGTGTACCAGATTCGAGTATTTCTGCAGCGATTGGATATGCCGAAGCAACAGGTATTCCATATGAGCTCGGTTTAATTAAAAACCGTTATGTCGGCAGAACCTTTATCCAGCCGTCTCAAGCACTGCGTGAGCAGGGCGTGCGCATGAAGTTGTCTGCTGTGCGCGGGGTCGTCGAAGGAAAGCGTGTCGTGATGGTGGATGATTCCATCGTACGCGGAACAACAAGCCGCCGCATTGTGACGATGCTAAGAGAAGCGGGTGCGACGGAAGTCCATGTCCGCATTAGTTCACCGCCAATTGCACATCCGTGTTTTTATGGAATTGATACGTCCACACATGAAGAGCTGATTGCTTCTTCTCATTCAGTGGAAGAAATTAGACAGGAAATCGGTGCAGACTCCATTGCATTTTTATCTGTAGACGGTTTAATGGACGGGATTGGCAGAAAGTATGATGATCCGCAGCGCGGTCAATGCTTAGCATGCTTTACTGGGAAATACCCGACTGAAATTTATGAAGATACTGTTCTTCCGCATGTGAAGGAAACAGCACTGACGAAATAATCGAATAAAGGAGCAGCAGTCAAGATGATTTGATATGCTGCTCTTTCATTCTGCTGAAAATAAATGGAAGAGAAGCAGCTAAAAGGAGTGAATGGGATGTCAGAAGCATATAAAAACGCCGGTGTCGACATCGAAGCAGGATACGAAGCCGTCAAACGAATGAAAACACACGTAGAACGTACAAAAAGAGCAGGCGTCATGGGTGCTCTAGGTGGATTTGGCGGTATGTTTGATTTATCTGAGCTGCCATATAAAAAGCCCGTTCTTGTTTCAGGAACAGATGGTGTCGGAACAAAATTAAAGCTTGCCTTTTTAATGGATCAACACGATACGATCGGCGTCGATGCCGTGGCAATGTGTGTCAACGATGTGCTTGCACAAGGGGCAGAACCGCTCTTTTTCTTAGATTACTTAGCAGTCGGGAAAGCAGATCCTTTGAAAATTGAATCCATTGTTAAAGGTGTGGCTGACGGCTGTGAGCAGTCTGGTTCAGCGCTTGTCGGCGGCGAAACAGCAGAAATGCCGGGTCTTTATACAGAAGATGAATATGATATTGCTGGTTTTTCAGTAGGCGTCGTTGAAAAGGATGAAATCGTGACAGGAGAGAGCATCAAAGAGGGGCACTTGCTGATTGGACTCAGCTCAAGTGGAATTCATAGCAATGGGTACTCTCTCGTTCGTAAAGTATTGCTTGAAGACGCTGGTCTTGACCTTCATCAGACGTATGAACCTTTTACAAGGCCGCTTGGAGAAGAGCTTCTTGAACCGACTAAAATTTATGTAAAGCCTGTTCTTAAACAAGTGAAAGCCGGTAAGGTTGACGGTATGGCACATGTGACAGGCGGCGGTTTTATTGAAAATTTACCACGTATGCTACCTGAAGGGCTTGGCGTTGAGATTGATAACGGCTCATGGCCAGTACCGCCAATTTTCTCCTTTATTCAAGAAAAAGGACAGTTAAAGGCTGAAGAAATGTTCAATGTGTTTAATATGGGCATTGGTTTTGTCTTAGCCGTAAAAGAAGATGACCTTGTCGAAGTGATCAGAGGACTTGAAGAAGACGGAGAGAAAGCTTTTCTCATCGGCCGTGTTCAAAAAGGAGAAGGTGTCACATTCGGCGGTGGAAGCCTCTCATGAAGAAGTTTGCGATCTTCGCCTCTGGAAGCGGGACGAATTTTCAAGCCATTATTGATACATTAAAAAAGGAACAGTGGCAGGCAGAGGCCGCCATTGTGATTTGTGATAAACCGGGGGCAAAGGTGCTGGACCGTGCTGAGAAAGAGGGCATTCCCTCCTTTGCATTTACCCCGAAGGCTTTTCCGAATAAAGCCGCTTTTGAACAAACGATCATTGAACAGCTTAGGCTGCATGAAGTGGAATGGGTTTTCCTTGCTGGGTATATGAGACTGATTGGTCCGACATTACTTGAAGCATTCAGAGGGAAAATTGTTAATATCCATCCGTCCTTGCTGCCAGCCTTCCCAGGGCTTGATGCTATTGGTCAAGCCTATCAAGCAGGCGTCAAAGTGGCAGGCATCACTGTCCATTTTGTCGATGAAGGCATGGATACGGGTCCGATCATTGACCAAGCGTCGATTTACATCGAACAAGGGGAAGAGCTTGAATCGATTGAAAAAAGAATGCATGAACTAGAACACACACTATATCCAAAAGTGATCAAATCACTTTTAGAATTATCTTAATGAGGTGACGAAGGCATGACGATCAAACGCGCATTAATCAGTGTTTCCGATAAAACGAATCTTGTACCTTTTGTGAAAGAATTAACAGAACTTGGTGTTGAAGTGATTTCAACTGGAGGTACACACAAGCTTCTACAAGAGAACGGTATTGATGTCATTGGGATTTCAGAAGTCACTGGATTCCCTGAAATCATGGACGGACGACTCAAAACACTTCACCCGAACATTCATGGCGGACTTTTAGCAGTGAGAGAAAACGATGAGCATATGGCACAGATTGAAAAGCATGGTATTCAGCCGATTGATCTAGTTGTCGTGAATCTCTATCCATTCAAAGAGACGATCTCAAAAGACGATGTGACATATGAAGAAGCGATTGAAAACATTGATATTGGCGGACCGGGAATGCTTCGTGCAGCATCAAAAAACCACCAAGACGTCACAGTGATTGTCGATCCTCGTGATTATGATACAGTCATTCAGCAAATCAAAGAAGGCGGCGTGTCACTAGAGAAAAAGCGTGAGCTCGCTGCAAAGGTATTCCGTCATACGGCTGCATACGATGCTCTGATTGCGGATTACTTAACAAACTTTGTCGGCGAAACAGAGCCAGAACAATTCACTGTCACGTTTGAGAAAAAACAATCCCTTCGTTACGGAGAAAACCCGCACCAAGCGGCGACTTTCTATGAAAATGCTCTTCCAGCGAAAGGTTCGTTGGCTACTGCAAAGCAATTACATGGAAAAGAGCTTTCCTATAACAATATTAAAGATGCAGATGCAGCACTCCAAATTGTACGAGAATTCACGGAGCCGGCCGCTGTTGCTGTGAAGCATATGAACCCGTGCGGCGTTGGTACAGGAGAAACGATTGCAGAAGCATTTGACCGAGCGTTCAAGGCAGACGAAACTTCTATTTTTGGCGGCATTGTGGCACTTAACCGTGAAGTAGACAAACAAACGGCTGACGTACTGCATACGATTTTCTTAGAAATTGTCATCGCTCCTTCGTTCAGCCAAGAAGCACTTGACGTGTTAACGGCGAAAAAGAACCTTCGTCTATTAACATTAGATGTAGAAGCGGATCTCGGAAAAAAAGAAAAACAGCTGACAAGTGTCCATGGCGGATTGCTTGTTCAGGATATTGATACGTATGGCTTAGAGGAAGCAACGATCTCTATTCCAACGAAAAGAGAACCAACAGAAGACGAATGGAAAGACTTAAAACTTGCTTGGAAAGTGGTCAAGCATGTGAAATCAAATGCCATTGTTCTTGCGAAAGATCAAATGACAGCAGGGATCGGTGCTGGTCAAATGAACCGTGTTGGCTCAGCGAACATTGCGATTGAGCAAGCAGGTGAAAAGGCAAAAGGAAGCGCACTAGGCTCTGATGCGTTCTTCCCAATGGGCGATACAGTGGAAGCTGCTGCAAAGGCAGGCGTCACAGCGATCATTCAGCCAGGCGGATCTATTCGTGATGAAGAATCGATTCAAAAGGCAGATGAATACGGCATCGCCATGGTCTTCACTGGCGTTAGACATTTCAAACATTAAGGGGATGACAGAGTGAACGTACTAATTATCGGCAGAGGCGGAAGAGAGCATACCATCGCATGGAAAGTGAATCAAAGTGAACTTGTCAGCCAAGTATTTGTCGCACCCGGCAATGATGGAATGACAGATGCTGCGAAGCTTGTACCAATTGACGAAGGCGATCATGAGGCATTAATTCGTTTTGCAAAAGAAAACGAAATCGGCTTAACCATTGTCGGTCCAGAGGTTCCTTTAATCGCAGGTGTCGTTGATGCATTTGAAGAAGCAGGTCTAAAAGTATTTGGACCGAATGCAAAAGCTGCGGTCATTGAAGGCTCAAAGGAATTTGCAAAAGACTTAATGAAAAATTATGATATCCCAACAGCCGCTTATGCTACCTTCACATCGTTTGAAGAAGCAAAAGCGTATGTGGAAGAAAAGGGTGCGCCGATTGTCATTAAAGCAGACGGTCTCGCCGCAGGAAAAGGTGTGACAGTCGCGATGACACTCGAAGAGGCGATCGATTGTCTGCATGATTTCTTAGAGGATGAAAAGTTTGGCGATGCAAGTGCATCTGTCGTCATCGAAGAATTTTTAACAGGCGAAGAATTTTCACTCATGGCCTTTGTCAACGGAGAAAAGGTGTACCCGATGGTGATTGCGCAGGATCACAAACGGGCCTTTGAAGATGACAAAGGGCCGAATACAGGCGGAATGGGCGCTTATTCACCAGTTCCGCAAATTTCAGATGAAGTGGTTCAGAAAGCGGTGGAGGACGTCGTCAAACCGGCAGCTCGCGCAATGGTGCAGGAAGGGCGTCCATTTACAGGCATTTTATATGCTGGCTTAATGCTGACACCAGAAGGCTCAAAGGTGATTGAATTCAATGCACGCTTTGGCGACCCTGAAACGCAAGTGGTTCTCCCTCGTCTACAATCAGATCTAGTTCAAGTATTTCTCGATATTCTTGATGGAAAAGATGTGGACTTACAGTGGAAAGACACTGCGGCTGTCAGTGTGGTTCTTGCATCAGAAGGATACCCAGAAGACTATGCAAAAGGCACACCAATCGGTACCTTGCAAACGACTGTCTCTGATGTCGTGACCTTCCACGCAGGAACAAAAATAGAAAACAATCAATTCGTCACAAATGGCGGACGTGTAGCGAATGTGACCGCATTTGACGACACATTTGAAGCGGCAAGATCAAGAGTGTATGAGGCGGTTGAAGAAATCATACAGCCAGGTCTATTTTATCGCTGTGACATCGGTGCCCGTGCGCTGAAGGCTGCGGGGAAAAACGTTTAATCAAAACACCTTTCTATCTGACGAGATGGAAAGGTGTTTTTTGTTCATGAGAAGGGATGATGCTCGAATATGAAGAAGTAATATGGGATGACGAATTTATGAGGAGGCAGCATGGTCATTCAAGGAATCATTCTATTTGCCATCGTTCTACTTATTTTATTTATACTGTTCTCAAATCTCATCATGTATGAAGCGAGAAAGCAAAACAAAGCCAAAAAAGGCTCAGCCTTTAGGTATATGATCATGTCGATTTTTTCTGGTATCGTCATTGTTTCATGTTCCATTTGGATTTTTTTTATTAGCTGATTTATAAGAGAGGATGAGTATATGGTGCAATTGAAGGAACTTGCGAACGAGCGTTTTTCTGCCTCGATCTGTATGGATTCATTTAATGAGCGAATCCGTTTGGATGACTATAGCGGCAGGGTGCGGGATGTGATTCAGTCGGTTCTTCAGGAAGCGGCGGACTGTAAGGCTTCTAAGGTCATTGTGAAAGTCAGGCGTGAGCATATGCCTCTTTTTTTAGAAAAAGGCTTTCGGCTTGAAGGTGTGTTTTCTCATTATTTTCTTGGAAGTGATGCGTACGGCATGTCGCTCTTTCTGACGGAGAGTCGAATGAACAGCCCGTATTGGCTGAAGGAAGATGAAATTGTTGCGTCTATTCAAGAAAAGCCTCTCAAAAAAGATCAAGGCACGTGGCAGGATGAGTATGTGATGAGGAAAGCGGGTACGCAGGATATTCACAAGCTGGCAAAGCTCTATGATACCGTCTTTGAAACATATCCCACGCCAATGAACGAGCCAGATTACATTCAAAAGGTGATGGAGGAAGGGACGGTTTTTTATGCCGTTGAACATGACGGGCACATTGTGAGTGCGGCATCCGCTGAAATCAATGCGCCTTATGGTCATGCGGAATTAACAGATTGTGCGACCCTTCCGGCATACAGAAAACTAGGATTCATGCATCATTTAATTCTAGCACTCGAAAAAGAACTTCAATCCATGCACATTTATGTCTTTTATTCTCTTGCACGTGCACTGTCCTATGGAATGAATCAGGTGTTTTATCAGCTCGGCTATACGTATACCGGCCGATTCCAAAACAACTGCTATATTTTTGACAAAATTGAAGATATGAATCTATGGGTGAAAACGCCGAATGAATCATGAAATGGTTCTCATCTGATCAAGCAGACCAGATAGGCGGTACGCCATGATACTGAGCTGCAGCTTCATCCGATCATCCGTGGATTTGAGGCTGCAGCCTGTTCTCGTTTCAATTTGTTTTAAGCGGTAGCTTAATGTATGTCTGTGTATAAACAATTCTCCCGCAGATTTTTGAATATTTTCATTGTGGGCCAAATACACTTCGAGTGTATGGATCAGGTCTGCTCCCTGTTTTTTCGTATAAAGCAAAGGACTTAACAGCTCCACGTAAAAGTCATGCAAATTCATACCCGCTTCATTCATTTCAAGAAGCATCCCGTATAAGCCGAGCTTCTGATAATGAATGATGCTTTCGTCGGTCTTTAAAAGCGGCAGAAGTCTTGCTGCATACTGCGCTTCCTTTGCGCTTTTTGCAAAAAGACTGATCTGGTCATAGGCTCTCCCAATGCCAATCACGATCGGATGGACGGGAAAAAAATAAGACCAAGTGCTCCGGCACTCTTCTGCTGCGCGATACCACTCCGCTTCTTGAAACGTTTTTTTTCCTGCGGGGGTAAGAACAAAAATGGAATCGAGCCTTGTCTTAAGTAAAAAAGGAATATGCCTGCGTTCAAATATCGACGTGAGCAATTGAGATAGGCGCTGCATCATTTGGTGATCGAGCTGTGTGTGCTGATGCTGAAATTGAAAGTAGATGACCACCTGCTCATCGCTCATATCATATTGCAGCTTTGTTGCTTGCTCGATGACATAGCTTTCTTCTGTGTATTGCTGCTGCAAAATATCATCTAACAAATGACCTTGCATTTGGTTTTCTGTATCTTGAATGGCTTTTTGCTTCAGCCATTCAATCGCATACACGGCTCCGGCATGCTCGATAGCAATCGCATCGAGATGATGCCACGCATCCTTTCTCTTCAAAGACACAATAAACCCGAAAATATCACCCATCGCAATCACCGGACATGCAGCAAGGACAAACGCACCGCACATGTCATAAACGAGCCGGCCCTTCTCCTCAGCCTGCTTGAGAAGAGGCGTCGTTTCAATTGGTTCACGATCTGTCAGAAAGCCAAAAGCAGGAGAGTACGTCACTTCATCTTTGATGAGATGAGCTGCTGTTTGATGTAAAAAAACATCAAGCACAACAATGTTTGCCGAAGTGAGATGTGCCAGCTCATCTGTAATTTGTGTGACATTTTTATTGCTGACATTTAAATGAGTCAGTCTTTGGTGAATGGCTGAAGAATATTTAAGCTGGTGGAGCTGGCTGCTGACGATTTGCTCTAGAACGGCTTTTGTAATGTCTGAGAAGTTGACATGTGAAGGAATCTCGATGAGTGGAATGCCGCTGTTTTTGGCAGCTTCAATCAGTGATGCAGGAATTTCCGTTAAGTACACGCCTTTATAAATGGCAATGGCGGATAGACGATCAGATTGAATCAGTTCTTCAAGCCGGGCGCGCCTTTCCCTATTGTCTGCAAGCCCAAAGCCGGTTGTGACAAGCAGCTCTCCTTCTGAAAGCCTTGAAGTATCTTCGATAATTTCCACGATGGTCACCCACTGAATGAGGCGGTCCAGTCCATTTTCTCCAGCAAGCAGCTTTGTTTCCTTCATGATATCGAGCGAGAGTGCATCTTTGACGAGAATCGCCATAGACTCATGACCTCCTTTTGAACACTTTTATACACGATGTATAAAAAATACGTGTGAAATTCGGGCATATGGCGAATGGAGGATGACTGCCCTCTTGATTAAGCTAATCTTATAACAAGTATACAAAATTTTCTTGCGATTCATGAAAAAAGAAAGATGCAGCTGCTGACGAGAGAGGGAGGAATGACAAAGTGGAGACCCGGGATTACTTAATCAAACCAATGTTGAATCAGCATTATCCTGTGGCTGTGAAAGGAGAGGGGATTTATTTATATGATCGGGACGGGAAAAAATATTTAGACGGCTCATCTGGTGCTGTCACGGCAAGTATTGGACATGGCATAAGAGACATCATTGATGCCATGACAGAGCAAGCGAAAAAGGTGAGCTTTACGTACAGATCACAATTCACAAATGAACCAGCAGAAGAACTTGCCTATGAATTGAGTACACTCTGCCCAGGGAACCTGAACTGGTCTTTTTTTGTCGGGAGCGGATCAGAGGCAACAGAGACCGCCATGAAAATTGCCATTCAGCATTGGCAGGAGCAGGGGAAGGCAGAGAAGAATCACATCATCTCAAGATGGATGAGTTATCACGGCATCACACTTGGTGCGCTGTCGATGTCAGGACATATTGCAAGGAGAGAGCGCTTTGAACCACTGCTCGAAAAACACCCGGTGCTGTCTCCGCCATACAGCTACCGTTCATGGCTACCAAAGGAAGATAGTAAGCAGGTCGAATGGTATGTCCAGGAATTTAAAACGGTCATTCAGCGTATAGGAAAAGAGAGGATTGCGGCTTTTATTGCAGAGCCGATTGTTGGAGCAGCGGGCGCGGCACTTGTACCGCCAGACGGATATTTTGAGGCAATGAAGCGTGTCTGTGAGGAAAACGATATTTTAATGATTGCAGATGAAGTCATGACAGGCTTTGGACGAACTGGGAAAATGTTTGCCATGGAACATTGGGGCGTCGTACCAGATATTATGGTACTCGGAAAAGGCATGAGCGCCGGCTATTCACCGATTGCGGCAGCTGTCTCAGCGGATCATGTGATTGCACCGATTCTCAGCGGTTCGGGCTCTGTGATGGCAGGCCACACATATAGCGGCAATCCGCTTTCAGCAGCCGTCTCACTGGCTGTCATTCGATATATGAAAAAACACCAGCTTTCAGAACGGGCTGATTTGTCTGGCCGATATTTAATGAATGCTTTAAAGGATTTGCAATCAAACCATTCCATTATAGGAGATGTGAGAGGAAAGGGACTGCTCATTGGCATTGAGTTTGTCGCAGACCGATTATCGAAAACACCATTTCCTGCCCATGCTCAAATGACACATTTAGTTGTGGAGACGGCCAAACAGAATGGTTTGCTTGTTTACCCAGCAAGCGCTGGAGAGGATGGCGTAGGAGGTGCAGCAATCATGATCGCACCGCCGCTTTCCATCGCGCAGCAGGAGATGGATGAACTCATTCATTTATTCGGGCAGACAATGACGCAAGTTGAACAAGAAGTCATCAATCGAGGGTTTTTCCCATCTGCGATGTAGGGAGGAAAGAGGATGAACAAAACAGCGAGTCTTGATGAAGTGATCACACATTTTAAGGACGGGATGACCATCATGTTTGGCGGGTTTGGCGGTGTGGGGTCACCGCCATCATTGATCGATGCCATCCTAGAAGCCAATATCAAAGACCTGACATTGATCGGAAACGATGCAGGCTTCCCGCAAATCGGTGTTGGCAGGCTGATCACAGAAGGAAGGGTGAAGAAAATCATTGCTTCACATATTGGCTCTAATCCAATTGCCGGGCAGAAAATGCAGGCGGGTACACTAGACGTTCTTTTTTACCCGCAGGGCATTCTAGCGGAAAAGATTCGGGCAGGCGGAATGGGTTTAGCGGGCATTGTGACAGATGTCGGCATGGATAGCCTCAATCTTGATGAGAAACAATTGGTTCCGCTAGGTGGAAAGCAGTATATTCTTGAGCCTGCGCTGACTGCGGATATTGCGATTGTGAATGCCCTCAAAGCAGATGAAGCAGGGAACCTGATTTTTGATAAAAGTGCTCGGAATACAAACCCGATTGTGGCGATGGCAGGAGACTGGACCATTGCAGAAGTAGAAGAGATTGTGCCTGTGGGCAGGCTTCATCCAGAGGAAATTGTGACACCAGGCGTATTTGTGAACCAGATCGTGCAATCAAAAGGAGTGAACTGGACATGGGCATGGGAGACATCGATTTAAGACACCGCATAGCCAAACGCGCGGCACAGGAAATTGAAGATGGCATGATTGTGAATCTTGGGATCGGCATCCCGACCCTTGCGGCTGAATACATCCCAGCACATTACGAGGTGTGGCTGCATGCAGAAAACGGCATTATGGGAGCAGGCGCTTCACCAGCACGAGGGGAAGAAGATCCGAATTTGTGCAATGCCGGAGGTTTCCCTATTACGTTAACAAAAGGCGGCTCATATATGGACAGCACAACCGCTTTTGGCATCATTCGCAAAGGGATGCTGGATATGACGATTTTAGGTGCACTTGAAGTCAGCAGTCAGGGGGATCTTGCGAATTGGATTGTACCAGGTAAACGAGTACCGGGTATGGGCGGAGCGATTGAACTCGCGCAAAAAGCGAAAAAGGTAGTAGTCGTGATGAGCCACCTTGATAAACACGGACAATCTAAGATAAAAGCCACCTGCACGCTGCCTTTAACAGCTAAGTCTTGTGTGGATCTGATTATTACAGATATGGCAGTCATTGAGGTCAAATCACAGCTGCTCATTTTGCGTGAAGTCATGCCGCCGTTTCAGCCGGAAGATGTCATGAGGGCGACAGAGGCGCCGCTCATTTTAGCGCCTGATGTCAAATCTGTTGTGTAGAAAGGATGACCGACTTGCAGCCAACCACACGTATCAGTAACTGGATGAAAGAGCATAAGGAGGAAGCCGTGACGCTTCTTCAGCAAATGGTGCAATGTGACAGCACACAAGGAAATGAGCAAGAGGTACAGCAAATCGTAGCAAATAAACTTTCTGCCATTGGCTTTGATGTTGACGTATGGGACATTGGCGGAGATGACTTGCTGAACCATCCGTATTTTTATTCCCCGAGGCGTTCTTTTAAAGGAAGTCCTAATGTCGCCGGACGATTGAAAGGGAAAGGCGGCGGCAAATCTATTTTATTAAATGGGCATGTGGATGTTGTCCCAGCAGGAGATCACAAACAATGGACATATGCGCCTTACAGCGGGCATATCATAAACGGGAGACTTTATGGACGCGGGGCAACAGATATGAAAGGTGGAAACGTTTCTTTACTCTTTGCACTTGAGGCACTGCATGCACTTCAGATTCCGCTGAAGGGAGATGTCGTGTTTCATAGTGTTGTTGAAGAAGAGAGCGGCGGTGCAGGCACCCTTGCAGCCATACTGAGAGGATATACAGCAGATGCAGCCATCATCCCAGAGCCAAGTCATATGAAAATCTTTCCGATTCAGCAAGGATCTAAATGGTTCAGACTGCATATTAAAGGAAGGGCTGCTCATGGCGGAACAAGATATCACGGCGTTTCTGCTATAGAAAAGAGCACGATTGTCCTTTCACATATAGCGGCATTAGAAGAAGAAAGAAATCAGCGAATCACGGAGCCGCTGTTTCAGCATATCCCAATTCCGATTCCGATCAATGTCGGGAAAATTCAAGGCGGTGATTGGCCATCCTCTGTAGCAGACATTGTCACAATGGAAGGCAGGCTCGGGGTGATGCCGGGTGAGACAGTAGAACAGGCAGAAAAGGAACTAGAAAATTGGATGGCAGGACTCGGAGAAAAAGATGAATGGTTCCAAGAGCATCCTGTTGAGGTCGAATGGTTTGGTGCAAGATGGCTTCCGGGTTCAATCGATACGGATCATCCGCTTTTAGGTTTATTGAAGGAACAATATGAAGCGGTCATGAAGCAGCCGCCGAAGGTCGAAGCCGCCCCTTGGGGAACTGACGGCGGATTACTGTCACAGGCAGCAGGTATTCCCATTATCGTGTTTGGACCTGGAACAACAGAGCTTGCCCATTTTCCGAATGAATCTATCGACATTGAGCATGTGATAGAAGCAGCAGAAATTATCGCAGGGACAATGGTCGAATGGTGTGAAGCAGCGGAATGAGATGAAATGAACATAAAAAAGAAGGCTGCCTTACTCAGCCTTCTCTTTATGTGTGTCCTGCTGCTCACACATATATGTCACTGGACAAAAACGAAGAATGCCAGATCCTAGTTTCATACCGCCAAACATGATGCTAAAAAGAAGCATTTTACTCCATGGTTTTCTAGCATATAAGGATCCAGCTACAGTACATATTGTCATTCCGCAGGCAATTCTAATGAGCGCTTCCATTAAGCCGAGATTAGGTTTCATTGAAGGTGAATCTCCTTTTTTAAATTATTTTAAGTGTGATTTCAAGAAATTGTAACGTTTCATTAATGCGTAACGTGGTTCGTTATGTTACGATAGGGCTAATACAAATGAAGGAGAGTATGTGAATGTCCGAACGTACTTTTAATTGGAGAAATAATGACATCCGCACACAAATCGATGTAGTCGACTCAAAAATAGTTCCAACACTCCTTTTAACGAATGGACTCGTGCTTAACCCGTTTTTGAAGCAATGGGTGAAGGCAAATATTTGGATACATGATGATCGAATTGTTTATGTCGGAGCAGAGCTTCCTCAAAATAAATCAGCTAAACGTGTGATTGATTGTGAAGGGAAATACATTGTGCCTGGGTATATAGAGCCTCACGCGCACCCATTCCATATTTATAATCCCCAATCACTTGCAGAATATGTGTCTCAATTTGGCACAACAACAATGGTCAGCGATAACTTATTTCTTCTTTTGCAAAGCAATGAAAAGAAAGCGCTTTCCACTTTGTGTGAATTAAAAAAGCAGCCATTTCAATATTTCTGGTGGTCCAGATACGATCTTCAAACGGAAGTCAGATATGAAGATGAGATGCTGCCAGTTAACTACCGGAAGGAATGGATTGATCATCCTGACGTCCTTCAAGGCGGTGAATTAACAAGCTGGCCAAGATTGATGGACGGTGATGATCTCATTTTATATTGCATGCAAGAAACGAAGAAGCAGAGAAAACGAATTGAAGGGCATTTCCCTGGAGCTTCTGAGAAAACGCTAACAAAAATGAAGCTGTTTGGCGCGGACAGTGATCATGAAGCGATGAATGCGGACGATGTGTTAAAAAGATTGTCCCTTGGCTATCATGTTTCATTGCGGCATTCTTCCATCCGCCCAGATTTAGTGAATATTTTAAGAGAATTGCATGAGCGTGATTTTAGACACTATGACCACTTTTTCTATACAACAGATGGTGCTGCTCCTCACTTTTATGAGGAAGGCATGATTAACCGCTTGATTTCGATCGCCCTTGAAGAAGGCGTGCCGATCATCGATGCGTATAATATGGCGACATTTAACATTGCAAAATACCATCAAATTGATGACTTATTAGGCGTTGTCGGTCCTGGACGGCTGGCTTCTTTGAATATTTTAGATGATCCAATGAACCCAAATCCTGAAACGGTCATATCTAAAGGGGTTATCCTCAAATTAGATGGCGAGAACCAGCATCAATTCCAAGAAACAAAATGGGAAAATGGCGGGCTTCTTCCATTAGATTTGGGGTATGATCTGACGATGAGTGATTTGCAATTCTCTATGCCGCTAGGTGTGAAGATGAGAAATGCCGTCATCATGGAGCCTTATACAGTGGAAATTGATAACTCAATCAACCAGCTGTCATGTGATCATGATCAAAGCTTCTTTAGCCTGATTGACCGAAAAGGCGAGTGGCGTGTGAATACGATGCTAAAAGGATTCGCAAACAAAGTGCAAGGCTTTGTCAGCTCATTTTCGCTCACGGGTGACATTTTAGTAATCGGGAAAAATAAAGACGATATGATGCTGGCACATAAGCGGATGAAAGAAATTGGCGGGGGAATCGTCCTCACAGAGAACGGGAAAATTTTGCATGAAATCCCGCTGCAATTATCAGGCTGTGCATCGGCTGAACCATTTGAGACTGTTCTTCAGCAGGAACAAACATTACGCGAGCTGCTCATTGAGCGCGGCTATCCATTTGACTGCCCAATTGATACACTTGTCTTTTTCCAAAGTACACATTTGCCGTATATTCGAGTGACACCAAGAGGAATATTTGATGTCATGAAAAAAACTGTACTCTTTCCGTCTATAATGCGTTAAAATATAACAGAGTGGAGCTGTATCATCTTTGCCGCATTTCTGAATGCTGTTATAGGGCAGAAGTGAGCTATGGTTCTCTTCACTGCCATGTAAGTGATCATGATCTTATGTGGAGCTGTTGACAAAGCAGAGGGCTTTGACATGACGAATGAAGTACTCTAATTGTAAAATGATTCTGTCGGTTACGCTGACCGGCCAGCATATTTTGAATGATCGAGCAAGGCGGGGCGCATATTTGTGGGTCTCGCTGAGCTTTTCGCAAAGTCTATATATTAGGGCAGAAGACCTAACCAAGCAGAAGTCATCTTTATACAGGAAGCAAACAAGTTTGTCAGATTGTCATACAAGGAAAATGACAGAACTTGTCGAATTTGTTTACGATAAAGAAGCTTCGGCTTACGAAAGAACCTGACGGCATTTTCAGCGTAGAACCAAACCTGTCATGATCTGTTCAAAGCTCATTGCTGAGGTTTTAAAAAAATTAGTCAGGAAAGATACCGCTTTCTTAGAAGAAGATCGTGCAAAGCGGTGTGGCAATAGTAAAGGAGAAGATGTATTAAGATGCAAATTGATAAATTAAGGGGCAAAAGTTTAGATCAGTTATTCAACTCCATCTTATCCCTTAAAGACCTGGAAGAATGTTATCGATTCTTTGATGATTTGTGTACCATCAATGAAATCCAATCTTTATCACAGCGTCTTGAAGTAGCACGTATGCTTCGCGAGGGAAACACGTATCATAAAATTGAGACGGAAACAGGTGCAAGCACTGCAACTATCTCACGTGTCAAACGCTGCTTAAACTACGGCAACGATGCCTATACGATGGCACTTGACCGCGTAGCCGAACAGCAGGAAAATAACGAAACAAAATAAAGCAACTTTCACTGTAAACAATCCTTTTCACGAAAAATGGACTTGTTTGCAGTTTTTTTATGAAAAGCGGGCAGGGACTGATAAATGGTCCCTGTTTTTTTAATTTAGCTCGCCCATAAATCATCTTTCTCCCTCATAGGAGATGCTATCTTCGTTTGAGATGATTTTCTTAAACTCTACTGTTTGCTAACTTTATACGAAAATGTTAATAAAAAAAGGTGCGTTTCCGCACCTTTTCAAGCTAGACAGATGGCTGTGTGCCTGAGAACATCGGCACTTCGCTTGTCTCGCCATTCTCTTGTCTAAAAATAATATGTTTTTCATTAAAATGAATAGGCGATTCTATTCCCGCAGCTGCGGATAAGTTAAATAAACCTTCTCTAAGAGACAGGATATAATTGCACACTCGGTATTTTTTTTCTTCAATCGATAAACCCTTTTGCAGCTTTGGATCAGTTGTGGCGACCCCGACTGGGCATTTATTCGTGTGGCAGACTTGGGCGCGAATGCATCCGACTGAAAACATGAGACCTCTAGCAATATTCACAAAGTCAGCTCCCATTGAAAGGGCAATCGCAATTTTATCAGGCGAGAGAAGCTTGCCAGAAGCAAAGAGCTTCACCTGATCTCTGACACCGTATTCTTTCAAAATTTGATGAACCATAGGGAGTGCCGTGAAAATTGGCAGCCCTGCGGAATCCGCCAATTCATGAAAGGATGCCCCTGTACCGCCTTCTCCGCCATCAACTGTAATGAAATCAGGGTGTTTCCCGCTTGTTTTCATATAGCTGGCAAGCTCTTCAATATTTTCTTTATGTCCGACAACAAGTTTGATTCCAACTGGCTTTCCGCCTATACTCCGCAGCTCCTCAATGAAATCAAACATGTCAGGAATGGAGTGGAACATCTCAAAGCGGTTTGGGCTGTCAATGGATTGGTGAGGCGGTAATTTACGGATATTCGCAATTTCTTCCGTTACTTTTTCGCCGTCAATATGACCGCCGCGTGTTTTTGCTCCTTGTGCCAGCTTGAGTTCAAAGGCTTTGACTTCCTCGTGCTCGCTTTTTTTCTTGAATTCTTCAAAGGAAAATGCGCCATCCTCTGTTCTAACGCCAAATAAACCGGGCCCAATCTGACAAATGATATCTGCGCCGCCTTTGAGGTGATAAGGAGAAAGCCCGCCTTCACCTGTGTTCATCCACGTACCGCCGGCCATTTTTAATCCTGAGGATAGAGCGGTAATGGCCCTGTCGCCTAAGGAGCCGTAGCTCATAGCGGATTGACCGATCAGTCCTTTCACATGGAAAGGCTTTTGACATGTGTGTTCGCCAATGACTTGTACATCCTCTTGATGGAGAAAATAAGGATTTGCTTCGACTTCTTTGAAATGTTCACTTCTTCGCAGTAAATTGTCTTGATCAATTTGATACACTTTCGTTTTGATTTTTTCAGATTGATCGATTCGTAGTTCATCTCGCTGCTTTGGAAACAGGACGTTTCGAATGTAATAGCCTGGCTTGTCAAAATCACGTTTTGATCCAAAGCCCATCGTCCGGCTTTTGTACTTTCCTGACATGACCGCCTGCTCGTATTCTCTTCTTGAGAAGGGCAGCTCCTCTCGGTCATTCAAAAACAGATATTGGCGAAGCTCAGGTCCTATTTTTTCAAAGATAAACCGCAGCTTGCCAATGACCGGATAATTTCGCAGAACTGAATGTTCTTCTTGTTTTTCATCCCTCATCCAAATCCAGATCAATAGAATGATTGGGATGATCAAAAAAATGATTAGCAATGTGCCGATGATCATTAAGGTTGTGGTCATGAAGATCCCCTCTTTTCTCTTTCATTGCTGTTGTTATTCCACTTTTCATAAAAAGAGAAACCACATCAACATATTGTGACGTTTAGAAATGAAAAGGCGGGGTAACTTACAAATAAGATCATAAGGGGAGGGAACATACATGAATAAGCGTCCAAATGCGTATGTACTTGCAGGATTAGGGGTTGGAGGAGCTGTGTTATTAGCGGTAAAAAATAAACAGCATCTGAAAAAATGGGCAAGCATGTTCCGGTCAGATGAAAAGGTTCCTGAAAAAGCCGGCCACCCAAATCCATTAGATATCCAAGACAACAAGATGGTCGACGAAGGGGCCATGACATCCGTCCATTATTTTAATGAAGCGAGACAATAGTTTGAAAAAAACCGTTTTGAAAGATCAAAACGGTTTTTTCTTGTGGTGTTATAGCGAAGAGGATCGACAATGGTAAAACCGATCAGCCTTTTGTGATCAGGTGTCGAGAATTGGAATTCAACGCCTGACAGATGATAGGTTGAGAGAACTTCCTGATCCGTCAAACGTAAAGAAAGATGATCCTCATAAACCGGAGCGTTCCGCAGCACTTCGGATTCTTCTGCAAATAACTCCAATCCAGCCACTCGGTCCTCTTTATCGATATCTACATTGATACATTCATTGACATCTAATTCAATGGTTTCTTTGATTTTCAAACGCTCCGATTGCGGGGTGATATAGATGTATCCGATATCTATACTTTGTTCATATGTAATTGTTCTTTTCAATGGGGTCACCTGCTTCATTTTACTGTTAAACGAATACGTTAGCTAATTAACGAGATTTGAAATTATGAATGGGTATCGAAGGTAAATTAAAGAATATCAATTATTATAATAAACTAAAATTAAGAACATAGCAGGATGTGCAACGAATGTATCTTTGTATATACTTTAAAGGGATAAATTAACTATATTGGAGATGAATGATAAATGGCGGATTTGTATTTTTTTGAAAAAATGTCTGAACTGAGCCATATAGTACTTGTGTTGTGCGCATATGCTTTTTATTGGAGACTTAAGAAAACTAGAAATGAGAGGAAGCTCACTAATTTTGAACTTTTTCTAAAATATTTTATTTTATTTGGAGTATTAACTTGGGGAATCTCATTTGTGATTTTAACAGTCTCATAATTCTTGCGAAAAAAGTCGAATTAACACTATTTATGTAAAAACAAATTATTTCTACCTTAAAACGAAAACTAAACTAAAACTATATGTTATTATCAAAAATAACCATAAAATCAAATTTATGGTTATTTTAAAGAAAAGGGGAGTTTGTACATTGATCAAAAAATTATTTGTATTCACACTGGCTTTATTACTTTCTATTGCAACAATAGTGCCAGTAGCATCAGCTGAAAATTCAGTAAATCCTGAGGCTGGATTGAAAGGATTAACAAAAGAACAAATTGAAAAATCTGTAGCTGAAATAGAGTATATCTTTACTAAAATTCTAGTATTTGATGATGAAGCAGGTTATGTTGTTAACGAAAAGGAATTAGAAAAAGCTTCATACCCAGTTTATCAAAAAGAAGGCATGATCGCTTTTGCGAACTATATGAATCAACAAAAAGGTATTGCTACTACACAAAAAAACACTGTTCAACGTTGTCTTGAAGATGCTCTTGGTATTACTAAGGGTGCTTTAAATCAGGTTCAAAAGGCTATTGAAAAAGGTGAATGGTTAAGTGTTCTAGGGTTTCTAACTTTAACTGGAATTGCGGTATCACCTCCAGTATTATTTGGCTTTTTCTTGCTATGTGGTGCACCAACAGCACAAGTTGCTCCACTTGAAAAATAAAAAAACTATGTTCATTTAATAAAAAAGCAGATGCTTAGCATCTGCTTTTTTGTTTCTAAATCTTTAAATCACGCCACCCATTTTCAAAAGAATGAAACTTTTAACTGAAGGAGGTTACCCATTTTTTGCGGTCACTGATTTTGTTATAATATTTAAATGGAATGAAACGAATGGAGGAACGTTTTTCATGTATGATGTTACCGAGTGGAAGCATGTCTTTAAACTCGATCCAAATAAAGAAATTTCCGATGAACAGCTAGAAGCGATTTGCGAATCTGGGACGGATGCCATATTGATTGGCGGAAGTGATCATGTGACAGAGGACAACGTGCTTCAATTGATGTCAAAGGTCCGCCGCTTTCTAGTGCCATGTGTGCTCGAAATCTCCACACATGAGATGATTGTGCCGGGCTTTGATCTGTATTTCATCCCGACCGTTTTAAACAGTACTCACCCTGACTGGATTGTCGGGCTTCATAAGGACGCGATGAAGGAATTCGGTGATTTGATGTCAATGGAAGAGATTGTGCCTGAAGGTTATGTCATCTTAAATGAAGATTGTAAAGCGGCCAAGCTCACAGAGGCAAATACAGCGCTGGATATCGATGACGTCAGGGCGTATGCAAGAGTGGCAGAGCATTTGATGAAGCTGCCCATTTTTTATCTGGAATACAGCGGAACGCTTGGAGACATAGAGCTTGTCAAAGAAACAAAAGCAGTGCTTGATGAAACAGTTCTTTTTTATGGCGGCGGCATCGAGAACGCTAAGCAGGCAAAAGACTTCTCCCAGCATGCAGACGTCGTGGTTGTAGGAAACGTCATTTATGACAATTTCAAAGAAGCATTAAAGACCGTGGATGCAGTCAAAAAGTCATCATAGTCAAATAAGACGAAACGGGTTAAAATAGAACGTAAGTTCGAATTGGCGGTGAATGGAATGAATGAAATATCGAATCATCTATTAGAAGGGCTGAATGACGCACAGAAAGAAGCAGTCAAAGCAACAGACGGTCCTTTATTGTTGATGGCAGGAGCAGGAAGCGGGAAGACACGGGTGCTCACACATCGAATTGCCTACTTAATGGCAGAAAAGCATGTGGCGCCGTGGAACATTTTAGCGATTACATTTACAAATAAAGCAGCACGTGAAATGCGTGAACGTGTCCAGGCTATTTTAGGGCCTGGCGCAGATGACATCTGGATCTCTACGTTCCACAGCATGTGTGTCCGTATTTTAAGACGCGATATTGACCGCATTGGTGTGAATCGCAACTTCTCTATTTTAGACACATCTGACCAGCTTTCAGTCATTAAAAACATTTTAAAAGAACGGAACATCGATCCTAAAAAGTTCGATCCACGCAGCATTTTAGGGTCGATCAGCAGTGCAAAAAACGAACTCATTGATGCAGAGGAATACGCCAAAACAGCCGGTGATTTCTATGATCAAGTGGTCAGCGATGTCTATACAGATTATCAAAAGCGTTTGCTCAAAAACCAATCACTCGACTTTGATGATTTAATTATGATGACAATTCGTCTATTTGAGCGCATCCCTGAAGTGTTAGAGCACTATCAGCGGAAATTCCAATACATTCATGTGGATGAGTATCAAGATACGAACAGAGCGCAGTACATGCTTGTGAAACTGCTCGCGCAGCGTTTTCAAAATATATGTGTTGTCGGTGACTCGGATCAGTCTATTTATCGCTGGCGCGGAGCGGATATTACAAACATTCTCTCCTTTGAAAAAGATTATCCATCCAGTGAAGTGATTCTGCTTGAGCAAAATTACAGATCGACGAAACGCATTTTGCATGCTGCAAATACGGTGATTCAAAACAATGCAAACCGAAAGCCAAAAAATCTTTGGACAGAAAATGATGAAGGCGTGAAGATAGCCTATTACCGTGCAGATAATGAATTCGGTGAGGGACAATTTGTCGCAGGAAAGATTCGTCAGCTTCATCAAAGCGGAAAGCGTAAATTATCCGATTTTGCGATCCTTTACCGCACAAATGCCCAGTCTCGTGTCATAGAGGAAACGTTAATGAAAGCCAACATTCAATACAACATTGTCGGCGGCACGAAGTTCTATGACAGAAAAGAGATCAAGGACATCTTGGCATACTTACGCCTAGTGGCAAACCCAGATGACGATATTAGTTTTGCACGAATTGTCAACGTACCAAAGCGCGGAATCGGTGCGACATCTGTTGATAAAATTGCAGCATATGCGGAGATGAATGACCTGTCTATGTTTGAAGCACTTGGTCAGGTGGATTTCATTGGACTGAGTGCACGAGCAGCCAATGCGCTTGATGAGTTCAAACAGCTCATTGATCAAATGACGAACATGCAGGATTATTTATCTGTCACAGAATTAACAGAAGAAATCCTAGAGAAAACAGGCTATCGTGAAGCGCTGAAGCTCGAAAAAACGATTGAAGCACAAAGCCGCTTAGAAAATATTGACGAGTTTCTATCCGTCACGAAGAACTTTGAAGAACAGAATGAGGACAAGTCACTTGTGACCTTCCTGACAGATCTCGCCCTCGTCGCAGACATTGATAAGCTGGATGAAAATGAAGAAGAAGATCAGGATGCCGTCATCTTAATGACACTTCACGCTGCAAAAGGTTTGGAATTCCCTGTTGTTTTCTTAATGGGAATGGAGGAAGGTGTCTTCCCGCACAGCCGTTCATTAATGGAAGATGCAGAGATGGAAGAAGAACGCCGCCTCGCTTATGTAGGCATCACACGGGCTGAAGAAGAGCTTTATTTATCAAGTGCGAAAATGAGAACACTTTTCGGCCGGACGAACATGAACCTTGAATCAAGATTCATTCGAGAAATACCAGCCGATTTATTGGACAACCTAAATGAGAAAAAAGAAACAAAAACACCGTTTGGCCAAACAAGAGAAAGACCGCAAAGACGGGGACCTGTCTCACGTCCGCAAACACAAACCATTCAAAACACAGGCGGCGGCAGTATTGGCTGGGCTGTGGGCGATAAAGCGGTCCATAAAAAATGGGGCGTTGGTACGGTTGTGAGTGTGAAAGGCAGCGGAGACAGCACAGAGCTTGATATTGCGTTCCCAAGCCCTACAGGCATTAAGCGTCTTCTCGCAGCATTTGCACCAATCGAGAAGCAATAAACTGATAGGACTGACAAAACGGATGAATTGAAAGGAAGAAGCAGATGGATAAAGAAGCAGCGAAACGCCGGATCGAGGAACTGCACCAGATTTTGAATCAATACAACTACGAATATCATACACTTGATCGTCCAAGTGTTCCTGACGCTGAATATGATGCGCGGATGCGTGAGCTGATCTCTTTGGAGGAAGAGCACCCTGATTTAAAAGCAGCGGATTCTCCTTCACAAAGAGTAGGCGGCGCTGTTTTAGACGCCTTTCAAAAAGTGCGTCACGGCACACCAATGCTCAGCCTTGGGAATGCGTTTAATGAACAGGACCTTCTTGATTTTGACCGCCGGGTTCGTCAAGCAGTCGGTGACGATATCGCATACAATGTCGAGCTGAAAATTGATGGACTCGCTGTTTCTCTCCGTTATGAAAATGGCGTGTTTGTCCGAGGAGCGACGCGCGGCGATGGAACAACGGGTGAGGATATTACTGAAAATCTCAAAACGATTCGTTCCATCCCTCTTAAAATCAAACGCCCTCTGTCGATTGAAGTGAGAGGCGAGGCATTTATGCCAAAACCTTCTTTTGAAGCATTAAATGAAAAAAGAATACAAAACGAAGAAGAGCCGTTTGCAAACCCGCGTAATGCGGCTGCAGGTTCACTTCGTCAGCTTGATACGAAAATTGCAGCGAAACGAAACCTTGATATATTCGTCTACAGTATAGCGGAGCTTGATGAAATTGGTGTTGAAACGCAAAGCGCAGGACTTGATTTTCTCGACGAACTTGGCTTTAAAACAAACAAAGAAAGACGGATGTGTCAAACGATCGAAGAAGTCATCGACCTCATTGAAACATTAAAAATAAAGCGTGCCGATTTTTCATATGAAATCGATGGAATCGTTATTAAAGTCGATTCACTCGCTCAGCAGGAAGAACTCGGCTTCACGGCAAAAAGCCCGCGCTGGGCGGTTGCGTATAAGTTTCCGGCTGAAGAGGTCGTAACGAAGCTGCTTGATATTGAACTAAGTGTCGGACGTACAGGCGTGATTACACCAACAGCGATTCTTGAGCCTGTCAAAGTAGCAGGGACGACAGTGCAGCGTGCATCTCTTCATAATGAAGATTTGATCAAAGAAAAGGATATTCGCTATTTTGATCAAGTGATTGTGAAAAAAGCCGGGGATATTATTCCTGAAGTCGCAGGTGTCCTTGTTGATCAGCGTACAGGCGAAGAAAAGCCGTTTCACATGCCAACTGAATGTCCAGAGTGTCATAGTGAGCTGGTGCGAATCGAAGGCGAAGTGGCCTTGCGATGCATCAACCCAGAATGTCCTGCCCAAATACGTGAGGGGCTCATTCACTTCGTTTCTCGTAATGCAATGAATATTGATGGACTTGGCGAGCGGGTCATTACACAGCTCTTCAAGGAACAGCTCGTTTCTCGTGTGTCTGACCTTTATCGATTAACGAAAGAAGAGCTCATTCAGCTTGAACGAATGGGCGAAAAATCTGTCGACAATTTACTGCGTTCAATTGAACAATCGAAAGAAAACTCTCTTGAGCGGTTACTATTTGGACTCGGTATTCGATTTATTGGTTCAAAAGCGGCAAAGACCTTGGCGATGCATTTCGAAAACATCGATCAATTAAAGCAAGCGACGAAAGAACAATTACTTGAAGTCGACGAAATCGGTGAAAAAATGGCTGATGCCGTCGTCACGTACTTTGAGAAAGAAGAAATACTCGATCTGCTGAACGAACTAAAAGAGCTCGGAGTCAATATGACCTACACAGGGCCAAAGCCGGTAAAAGCAGAAGAAAGTGATTCCTACTTTGCAGGAAAAACCATTGTGCTGACAGGAAAATTAGAAGAAATGGCTCGAAACGATGCAAAAGCAGCAATCGAAGCATTAGGCGGAAAGCTGGCAGGCAGTGTGAGTAAAAAAACAGATCTAGTCATTGCCGGAGAAGCAGCGGGAAGTAAGCTGACAAAGGCAGAAGAACTCAATATTGAAATTTGGGACGAAGCTAAAATGCTCGAGGAGCTAAAGAAATAAGAGGAGTGTTTTCTATTGAAAAAGTTGTTATTGCTGCTGACAATGCTCACACTGGTATTGTCAGCGTGTGCACCTTTTGGGGGAAAGGAAGAGGAAGAGGTCACACAAAAAACGGATGAAACGAAGGAAACAAAGGAAACAGCCATCATCCCGATGTACAATATCTCAGACTCCTATTACAAAATGGTGCTGCCGTTTAAACAAGGAGCTGCTAGAGGTCTAACAGCGGAGCGTCTCAATACACGCTTGGACATTGATGAATTTGAAACAGGACTTATGCGCCTTGCAACAGAGTCATTTAATACAAACGACTATCTATTCCAAGAAGGACAGCATTTAGATGAGGACACCGTTCTCAGCTGGCTGGCGCGCAAAAAAACAGGCAGTGATCTGAAAAAGGCAGAAAAAGAAGATAAAGACTTTAAGAATCTAGGCTTAAATCCTGCTCTTCCAAACTCAGGTTCAACAAAGTCTAAAAATGAAAATAGTCCAATTTACTTAGCTTCAATGCTAGAGCATAATTACTTAATTCGAAAAGACAAAAACAGCTTACAGCTTGGCGGAGTTGTCATTGGTCTTGCGCTGAATTCTGTTTATTATTACCGTGAAAAGATCGGTGACCCGCAACAAGAGGTGACCATCGATTCATCGAAAAATTCAAAGAAACTTTTGGCAGAGGGTGAAAAAATCGCTGAACAAGTGATCAAGCGAATTCGTCAAATGGACGGACTGCAAAAAGTGCCTGTCATGATTGCCCTTTATAAGCAAGCACCAAAATCATCTATCGTTCCAGGTAACTTTATCGCCAAAACAGATGTGAAAGCAGGCTCCGCTGATATCGGAAATTGGGATACGATCAAAGAGGAGAATGTATTCTTCCCTTCAGATAGTGCGAAAAGCAGCTACAAAGATGATTCAGAGCGATTTGACCGCTTCAAGACAAAGGTAGAAGATTACTTCCCGAATTACACTGGTGTTGTAGGAAAAGGCTTTTACAAAAACGGCAACCTGCAAAAAATGAAAATCGAAATTCCAATGCAGTTCTATGGAAAAACGGAAGTCGTAGCCTTCACACAATATTTAACCGGAGAAGTCATGGATTACTACAAGAGTACCAATATTGAAATCAACATCACATCTTCTGATCAACAAGAAGCCCTGATCACGAAAAATGCTGAGGACAAAGAACCGACTGTTCATATATATGACTAAATAAGAGGGATTTCCAAACTCTTGTCAAAATATTAGTAGAAACCAAGAAGAAAGGCAGGTATGTTGATGCTCGTATAATGCTGATTACCGTCAAGAACATTTAAAAAGACGATAAAAGGAGAATCAGCATGCATAAAGAAGTAAAAGCACGATACGATGAACAGAAAGTCTTAAAGAAAGCGGCTCACTTGTATGACTTTCAGCTTGACCAAGTGACATTTCTAGCCGATGCAGAAAATTATGTGTATGAATATAAGGCAATGAATGGGGAGAATTATATATTAAAAATCACCCATACCATTCGTCGCTCACCCACATATATTTTAGGAGAAATGGACTGGCTTCGATTCCTGTCTCATCATGGTATTTCCGTAGCAAAGCCGATTTCATCAGCAAGAGGAAAAGACGTTGAAACCATTCCTGATCAAGCCGGAGGCGCATTTTTACTCCGTGTGTATGAAAAAGCACCGGGGAGAAAAGTGAATGAAGGAGATTGGAATGGGAAGCTGTTTGAAGCGTTAGGGTCCTATACAGGACGAATGCATCAAATAACAAAACAATATCAAGTAGAAGATCCTCTCTATAAGCGTCAAGAGTGGTATGAAGAGGAGCAATTAAAGCTTGATCAATATATTCCGTCTGATCAAACGGTTGTGCTTCGAAGAAAAGATGAATTGATGCAAAAGCTTCACCAACTCCGAATTTCGAAGGATGTGTATGGGCTGGTGCATGCCGATTTGCATCACGGGAACTTTCATTATCATCAAGGAGAGATTATCGCATTCGATTTTGATGATATTGGATATCACTGGTTTATCAATGATATTAGTATTTTGCTATATAATGTTCTTTGGTATCCAGTGATTCCATATGATGATAAAGCTGAATTTACGGCAGAATTTATGAGTCATTTTCTAAAAGGCTATCGACAGGAGAATGAGCTTGATGACGCGTGGCTGGCAACAATCCCTGATTTTCTCATGCTGCGTCATATGCTTATTTATGGGCTTTTACATCAAGCATTTGATCTCCAAACATTGACTTCTGACGAAAAAGCCATGCTGTCATGTTTTCGAAAGGAAATTGAGCAAAAAACACCCATTACTCCTTTTGACTTTCAACAGCTGGCACGATAAAAGAAACCCCTTGCTGTGTTAAATAGCAAGGGGTTTTTTATGACTACACCGTATCACACTTCACGCCAACGACGCCTTCTAGATCTTTAATATCAAAGTACACATCGGTTGTATAGCGGTCTTTATGCACACGTACGCGTACTTCCATGATTGGATAGTCTTTTTCTTTTAAATCATCAATTCGTACAGAATGAATGCGAATATTGAGGGCTTTCATTTCTTTTAAAATATCGGTCATGCGGTTTCGGTCAGAAAGAGACATTCTGATGCGGATTTCTTTTTCCTGCAGGCGAATCGGTCCGATCCGCTGGAAGAGCCATGGCAGGAATTCGACACTAATTAGAATAAAGAAAAGACTGAGGAAGGCCTCTTTATAAAATCCTGCACCGGTTGCAACCCCAAGTCCTGCTGCTCCCCAGATCATCGCAGAAGTCGTGAGACCTGAGATGACATCATTGCTTTTTCGAAGAATCACACCTGCTCCAATAAAACCAACACCAGATATAATTTGCGCCGGTAACCTGAGTGGGTCCATTTGAAGCTTAGAGACTCGAGGGAAATTGTAGGCTGCATCAATGCTGATGATGGTTAAGACGCAGGAGCTGACAGCAATGACAATACACGTTTTTAAGCCGAGGGGCTTTTTCTTCAGCTCTCGTTCAAGCCCGATAATCAGCCCGATTAAGGTGGCCACGGCTAATTTTAAGACTGTATCCCATTCAATTGTCCAAAACATGCGTATCGCTCCTTTCACTTCATGTACGTTTCACAACATGTATATGATCTTCTCACAGCCCATATGGCTGCACAACTCTTATTTTATTCAGTTTCTGAAGAAAGAAAAGCTTTTTATTTTATTTAAAAAGAGAGTCATCCGCATAGGGCAGATGACTCTTCAATTCTTTATTTTGTTTCTTCCTCAAGATGATCTTCCATTTTGTTAAATAGCTGTTTTGATGCTTTTGACGGCTTACTTGTCAATAAGCTCACAATAATGGCAGCTAAACCACTTAGCGTAAAGCCTGGAATCATTTCATAAATACCTGTGACATGGTTGAGACCTGTCGTAATCCATGTCAGAACCACAACTGCACCAACGATCATCCCAACTAGGGCACCATGATGATTCATTCGTTTCCAGTATAGGCAAAGCAAGATGACTGGACCGAATGAAGAACCAAATCCTGCCCATGCATAACCGACAAGATCAAGAATGGTGTCACTTGGGTTAAGTGAAAGGCATAAGGCAATCACAGCGACAACGAGTACAGACATCCGGCCAATCATGACAAGCTCTTTGTCTGAAGCTGTTTTTCTAAAGAACGTTCTGTATAAATCCTCTGTCATTGCACTTGCTGTGACAAGCAGCTGAGACGAAATTGAACTCATAATCGCAGCTAAAATCGCAGAAAGTAAAAATCCAGTGATATATGGATGGAACAATACTTTAGAAAAGACGATAAAGATGGTTTCAGGGTCAGCAAGGTTCATGCCCGTTTCATGAACATAGGCAACACCCACTAAACCGACAGACAGTGATCCAATCACTGAAATAATCATCCAGCTCATTCCGATTCGGCGTGCTGGTTTTAAATCTTTTACAGACGTAATGGCCATAAAGCGCACGATAATATGCGGCTGTCCAAAGTAACCTAGTCCCCAAGCGAGGAAGGAAATAATGCCAATGACGCTCGTTCCTCTAAAAATATCTAGCAATTTAGGATCAATCTGTTGAATATCTTGGAATGTAGCAACAGGTCCGCCTAATTGTGTAAAGGCAACGATCGGCACGAGCACTAATGCTAAAAACATGATAGCTCCTTGGACAAAGTCCGTTAAGCTCACTGCCAAAAATCCGCCGAACAATGTATACAAAATGACAATACTTGATGTTAAGATCAGTCCAAACATGTAGTGAGCACCGAATGCTGACTCAAATAAACGTCCGCCTGATACCATCCCAGACGATGTATACAGCGTAAAGAAAATTAAAATGATGACGGCTGACACAGCTTTTAATAAAGCAGATGATCCTTTGAATCGTTTATCAAAGAAATCAGGAATCGTAATCGCATCATCCGCAATTTCTGTATAAGAACGTAAACGAGGTGCAAGAATGAGGTAGTTCAAGTAAGCACCAACGATTAAACCAATCGCAAGCCAGGCTGTCGATAAACCTGTTTTATACATTTCACCTGGCACACCCATCAGCATCCATCCGCTCATATCCGCAGCACCTGCTGAAAGGGCTGTAACGAATGGACCAAGCCCGCGTCCGCCAAGCATATAATCATTTAAATCATGTGTTTTCCTGAATGCATACCAGCCAATGGCAAGCATCCCGATAAAATAAATAGATAAGGAAATTGTAACTTCAATACTCATTTTGTGTTCTCACCTTTTTCGTATTAATTTGACATCACCTCAATCAAAATATACAGAAGTGCGATGGCAGCTTTTTTGTTTGACTGTCCCGCTCACTGCTATGGTTACTTAACCTAACAGAGTATTCCCAAGTGATCAACCTGCCTAAACCTCTTCATTTTGAAGAAAAAATGTACCGATCGATGATAAGAATCAATATGTAAGCGATTACAAAAATAATCAAAAGTAAAAATTTTCTGAAAAATAAAAAGTCACCTGATGAATATTTCTTTTATCGATTTGATCATAAAGACGTTTCAAAAGAACGGACCTTTTACCGCACCTGCGTAAAGTTGCTTTAGAACAGTAAAATTTGATATGATAAAGTGTATATGACTTATGATCATGACCACGATCACGCATCATTTTTGGAGGTGAACCTGCATGTCAAGAATTTCAATAGAAGAAGTCAAGCACGTTGCGCATTTAGCAAGGCTTGCGATTACAGAAGAAGAAGCTGAGATGTTTACAGAACAGCTTGATAGCATCATTTCATTTGCAGAGCAGTTAAACGAGGTAGATACGGAAAACGTTGAACCTACTACACACGTATTAAAAATGAAAAACGTCATGAGAGAAGATGTTCCGAATAAAGGTCTTTCCATTGAGGCAGTCGTCAAAAACGCGCCTGATCATAAAGACGGCTATATTCGTGTGCCATCAATTTTGGACTAAAGGAGGCCCGAGACATGTCACTGTTTGATCACAAAATTTCTGAATTAAAAGAGCTTTTACATAAAAAGGAACTGTCTGTTTCTGATTTAGTGGACGAGTCTTATAAACGAATCAATGAAGTAGACGGGAAAGTACAAGCATTCCTTGCACTGGACGAAGAAAAAGCTCGTGCGTATGCAAAGGAATTGGACGAGGCAGTTGGTGAAAAGGACGAGCTTGGCCTATTGTTCGGTATGCCGATCGGTGTGAAAGATAACATTGTTACAAAGGATCTGCGTACAACAGCTTCAAGTAAAATCCTACAAAACTTTGATCCAATTTATGATGCAACCGTTGTGAACCGCTTAAGAGACGCAGAAGCAGTCACAATCGGTAAATTAAATATGGACGAATTCGCAATGGGATCTTCTACGGAGAACTCAGGCTTCAAAGCGACGAAAAACCCGTGGAATTTAAACACCGTTCCAGGCGGATCAAGTGGTGGATCAGCAGCTTCTGTTGCAGCAGGTGAAGTACCGTTCTCACTTGGATCAGATACAGGCGGTTCTATTCGTCAGCCGGCATCTTTCTGCGGAGTTGTAGGTCTTAAACCGACATATGGCCGTGTATCCAGATACGGATTAATTGCATTTGCTTCATCATTAGACCAAATTGGTCCGATTACACGCAATGTAGAGGACAACGCTTATGTTCTTCAAGCGATTGCTGGTGTCGATCAAATGGACGCAACTAGTGCAAATGTCGATGTCCCAGATTTTCTTTCTTCATTAACTGGCGACATCAAAGGTCTGAAAATCGCTGTGCCGAAAGAATATCTTGGCGAAGGCGTTGGCGAGGAAGCAAAAGAGTCTGTTCTTCAAGCGTTAAAAGTATTAGAAGGACTTGGAGCTTCGTGGGAAGAAGTGTCTCTACCGCATTCTAAATATGCTCTTGCGACTTACTACTTACTGTCTTCTTCAGAAGCATCTGCAAACCTTGCACGTTTTGACGGCATCCGCTATGGCTACCGTACAGATAATGCAGACAACCTGATTGATTTATACAAAAATACTCGTTCTGAAGGCTTCGGAGACGAAGTGAAGCGCCGCATCATGCTTGGTACATTCGCGCTAAGCTCAGGATATTACGATGCGTACTATAAAAAAGCGCAAAAAGTCCGTACATTGATCAAAAAAGACTTTGAAGATGTTTTCGAAAAGTATGATGTCATTGTAGGACCGACAACGCCAACTCCTGCATTTAACATTGGTGAAAAGACAAGCGATCCATTGACTATGTACGCAAACGATATTTTAACGATCCCTGTTAACCTTGCAGGCGTTCCAGGAATCAGTGTGCCTTGTGGATTTGCAAATGGCCTTCCGTTAGGACTGCAAATCATCGGCAAGCACTTTGACGAAGGAACAGTGTACCGCGTGGCTCACGCTTTTGAGCAAGCAACAGATCATCATAAAGCAAAACCTGAACTGTAAGGGGTGAATCAGAATGAACTTTGAAACGGTAATTGGACTTGAAGTCCACGTAGAGCTAAAAACACAATCGAAAATTTTCTCAAGCTCGCCGACACCTTTTGGTGCAGCTGCCAACACGCAAACAAGTGTCATCGACCTTGGATATCCTGGCGTACTGCCTGTACTGAACAAAGAAGCGGTGAACTTTGCGATGAAAGCGGCTATGGCGCTGAACTGTGAAATCGCAACGGATACTAAATTTGACCGTAAAAACTACTTCTATCCTGATAACCCAAAGGCGTATCAAATTTCTCAATTTGATAAACCGATCGGTGAAAACGGCTGGATTGAAATTGAAGTAGAAGGCAAAACAAAACGAATCGGTATTACGCGTCTCCATTTGGAAGAGGATGCAGGGAAACTAACGCACACAGGCGACGGTTACTCACTCGTCGATTTCAACCGTCAAGGAACACCACTTGTTGAAATCGTATCTGAGCCAGACATTCGCACTCCTGAAGAAGCGTATGCTTACTTAGAAAAATTAAAATCCATTATTCAATATACAGGCGTTTCTGACTGTAAGATGGAAGAAGGCTCACTTCGCTGTGATGCCAACATTTCTCTTCGCCCAATCGGCCGTGAAGAGTTTGGTACAAAGACAGAGCTCAAAAACTTGAACTCATTTGCTTTCGTACAAAAAGGCCTTGAATTCGAAGAGAAGCGTCAAGAGCAAGTATTGCTTTCTGGCGGCTTGATCGAGCAGGAAACACGCCGTTATGACGAAGCGTCTAAAAAGACAATTCTTATGCGCGTTAAAGAAGGCTCTGATGATTACCGTTACTTCCCAGAACCGGATTTGGTGGAGCTGTACATTGATGATGAGTGGAAAGAACGCGTAAGAGCATCCATCCCAGAGCTTCCAGACGAGCGCCGCAAACGCTACATCGATGAGCTTGGCCTTCCTGCATACGATGCAATGGTACTCACGCTGACGAAAGAAATGTCTGATTTCTTTGAAGCGACCATTTCAGAAGGTGCAGAGGCGAAGCAAGCATCGAACTGGCTCATGGGTGAAGTATCTGCATACTTAAACTCTGCTCAAAAAGAGCTGGACGATACAAAGCTAACGCCGCAAGGGCTGGCTGGTATGATCAAGCTTATTGAAAAAGGAACGATTTCCTCTAAGATTGCGAAAAAGGTATTCAAAGAGCTCATCGAAAATGGGGGAGATGCAGAAACAATCGTCAAAGAAAAAGGACTTGTCCAAATTTCTGACGAAGGTGCACTGCTCAAACTTGTCACAGAAGCACTTGATAACAACCCGCAATCCATTGAAGACTTTAAAAATGGTAAAGACCGCGCGATTGGTTTCTTAGTCGGACAAATCATGAAAGCATCGAAGGGCCAAGCGAACCCGCCGATGGTGAACAAGATTCTCCTTGAAGAAATCAAAAAACGCTAAATAGCAAAAAACCGCCTGATGAAAAAGGCGGTTTTTTTTGATTGAAATGACAGGGTCTTACTATAGATTCGGACCACAGCCGTATATCAATTTAGAGATACTTTTCTTATAATGAAGCATAAGCGAAAGTGCACATTCGAAGGGGGAAAGGTGAGCTAAATCAAAAAACAGCACGTTATGTTACTGAAGAAACAGCCTCAATTGTTCCACTGCTCTTAGAACAGCAGGGTCCTCGCACTTTTCTAAATTCGTCAGCATTCCTTGGATGACTGGCTTACGAGGTTCAGCTTTTGCCAGCTCTTCTTCAATCACTTCAATGGATACAACGGTATCATCAGAAAGCAGATGCTCCAGCTTTAACAAACGAAGCTCCTCTTGAAGGGAAGCAGCACTCGGCGCTTCATCGTCCCAAATGGTTTGCTTCAAAATCGGCTTCGTCTGAGAACGAAGCAATCCTTGAACCAAATCATCAAACCGTTCGAGTATAAAGGATGAGAGCTCATCAAATGATAATTGCATTTGATCCTGTAAAAGCAGAACCTGCACATACGATTGGATAATTCCTTGAATCATGACTGACAGGTCAGTTATATATGGTTCGATCTCCTGTCCATAAGTGGTCAAGATGGAAATTTGAATTTCATCATTCATTTGCTTTTTCACGGTTTTTGAATACTTTTTAATTTGTTGGTTTTCCGGAATAATGTTCTCGCTGAGGATCAGAATGATAAAATCTTTGTTCTCAGCAAAGTGCTGAAACTGTTCAGCAATTTGTTTCTGAAAGATCTCTCTCGGCGCGAGATGCTGATTCTCTTTTCGAATCGTTTCGATAGTTTGCATCGAAGTGTCGATATAATATTCAAACGCTCGGTTGAAAAGCTGTTCTTTTGATTTGAAATGTAAATAAAATGCGCCTTTTGATATTCCGCATTCATCTGCAATTTCCTGAATGGTCGTAGAAGAAAAACCCTTTTTCGCAAACAATTGGATGCTTGCTTTAATGATTTTTTCTTTTTTTTCGTTCATGAAATAAGGCCCCTTCAGCTTTAGAATGTTACGTCAAACGCAAGTGAAATGGTTGACGGCATTGTATATCACCGTTTATTATGATATAGAATGACCAGTCAGTCAATACATAAAGGAAAATGGAGGATATAATGAATTCGATCATCAATTTTGTATTAAAGAATAAGTTCGCTGTATGGCTCATGACGATTATCGTAACAGTTGCTGGTCTATATGCCGGATTGAATATGAAACAAGAATCAATCCCGAATATCAACACTCCAGTCATTACGGTTTCTACAACGTACCCTGGCGCAACGCCGGACGAAGTATCAGATAAGGTGACAGATCCAATTGAAAAGTCAATTCAAAACCTCAATGGGGTCAGCGTAGTCACTTCTAATTCTTTTGAAAATGCATCATCTATTCAAATCGAGTACGATTACAGCAAAGACATGGATGAAGCAAAAAAGGAAATTGAAGATGCGATTAGCAATATCGATTTCCCTGAAAATGCAGAAAAACCTAAAATCGCACGCTTTAGTATTAATGCGATTCCAATCCTAGCCCTTAGTGTCTCAGGTGATAAAGAATCATTACAAGACCTTACACAAAAAGTAGAAAATGACCTCGTTCCTTCACTTCAAGGGTTAGACGGCGTCTCTTCTGTGGAAGCTTCAGGACAGCAAATCAAAGAAGTAGAATTTTCGTTTAAAGAAAAGAAACTAAAGGAATACGGTTTAGATGAAGAAACCGTCCAAAACATGATCAAAGGCTCTGATGTGAATGTACCATTAGGTCTATACACATTTGGCAACAAACAAAAATCAGTTGTCGTGGACGGCAATATTTTAAGCGTCAAAGATTTGAAAAACATGCGAATCCCTGTTACACCAAGTGCAGGCGGCGGTGCGGGAAGCGCTGGAGCGGGAGCACCATCTAGCAGCGCAGGTGCGCAAGGTGCCGAGCAGCAGGCGGGAAGTGCAAGTCAGCAGCAAGCAGCAGCACAGCAGCAAACAGGTGCAGCAAGCAGTCAATCTGTAGAGCTGCCAACGATCAAGCTGTCTGAGATTGCAGATATTAAAGTCGTCAAAGAGGCAGAATCGATCTCTAGAACGAATGGGAAAGACAGTATCGGTCTGCAAATTGTCAAAGGCTCTGATGCCAACACAGTGAGTGTTGCAGAAGAAGTGACAAAAGAGCTTGAGAAATTCAAAAAAGATAACAAAGGAATCAAAGTAAGCACCACATATGATCAAGCAGAGCCGATTAAAGAGTCTGTCAGCACAATGCTGAACAAGGCGATCATCGGAGCAATCTTTGCGATCATTATTATTCTCTTGTTCCTGCGAGATATCAAATCAACATTAATCTCGGTCATCTCCATTCCGTTATCTCTGTTGATTGCTGTCTTACTATTAAATCAGCTAGATATCACGTTAAATATCATGACACTTGGTGCTATGACCGTTGCCATCGGGCGTGTTGTCGATGACTCGATAGTGGTCATAGAAAATATCTATCGACGAATGGCGTTAAAGGATGAACCGTTAAAAGGCAAGGCACTCGTCAGAGAAGCCACCAAAGAAATGTTTATCCCAATCATGTCTTCAACGATTGTGACAATTGCGGTATTCTTACCGTTAGCATTAGTAGGTGGAATGATTGGTGAACTATTCATCCCATTTGCCTTAACGATTGTGTTTGCGTTACTTGCTTCACTGCTTGTCGCCATTACAATTGTTCCAATGATGGCGCACACTCTATTTAAAAAGAATCTGTACGGCACAGCGAAAAAGGTAAAAGAACATAAACCAAGCAAGCTTGCTGGCGGTTATAGACGTGTACTTAATTGGACACTCAACCATAAATGGATCACATCAGGAATTGCTATTCTTATGCTTGTCGGAAGCTTATTCTTAGCACCACTTGTCGGTGTCAGCTTCTTACCACAGGAAGCAGAGAAAACGGCGATGGTGACATATACACCTGAACCTGGACAAACGAGAGAGCAAGCAATTGATGAAACGAAAAAAGCTGAAGAATATTTGATGAAACGTGACCATGTCAATACAGTTCAGTATTCTCTTGGCTCTTCAAATGCCATGACAGCAAGTGTTGGCGGTAACTCTAACGGTGCATTATTCTTCGTACAATATGACGAGGACACACCGAATTTTGATAAAGAAAAAGATCGTGTAGTCAAAGCCCTGCAAGACAAAGCGTCTAAAGGGGAATGGAAATCACAAGACTTCTCATCTGCTGGCGCCAGCAATACTGTGACGTACTATGTGTACGGTGACAAAGCAAGCGATATTGAAGGCACAGTAAAAGATGTTGAGAACATCTTAAAAGATGAGAAAAACCTGAAAAATGTCAGCACAAGCTTATCTGAGAAATACGACGAATATACGTTTAATGCAGATCAAGAAAAACTGGCAAAACTAGGTCTAACTGCTTCACAAATCGCTCAAGCGATTGCACCTCAAAATAGTGAAACAACACTGACGAAAGTCACAGAGGACGGCAAAGAACTTGATGTGAAGCTTCAAACGGAAAAAGATGAATATAAGAACAAAAAAGATTTAGAAAATAAAAAGATCACCACACCAACAGGGCAAGAAGTCCGAATTGGTGATGTCGTCAAAGTAAAAGATGGGACGACAGCAAATACGGTGACAAAACGTGATGGAAAAATCTACGCAGAAGTGTCTGGTGACATGACAACAGACGACGTCTCAAGTGTGACACAAGATGTTCAGAAGAAAGTTGACAAGCTTGATCTGAAATCCGGCGTAACGATTGACACAGGCGGCGTAAGTGCGGATATCCAAGAATCCTTTACACAGCTTGGCCTTGCAATGCTTGCAGCGATTGCCATTGTGTATCTCGTTCTCGTCATCACATTTGGCGGAGGTCTTGCACCATTTGCAATTCTCTTCTCACTTCCATTTACAGTTATTGGCGCTCTCGCTGGATTGTTTATAGCAAAAGAAACCATCAGCTTAAATGCCATGATTGGATTGCTTATGCTGATCGGTATCGTTGTAACAAATGCCATTGTCTTGATTGACCGCGTGATTCATAAAGAACAAGAAGGTCTCTCAACAAGAGAAGCGTTACTTGAAGCAGGTGCAACAAGATTACGTCCAATCTTAATGACGGCACTTGCGACAATTGGTGCACTGCTGCCACTCGCATTAGGTTTTGAAGGCGGAAGCCAGATCGTATCAAAAGGACTTGGTGTTACCGTAATTGGCGGTTTAACAAGTTCTACACTTCTCACATTGGTCATCGTTCCAATCGTGTATGAAATGTTAAGCAAGTTTAAACGTAAGAATAAATACGCAGAAGAAGAATAAGAGGAAGCCCCGCTCATCGGCGGGGCTTTTTTTATTTTGAAATCTGGCAAACAGCTTTTCTCATAAGTTCTTCAAATGCGTGGAAAAAGGCACCACGATCGACATGGTCAATCACTTGAATTGATTTTCCATCTGGATGTTCTTCTGTCCGTCCTTGCTTTGGCGTCTCGGTATAAACGACCGCATTCACTTCTTTTGAACGGGTAAATGATGTAGAAGCAAGAGTAATGGTCGTCAGCACGTCCCATAAGTAATACGTCGAATTGGTTTCATGATGAATGAGCGGCGGACAAAAGGCGTAGCACTGTCCGATAAAATCTATTCCAATATGAGAACGAAGAGAAGCCCAGCGCTGACGTACATCAAGTGTAAGCGGGACTTGATTTGTACTTTCAAGTGCGACCATTTCAATAGGAAACGGTTCCTGAAAGACAGTGCTCACAGCATAAGGATCCCAAAATGCATTCCATTCTGCTGTCCCGTCATGCTCGGGTTCTTCAACATTGCCTTTTTCAAGGAACGTGCCGCCCATCCACACCAATTTCTCAATTTTGTTAGAGATTGAAGGATCTTCTTCTAAAGCTCGTGCAAGATCTGTGAGCGGACCAGTAAAGAGCAGGGTGACAGGTTCTTTTGCCTTCTTAACTGTTTCAATCAGATGAAGGTGTGCTGGCAGCTTGGACACCTTTGTATCAACATTGCCTTTTTCATTTAAAATTGGCAAAGCATCTACATAGAAAGCATGCATACGCCACTCCTTCGGAAATGGATTGACGCCTCTAGAAGTTGAAGCAGCGACTTCAATTTTATAAGGGCTGAATCGATCAATGATTTTTTGAGATGCACTGAGAGCAGGCTCTAAATAACAATCAGCAGGAATCACAGACATTCCGATGACTTTCAAATGTTCCATTTGAAGGAGAAGAAATAAAGAGACGAGGTCATCAACACCGCCGTCATGATTAAAATAGACAGGCTTTTTCATCGCATATCATCCTTTACAGCGTTTTCTTTTATCTTATCAGAATGCTTTCTTACTGAGGGAAATGAGCTTGGAGATTTTACATATTAGGTGGTTGTTTTGTTGCCATTTTCAAATCTCATAGTATAATTAAAGGTTGTTAGTGGTGAAAATAGATTGCATAATGAATATAGGATGATGATGAATGAAACGTGCTCGAATTATATACAATCCGACATCTGGGCGTGAACTCTTCAAGAAGAATTTACCGCAGGTTTTGCAAAAATTTGAACAAGCTGGCTATGAAACTTCTTGTCATGCGACGACATGTGCAGGAGATGCCACGCAAGCAGCAGAAAAAGCCGCACAGAGAGATTTTGATTTAATTGTAGCAGCAGGTGGAGACGGCACGATCAATGAAGTCGTCAACGGACTAGCACCGCTTGAAAAAAGACCAAAACTAGGAATTATTCCAGTTGGAACGACAAATGATTTCGCAAGAGCACTTGGAATCCCACGAGAAGGTGTTTTGAAAGCGACAGATGCCATTATTGAGGGTGTAGCGAAGCCGCTTGATATCGGTAAAGTCAATGGCCATTATTTTATTAATATTGCTGGCGGCGGCCGGTTAACAGAGCTCACCTATGAGGTGCCTAGTAAGCTGAAGACCATGCTTGGACAGCTTGCTTATTATTTAAAAGGCATGGAGATGCTTCCATCTATCCGCCCGACAGAAGTCGAAATTGAATATGACGGCAAATTGTTTCATGGAGAAATCATGCTGTTCCTTGTTTCACTCACAAACTCAGTAGGCGGCTTTGAAAAACTAGCGCCAGATTCCATTTTAGATGATGGGATGTTTGACCTGATTATTCTAAAGAAGGTCAATCTAGCAGAAGCCATTCGAGTAGTCAGCCTTGCTCTCAGAGGCGAGCATATTCATGATAACAATGTCATCTACGCAAAAGCGAATCGCGTAAAGGTAGATGTAAAAGATAAAATGCAATTGAATTTAGATGGTGAATACGGCGGCATGCTGCCAGGTGAATTTGAAAACCTGTATCGCCATATTGAATTTATTGTGCCAAAAGCAACAGCTGAAAAAATAGGGTGAAGACTGAACTTGGTTCCTTATGGCGGCCAAGTTTTTCTTTGCAAATGAGGTGATAAAATTGGTGAAAATGAAACCGCCTGTTCAAAAGAATGAATACTACAATGTAACCTTCGAAGACTTAACGCATGAAGGTGCAGGTGTAGCAAAAATTGAAGGATTCCCTGTCTTTGTACCAAATGCCCTTCCTGACGAACAAGGGCAAATCAAAGTCACACGAGTCAAAAAAGGATTTGCTTTTGGACGACTCATGGAGCTGACAAAGGAAAGTCAGCACAGGCAAGATGCGCCATGTCCCATTTACAAGCAGTGCGGCGGCTGTCAAATTCAGCATATGAGCTATGAAGGCCAGCTGCTATTTAAACAAAAACAAGTAAAGGACGTTTTAGAGCGGATCGGCAAGCTTGATATGAGCCGTGTAAAAGTTCATCCTGTACTCGGCATGGAAGACCCTTGGAATTACCGAAACAAAGCGCAAGTGCCAGTTGGCGAACGCGAAGGCGGACTTGTTGCAGGATTTTATCAACAGCGTACCCATGAAATCATTGATATGGAAAAATGTTTGATTCAGCAGTCAGAAAACGACGAAGTGGTACAGGCCGTAAAAGACATATGCAATGCGTTTGGCATCAAAGCATATAACGAAGAGCGGCACAAAGGCTGGCTGCGTCATGTGATGGTTCGCTACGGTATTGCAACAGGTGAAATGATGGTTGTGTTTGTTACTAGAACGGCTGATTTTCCGCAAAAGCAGCAGGTGATTGAGCAGATTATAGCACGCTTCCCACACGTTCGGTCAATTGTACAAAACGTGAATTCAAAGAAAACAAATGTCATTTTCGGAGACGAAACAACCGTTTTATGGGGTGAAGAATACATTTATGACACGATTGGCGACATCAAATTTGCCATTTCAGCCCGCTCGTTTTATCAAGTGAATCCAGCTCAAACAAAGGTACTTTACGACAAGGCGCTTGAATATGCAGAGCTGCAAGGCGAAGAAACCGTCATCGATGCCTACTGCGGAATCGGTACGATTTCCTTATTTCTCGCACAAAAAGCAGGAAGAGTATATGGCGTAGAAATTGTGCCAGAAGCGATTGAAGACGCAAAACGAAACGCTGCCTTAAACGCAATCAATAATGTTGAATTTGCAGTCGGCGAAGCAGAAACCGTCATCCCAAACTGGTACAAAGAAGGCATCAAAGCAGACACCCTCGTCGTCGATCCGCCAAGAAAAGGCTGTGACGAAGCACTGCTTGACACCATTTTAAAGATGAAACCAAACCGTGTTGTTTACGTCTCCTGTAACCCAGGGACGCTTGCTCGTGATTTGCGCATTCTTGAAGATGGCGGGTATGTGACGGAGGAAGTGCAGCCGGTGGATATGTTTCCGCATACGAGTCATGTGGAGTGCTGTGCATTGTTAGTTAGAAGTAAAGAATAAGCAGGAGAGTCCGAGAGTCTGTAAAAGATTCTAGGACTCCCAACTGATTTAATATCAATGCGATCAATTAGTCTGTGAAGGAATCCGTTTTAGAGATTTCCTGTGAAAATAAACAGCATCGGTGTTGAAGGTATGATCGCCTAAAAGTTTAACTTAGGAACTAACCTTTCCTTGCCGTGTCGTTGACGGTGGTCGTTTTTTGCCTTGGAAGTTCGGTAGTTGAAAAGCATTGCGATGTATACAAACCTGTTCATCATGATTTATACTAATAGATGGAGCGGGTTCGTTCTTCTTTAATCATTTTTATTAGGAGATGTTTTTCTTGATCATCAAATTCATTCGTTTACGTTAATGGAAGGTACAGTCTATGTATACTCACGTCATTTTTAAAAAACTATGACCTGGGTTTATTTAACTGTGCCTTTTTCATTTACTAAATACGAATGAATGAGGTGTTTTTATTTTGTCTAAAAACAATCGGAAAATGACAAACGCATGTCTTCTCTCTGAGTATGAAGACATTTTTAGATGTCCAATATGTTCAAATCCAATTGAGGTAGTAAATTTAAGGAGTTTAATTTGTTACAATCATCATTGTTTTGATATATCTAAGCAAGGATATGTTAACTTATTGTCTCATCCTCCTAAAACAAAATACGATAAAAAACTGTTTAAGTCTAGAAAGATGTTTAGCCAAAGCGGCTTTTTTGATCCGTTGATTGCTCAGGTTTGTGAGAATATGTTAGAAGAGTTGAAACCAACGAGTGATACCATAAAAATATTAGATGCTGGATGCGGTGAAGGTTCACATTTGTCCAAGATACAGCAAAGGATAATTGAACAATCGCAATGTAACTTGTTGGGAATAGGTGTTGATATCTCAAAAGAGGGAATCGATATTGCTTCAAGGAGTCCTTCTAAAACAATCTGGTGCGTAGCCGATCTCGCAAAGTGTCCATTAATTGATAAACAATTCAATTTCTTATTGAATATATTATCTCCATCCAACTATTCTGAGTTCCATAGAATGCTTGCAGATGATGGAATGGTTATAAAAGTTATACCTGAAAGTAAGTACCTTCAAGAATTAAGAGAGATATTTTACAATCAAACAGATAGAACTGTATATTCAAATGAAAATACATTAGAGCTTTTCAATCGTAATTTTGATCTTGTTGACATCCAGCGTGTTCAGTACGGTGTAACAATGGAAAGTAAGTACATTAAACAGTTGATCCATATGACCCCCTTGTCTTGGGGAGCATCGGAAGAGCTTATCCAACAAGTTCTGAGCAAAAATAAATTTGAAATCACTTTTGACTTTTCAGTCTTGCTTGGGAAGAAAATGAAGGCTTATAGATCAATTAATTAAAATCTTATGATTAAAGAAGCTTATAAGGCATATATGGTTCAAAGACTAAAAACAGCTTGGTGTTTGAAATATCTAATATTAAAGAACCCCCTTCTCCATTAATGGATAGGGGGTTCTACTTCTATGTTCTGATTCTTTTGATCAAGCGCAGAGGATATGATATCAAGTCCAATGTATAAAAAACTAACAAAGAAAGATAAAATCAATGCACCATTTCCCCATATTGAAACTTCAACTAACTTTAAATTTAATACATATTTAATCGTGAAGTAAATAAGCGCCCACGAAGCAAAAAATTCTAAAATATAAGTTATCCATTTTGGGATCTTCAACAAAAAAGTGATTCCTTTCCCTATAAATAAAACTATAAACGACCAAAAAACTACGATGATGCTGACTAACAATGAAAAGGTAATCAAATAAAATAATGAATCATAAGTGATGTATTCACCGAATAGAAAATTCACTCCCAATGAGACTAGAAAAAGCATAACAGTTGGAAGCGCAATAACAATACTAAGGGAAAAACATATTAGTAAAATAAGAAGAACGGCAGCAAAAGCGCCAGGTGCTTCATCTACAATGTTTTTCTTTCTGAAAAATGTATAGAGCATGATAGATACTAAAAGGAGTACTAAAAAAGTCATTAGAATAACGTAAGATAAAGACATGATCACCCTCCATAAAAAAGTGCTATTTAGTACTTATTGTTTATTTAGAGAAGATTAATAATGAATTTGCCATAGTTTTAGTAACTTTTAATAAAAGCATAGTGAACTGTTTTATGTATTATTACTATAAGATAATTACTCCTTTCTATAAAATAAACAAATATCATAATAATATCCATATTAAGGTTGATTGGTATTTTTGCTATTTGTATAATGTGATATTTGTCGATTTCAAATTTGAAATAATTGAGGTTTTTTTCATTAGTTTGGCGAATGCCTTACCTTCTCCCATTGAATGACACGTTTCTCAGCAGCACTTTTGAAAGGCGTTTACGTCTCCTCAAATTTTTGATATTTTATAAAGTGCTGATAGCATTTTGTTATTGTTCATTTTATGCTCCTTTTGCGTTGAATCCTAACTAAAGTATATAATGATAATAGAAGGACATGCCCTTTAGGCGCAATGTCATGAGAGGAATTGGATGAAAGATGAGTAAAAATTTCTGGCGTGATTTACCGCGGCCATTTTTTATATTAGCACCAATGGAAGAAGTGACAGATGTTGTGTTTCGTCATGTTGTGAGTGAGGCGGCGAGACCGGATGTGTTTTTTACAGAGTTTACGAACAGTGAGAGTTATTGCCACCCTGATGGTATTCAAAGTGTGAAGGGGCGTTTAACGTTTACAGAGGATGAGCAGCCGATTGTTGCTCATATTTGGGGAGACAAGCCTGAGAACTTTAGACAGATGAGCATTGGAATGGCGGAGTTAGGATTTCAGGGACTTGATATTAATATGGGCTGTCCTGTCCCAAATGTCACACAAAATGGGAAGGGCAGCGGCTTGATTCTTCGCCCAGACGTTGCCGCAGAGCTGATTCAAGCGGCAAAAGCTGGGGGATTACCTGTCAGCGTGAAAACAAGACTTGGTTTTACTGAGGTCGATGAATGGCGCGGATGGCTTAGACACATTTTGGAGCAAGACATTGTGAACTTATCGATCCACCTTCGCACAAGAAAGGAAATGAGCCAGGTGGATGCGCATTGGGAGCTCATTCCTGAGATCAAAAAACTTCGTGATGAAGTAGCACCTGATACTCTTTTGACAATCAATGGTGATATTCCTGATCGTCAAACAGGCTTAAAGCTTGCTGAACAGTATGGAGTGGACGGCGTGATGATTGGGCGCGGGATTTTCCATAACCCATTTGCTTTTGAAAAAGAGCCGAAGGAACATACAAGTGATGAACTGCTTGGTCTCTTAAGATTACATCTTGATCTTCATGATCAATACTCATCACTAGGTCTGCGTCCATTCAAGGCACTGCACCGTTTCTTTAAGATTTATGTAAAAGGATTCAGAGGAGCGAGTTTCTTAAGAAATCAATTAATGAATACATCATCAACAGATGAAGTGCGTGCCATGCTGGATGAATTTGAAGCGAGAAATCAAGAACAATCATGACCAAAAAGAGGAGGGGGAACCCTTCTCTTTTTTTATTAAATAGGACTATTAAACTAGTTCTCTTAAATGGTAAAATGAGATAGAAATAACAATTGGAGGTATTTCATTTGAAACCATTTTGGGATAAAGACAGTGAAAGCGATGAAACATTTAAGAAAATCAATGAGAAAGGCATTGCAAAAGCGGAAAAAAAGCTAGGCGTCATCTTGCCGGATACATATAAAAAACTGATTCTCGAACAAAATGGCGGGTATACCCTGCATAACGCTTTTCCCACGGATCAGCCGAATGGATGGGCAGAGGATCATGTGTCATTTGATCATTTAAGAGGAATTGCCAAGAATGAAGGCATTATGGATAGTGATTATTTAATAGAAGAATGGGAATTGCCTGAGGGACTTGTGCTCATTTGTGGAGATGGTCATACGTGGATTGCATTGGATTACAGAGAAACAAAGGAACATCCGCCGGTTCATTACTTTGATCTAGAATATGAGACGGATTTCAAATTAGCGGATTCGTTTGATGAACTGCTTGCTGGGCATTATACTGCTGAATAGGAAAAGGCAGCCGCAAGTAGATATATTTCATTAAATCCGCTGTTATACAGTGTTTTTTGAGAGAGACAAAAGAGTCTCTCTTTTTTTGTGAAGCAATATGGATTCTTTCCACCATTTTACTCTAAAACTGTTATGTTTAAGTCCTATTATTCAATTGCTTCACTTTCCACTCACTAAATTTTCTGACGATAATATCTGCCACAATGTAAAATGGCAGAAAGCTGGAGTTGTCCACTTTGTTATATAAGTGAAACGGGGTGCTGCTTACATAGATGTTAAACATGGCATTTTGTGCAAGGAGGTTATTCCTTAATGTGGTCATGCTGATAAATTTGATATGTCTCGTTTTCACCAATTGAATGATTTCATCTAAATTCTTCGATTCACCCGATAAAGAAATGATAAATAAAAGGTCATCCTCACCAAATTCAATGATTCCATCTGTTAAGTCCCGCTTGCTTCGTAATACTTGAGATTTTTTATGCAGTGACCATAGCTGCCGCTGTACATCATTGGCCAAATCGAGTTGTGCAGTTCCTGTACCATAAATATAAATATACGGTGCGCGATCTATCAGTTGATTTAATTGATGAAAGTCCAGCTGCTCCATATATTTTCTTGTCTGCCGGATATCTTGATCAAGCAGCTGCATTAAATCTTGTGTTGTCTCTTCAGTGAAAGCATTTAATTTCACATAAGACTTTAAGTCACTATAGCCGTCGAACCCTATTTTCTTGGCAAGCCGATGGATGGATGAGATGGAAGTATGAGCATAACGGGCAAGGTCCTGAATTTTCATTGTCTTCATTTCTTCAAGATGATCATGGATCGTTTTAATAATGTGCAGGTCATTCTTATTTAAATATTCGAAGTATTCATTAACCAGCTTGTCCAGTATCATGCGATGTGCCCTCCAACATGAAAATATTTTCTTCCTGTGAAAATATAATCTAATGTTACAACTTGATTTCTAAATACGTCAAACCTATTGGTTTTTGTAAGCGCTGCCTTTACAGTGGTGTTATGGATCAAGCAAAGGGGTAATGCTTATGAATGCAATCAAGCGGTTTGGCAGTGCTATGGTAGTTCCTGTACTTTTATTCGCGTTTTTTGGTATTGTTGTCGGCCTCGCGACTTTATGTAAGAATCCAGCGATTATGGGGGAAATGGCTGCAGAAGGTACGATGTGGTATAAGGTTTGGACACTGATTGAAAGCGGAGGATGGACGATTTTCAATCATATGGAATTAGCCTTTGTGATTGGATTGCCTATCTCACTTGCAAAAAAAGCGCAAGCCCGTGCGACGCTCGCAGCTTTGATGATTTATCTCGTATTTAACAATTATATTCATGCTATTTTGACACTTTGGCCGTCTGCTTTTGGTGTTGATTTATCGCAAGGTGTTGAGAATGTAGCGGGGGTAAAAGAAATTGCGGGTATACCTACGCTGGATACAAGTATCATTGGTGCGGTGATGATATCTGGAATCGTCATTTGGATCCATAATCGTTTTTATGATCAAAAGCTGCCTGAAATGCTTGGAATTTTCCAGGGGCTTGTATTTGTTGTCATCATCGGATTCTTTGTGATGATTCCTATTGCTTTTGCCGTTGCGTTTGTCTGGCCCTATGTTCAGCAGGGGATTCAATCTCTCCAAGGGTTCATGGCACAGTCTGGTTATATTGGTGTCTGGCTGTTTCATTTCTTGGAAAGGGTGTTAATTCCAACAGGACTTCACCATTTTATATATACACCTTTTGAGTTTGGTCCAGCGGCTGTAAATGGGGGGTTAAAACCATATTGGATCGCTCACTTAAATGAATTTGCGTCCTCAACTTCCGATTTGAAGGATCTTTATCCATACGGATTTTTATTACATGGGAACATTAAGATGTTCGGCTGTTTAGGGATAGCTCTAGCCATGTATTTTTCTACACCGAAGGAAAATAGAAAAAAGGTTTTGGCATTGGTATTACCCGCCACATTGACAGCCATATTTGCGGGAATTACAGAACCGCTTGAATTTACGTTTCTATTTCTCGCGCCTTATTTATTTGTCATACATGCACTTCTTGGAGCGACCATGGTGACAATCATGAATATGTTTGGTGTTGTCGGAATGATGGGTTCCGGGCTGATTGAAATAGCTGCATTGAACTGGATTCCGCTCTCTTCAAATCATGGAGGGGTTTATCTAATCCAAGCGATGATTGGACTTCTCTTTACTGCATTGTATTTTGTCATATTTAGATGGATGATTGTGAAATTTGATATTCCATTACCAGGACGAAAAGATGAGGAGGAGACGAGACTATATACAAAACAAGATTATGAGAGTCATAAAAAAGCTCATGACAAAAAGGAATCACCCGTTTATGCATCAGAGTATGAAGAGAAAGCCGTTTATTTCTTAGAAGGCCTTGGTGGTAGAGAAAACATTAAAGATGTGACAAACTGTGCCACACGACTGCGTATTACAGTGATTGACCCTAGCTTGGTGAAAGATAGGGACTACTTTACAGAAAATAAACTGGCACACGGCATGGCTAAGAGTGGTCAAAGCATTCAAATCATTGTTGGCTTAAGTGTACCGCAAGTAAGAGAATCCTTTGAGACTAAACTTTCATTAGATTGAAAAAGGAGCTGGATATCATGAAAAGATTTAATATTACCATTGCTGGAGGCGGAAGCACATTTACACCGGGAATCATTTTGATGCTGCTAGACTATTTAGAGGAGTTCCCAATTCATACAATTAAACTCTATGATAATGATGAAGCTAGACAAAAGACGATTGCAGATGCATGTGAGATTATGTTAAAAGAACGAGCACCAGAAGTACGATTACTGGCAAGCACGGACCCAGAAGAAGCGTTTACTCAAGTCGATTTTGTGATGGCACATATTCGTGTCGGAAAATATGCAATGCGTGAATTAGATGAGAAAATTCCATTGAAGCATGGAGTTGTCGGACAGGAAACATGCGGTCCAGGCGGGATAGCTTACGGAATGCGTTCTATTCCAGGTGTATTAGAACTTGTCGATTATATGGAAAAATACTCACCTGAAGCTTGGATGTTAAACTATTCGAACCCTGCAGCGATAGTAGCAGAGGCAACACGTAAGCTAAGACCGAATTCTAAGATTTTAAACATATGTGATATGCCAATTGGCATCGAAGAATTAATTGCAAAAAATTTAGGCTTATCTTCACGGAAAGAACTAGAAGTAGATTACTATGGTTTGAATCACTTTGGCTGGTGGACAGATATTCGAGATAAATCAGGAAATAGCTTAATGCCTGAGGTGATTAAGCATGTAAGCCAGCATGGTTATGCAACAGATGGAACATCTGAACTAGAACAGCAGAAGAGTTGGAACAGCACATTAAAAAAGGCCAAAGATATTCAAGCGCTTGATCCAAAAACGGTCCCTAATACGTATTTGAAATACTATCTATTTCCAGATGAAGAAGTAGCACATTCCAATATAGAATTCACACGTGCCAATGAAGTCATGGAGGGACGGGAAGCTTTTGTTTTTAGTGAGTGTCAGGCCATCATTGATAAAGGAACTGCAAAGGAAACAAAGCTGACCATTGATGAGCACGCTTCCTATATCGTTGATTTGGCAAGAGCCATTGCTTTTAATAAAAAAGAACGGATGCTGATGATTGTAGAGAACAATGGCGCCATTAGAAACTTTGACCCAACAGCAATGGTCGAAATTCCTTGTATCGTTGGCAGCAATGGTCCAGAAAAATTAGTAGTTGGAGAAATTCCTAGATTTCAAAAAAGTCTCATGGAGCAGCAAGTTGGCGTAGAAAAATTAGTAGTAGAAGCATTTGAAGAAGGGTCCTATCAAAAACTATGGCAGGCCATCACATTATCGAAAACGGTGCCGAGTGCAAAAGTAGCAAAAGATATTTTAGACGACTTAATTGTGGCAAATCAAGCATTTTGGCCAGAATTAACATAACAGGAGAATAAGCAATATGGGCGTGACAGTGCTCATATTGCTTATTTATTGTGATGGAGACGAAAAGACCCCTTACCAAAAGGGGCCCGTCATTCCTTACTCCGCACTCTCCTCAACCTCACGGCTATCCTCAGTTTCACCAATATAAATAGGGCCGTTTGCGTGGTCGATTCTGATTGGCCATTCGTATGGAATTTGAAGACGTCTAGCGATGGCTCTCCAGAATTTTGTGGAATCCAATTCGAATTCTTGAAAGTCTTTTAATAAGTCTTTGTAAGACGAGCCGTCAAATTGAATGTACATATCTTGAAGGCGCATGAACGCGACATGTCTCACTTCAAGTGCTGCTGCGGCTTCCATTTCTTCTTCTGTTGCTTCTCCGATGATTGTACCTGCGGGCGGAAGCATGTCGTATACGTTAAATTCCTCTTCTTCTTCGTGTGCTGCATTGTGCTGTTGATCTGACATTTTTCTTCACTCCTTCTCGTTTTCAAGCAAAACTTTATTCCGTGCTTACTTCTATTATCGGAAGGAAATGTGAAATGTGGAATGAAAAGAGGAGCAGATCCACAGCACTTGCTTTTTTCTCTTGAATCATCTATGATCAATTGTAGATATAAAAGATCTATAATAGATAGAAAGGAGTTTCCTCATGAAATATTCTAAAGCGACCAACTATGCGCTGCATACGATGGTGTTTTTAACTCTGGCGCCAAAGGGTAAAGCGATTGGCGTTGAGCCACTTGCTAAGATGCAAGATCTTTCACCAACCTATTTATCCAAAATTTTAACAAAGCTTGTGAAAGCGGGATTGATTGAATCAACACCTGGTGCAAAGGGAGGATACACCCTTATCAAACGAAAGGAAGACATTTCATTTTTAGATGTCATTCAGGCTGTAGAGGGACAAACGAATTTATTTCGCTGCTCTTTAGATCATGACTCCTTCATGCCTCATGATGGCTGTTTGATTGAACAAGTCATGCAGGATGTGGAAACGAAAATGCAGGAGACGTTAAGTCAAAAACGGTTAATTGATATTGCGAACCAAATTGAGCAGACAGAAAAAAATCCATTTTTCAAGATGTGATTTTTTTGAACTAATTATAGATATTAAGAGTCTTTAAAGTCTTGAATAAAAAGGAGAGATTGATATGTTATTAGATTGTGCGATTATCGGAGGCGGGCCAGCCGGATTAAGTGCAGCACTTGTTGTGGGTAGGGGCAGAAAGCAGGTCATTGTATTTGATGACGAGCTGCCGAGAAATCGAGTGACTCAGGAATCACATGGATTTATTACAAACGATGGAATGACACCGTTTGAGATTAGACAAGCCGGAGAGGCAGATCTTCAAAAATACCCTAATATCCAAATCAAACGAAGTAGAATTAATGATATACAAAAGAGGGAGGAATTCTTTACGTTACTGACACACAAAGGGGATACATTCGAAGCGAAAAAAATCATCTTGGCAACTGGACTTCAGGATATATTGCCAGAGATCGAAGGAATTCATGATGTGTATGGAAAAACGTTGTTTAGCTGCCCTTTCTGTGATGGATGGGAATTAAAGGACAAAGCGCTTGCCCTTATTGCGGAGAATCAGCGAGCCTTGCATATGGCTAAGCTTCTATCCAATTGGACAAAGGATTTAATCGTGTTTACGAATGGGCACGTGTTGGCTGAAGAGGACAAGTCACTTCTGACGGTGCATTCTATTCAAGTCATTGATGTGCCTATTGTGTCGATTGATCATGACAATGGTCAGCTGCGCTCTCTCCAGCTTGCAAATGGGGAGACGGTGAAAAGGGAAGGCGGTTTTGTCGCAAGTGAATTCAAGCAGTCAGCGCCATTTGCCGAAAAGCTTGGCTGTCAAATGACGAAGAATGCAGGTATTGAAACAGATATTCTTGGACGTACAACCGTCAGTGGTGTCTTTGCATGTGGTGATAATTTAGGCGGTCCTGCTCAGTTAGTTCTCGCAGCAGCAGCTGGAAGTCAGGCAGGAATGGGCGTCATTCATGAACTTGTGCAAGAAAAGTTTCAAGAAAAAACATCTCTATGAAAAGAGATGTTCAGCGGAGAGCGGTTTTCCGTTTTGCTAAGACGTGAGCTGTCCATTCAAAAAGTGCGTAGATCACAAAGAAGATCAGGATCCAGCTGCTGACATCGACCCATACATTGGTGATCTGAATGACGTTCGCCTGATCAAGTCCAGTCTGTATCCACATAGTGATCAATGCGGTGAGGAACACCTGTAAAAACCATTTTTTCAATTGGTCACACCTCCATCTCTTTCTATCATATAAGAAATGACAGTTAATTTCCAATTGTTTTCCTGTATGTTTCAACGGTAAAATAAGAAATAAAATCAATGGAAGGACATGACATGAGCGATCAAACAAATAGCTTTTTAAAAAGTCATTTTCCTGATCTTGTCCTCACCCCGCCTCTTTTTTATGGGTGGCCTTTTGGTCTTCGCTTTGAAGTGGCAGATTGGTCATTAGGAAAAGAATCGATTGTATTAGAAAAAGCGGGAGATCGTGCTTTTGAGATTGTAAAATATGCTTTTGATTCAGAAGACGAAATGCTGCTTGTAACGGATGTGTATACAGAACATGAACATGAATTAACGAAGCGTAAGCTCCTGGTTTATCAAAAATATGTGCATCGGCAAGTAAGGAATCGGTTGCGTCACGAGCTTTTGACTTATGTACGTCCAGAAATAGAAGATTCACTGACATTAGAGAGATTTACACTCAAATGCCAGCTGCAAGACATTCGATTGCGTCCGCTTCTCCATGCGATCTGCCAGGAGGACTTCTATGCACCGAATCAAATTTTGAAGGGGAAGCTTAGATATGAAATTTACCTAATGAATGTCTCGAAAAAAATGATTTTTCATTTATATGATGATCGAGGCTGTGATCTCATTGCAGCAGAGCCAGAGCGTTTAAGACCAGTCTATGAAGGCTTACAGCACTGGCTATTAGATTATGATCGCCCACAGATGGACCGGCTGTTTACAGCCAAATAAAAAACCGCACTTTCGAAAAGTGCGGCTTCTTTTTTATGCTTCTACTTTATTAAAAAACTGTGGCAAATATTCTTTGTGTGCTTCTAGCATTTCATCTAGGATGCTTTTTGCAACAGCATCTGATGGGACAAGCGGGTTGATGGTCATTGCGACAAGGGCTGTGTTGTAATCGCCTGTCACAGCTGCTTCAGCGGCTACACGTTCAAAGGATTTAATTTGAGAAATGAGTCCTTTGACAGCGACTGGCATTTCACCAACAGCGATTGGTTTAGGACCGTCTTTTGTGATAACGCAGTTGAGTTCAACGGCAGAATCATTTGGAATGTCACTGATGGCGCCATTGTTAATTGTGTTCACAGGCTGAATGTCATGTTTATCGTTATAAATGGATGCAATTAAGTTACAAGCTGCATCACTGTAGTAGGCACCGCCTCGTTTTTCAAGCTGCGGCGGCTTGATGTCTAGATCAGGGTCTTTGTAAAGCTCGAACAGATCATTTTCTAATGCGCGAACGACTTCTGCACGAGTTCCTTCGTTTGCTGCTGCTTTCTTTTCCTCAGCCAGCATATCACTTGTTTTGTAGTAGTAGCGGTGATATGGACAAGGAATAACGCCAAGCCCTTTTAAGAAATCAGCATCCCACGGAATCGCTTGAATGTTGTTCATCGACATGCTGGAGTTTGGATCCGCCATGTCTTCGATCACTTGATCCATGATGCTTTTGCCGTCTAAGAATACATTGAGTCCAAAGACCATATGGTTTAATCCAGCAAAGCTGACTTCGACTCTGCTTGCGTCGACATCAAGCCCTTTGGCGATTCCCATGCGAATGCCGATTGGCACGTTGCATAAGCCAACGACTTTTCGATGGTTTGAATAACGAAGTACGGCTTCAGTGACCATACCAGCTGGATTTGTGAAATTCACAAGCCATGCATTCGGGCAAAGCTCTTCAATATCTTTGACAATATCAAGAATGACAGGAATGGTGCGAAGTCCTTTGAATAGACCCCCTGGACCATTTGTTTCTTGACCAATGACATCATATTTTAAAGGAATGCGTTCATCCTTCATACGTGCTTCAAGAAGTCCGACACGGAATTGTGTTGTAACAAAATCAGCATCTACAAGCGCTTTTCTACGATCTAATGTTAAATGAACCTCGATTGGAAGTCCTGCTTTTTTGACCATGCGTTTTGCAAGATTTCCTACGATCTCAAGCTTTTCTTTTCCCGCTTCAATATCAACGAGCCAAAGCTCGCTAATCGGAAATTCATCGTATCGTTTAATAAATCCTTCGACAAGCTCTGGTGTATAGCTTGATCCTCCGCCAATTGTGACAACCTTTAATCCTTTTGCCATGCTCTGCACCTCCGAATAATGTAACGCGCAATGTTATAATAGAGAAAAGTCTTTTTTATTTTGTACATCTATAGCTTATCGTGAGAGCATCTCATGCGTAAATGACTTCAGCGTCTTTAGGCAAGGGTGCCCTATTTAGAGATTTGTTACATAAAAGAAACACCTTGTGACATGTTGTTGGAGAAAGGGGAAGTCAGATGTTTTCAAGTGAGGTCATTTCCAGCTTTAATGAACTAGAAAGCGCTTTATACCGATATATCATGGAAAACAGTGAAAAGGTCGTATACATGAGAATTCGAGACCTTGCAGATGCTGCACATATTTCCACCTCGTCTGTCCTTCGTTTTTGCCGAAAAGTAAATTGTGAAGGCTTTTCAGAGTTTAAAGTGAAGCTCAAAATGTATTTAGAATCAGAGCAGACACCTTCTTTAAAAAGCACACAGCACTTTCTATATGAATTTATTGAACGAACATTAAAGGGAGACTTTGAGGGGAAAATTAAGGAGGCAGCGAAACTCATTGCTGAGGCAAAAAATGTGCTGTTTATCGGGACTGGCAGTTCTGGCATTTTGGCGCAGTATGGGGCGAGGTACTTTTCAAGTCTTGAGAAATTTTCATTTTACATCAATGATCCGTTTTTCCCGATGAATATGCAGTATTTAGACAATAGTGTCACCATTGTGCTGTCTGTATCAGGGGAGAACAGTATTACGATCGATCATATTTCAAAGTTAAAAAGGGAAGGCAGCACAATCATTAGTATTACGAATAACCAGCACTGCACGATTTCGCGCATTTCAGATTTAAATATTGCCTACTACGTCACAGATGAGCGGGTACACAGAGCCAATATCACCACACAGACGCCAGTTGTGTATATTTTAGAAGCAATGGCCCGTGACATGTTCGCGATGTTAAAAGAAAAGTAAAAGAGCCGCTGCATGAATCAGCTGCTCTCTTTTTTCTGCTTCATAAAAGAAAGGATGGCAATACCAGAACAGACGAGCACAAACAGACCGCCTAGCAAATACACAGACCTCGCCCCATATGCATCCGCAATCAATCCAACAAAGAAAATAGATAAACCGACAGATACAGAAGAAAGGACGTAATGAGCTGAGTACACCTTTGATAAATCTTGGACAGGTGTTTCCGTTTGAAGAATGGTTTGCTGCGAAACATCACGAATTTGATAAGCAGGCCCCATCAAAATACAAAGCAGTAATGCAAGCCATGGCAGGTTGTTCAGTGAATAGACAATAGTCAGCACTGCATAAATGAATGACCCAGCTGCCATAAAGAGAAGAAGCTGTTTTTGAATAAATTGACTCATCCATGCAGCTAAGAGACCGCCTAGAATGGTGCCGATATAATAAGCGGCATTGATAAAGCCCCACCATTCCTCACCTTGCTTTAAATCTTGTGTGACAAAGGCAAGCGTAATTGCCCCGATCCATACAGCACCCGCAATATTTTCACAAACATCCATAAACGTCAGGGTGCGCACCGTTTTATTTGTCCAAATGATCGTCCAGCCATCTTTGAAGCTGTTCGTCTTATTTGCTTTTCGAACCGTCTCTTCTTGCTTGAGAAGAGGAAAGACAGGGATGAAAAATAGGTAAGACAACACAATCATGACACAAGTGATCCACATTAAATAAAATGGCCCGATCCATAGGACGAGCATTCCAGTGAACGAATAGCCGGCGATTTGAACCATTTGATGAAATATGGACGCTGTACTGTTTGCTTTCACAAGCTGATTTGCTGGCACAAGCATCGGCATGATCGCCTGCATTAAAGGACTGATGAACCCGCCTGTGAGGGAAATCAAAATGAGTGCACTAAACAGCCAGACCATATGCTGCTGAAAGAAATGAAATTGGGCTGTAAACACGATGAGCATCCCAAGACGTAAAAGCGGGACCCATTTCAATAGGCGGCCAGCTTGAAAGTAATCAGTTAAAACAGGAGAGAAAAGCCCAGCCAATAGCTGGCATATCGTTCTGATCAGTGGAAAGACAGCCGCATAGGCAACAGATTGTGTATCTTGATAAATGACAAACGTGATCGTCATGACAAATAAAATATCACTCAACATGAGAAGGCTTTTACTGCTTGTATAACACCAAAACTTGTTTCCCATATTAAACCGGCTCCTTTTCAAAAACATGTTTAGTATAGCATGGTGATGAAGGGTTCAGAGGCTTTCCATTGAAAAATACATCTTAAGGATGAGAAGATTGTGATAAGCTAAATGAAGGACATTGTAAGGAAAGGGGTTCAATCACTTGAGAAAATTACCAGCACATGACTTTTTGGACAAACATGGCATCCCATATGAGATCAAAACATTTTCTGCCGAAACAGAAAAAGGAGCAGCAAATGTAGCGGCAGCCCTTGGTTTTCGTGAAAGACAAATGATCAAAACATTGATCTTTGAAACAGGAGAAGGGGAGCAGCTGCTTGTGATGGTTGGCGCTGACCAGCATATTAAGTCAGGGAAACTAAAGAAAGCGGCCGGCTCTCGTAATATTAAAATGGCTTCACCGGAGAAGGTTCTTGAAGTGACGGGCTATCGAATTGGTTCGATTCCGCCGTTTTGCTGGCAGCCAGAAGGATTCCGCACGATCATTGAAGCTTCATTATTAGAGGAAGAGATATTAGGGGTTGGAGCAGGAGAATGGGGAAATGAAATCCTCATCACACCAGAACAATTAGTGAAAGCCTCAAAGGCTGTACCGTTTGACATCGTGCAGCCAGCCGAATAAAAAAAGTGCCTGTTTTTGGAGCAGGCACTTTTTTAATTGGCAGCAGGCGTAGTGAATGGACCGATACCTTTCATTTGCAGGAAGGCATCCACGGTTCTATTTTCTTCAAGATCATTCGCCCGCTTGCACACAACAACTGGTCTGACGATCTCAATGCCTTCAATGTACACGCGCCCAATTTCTTTCCGCTTGAGACTACCTTGAACCGCATCACGGGGAACAAGTGTGATACCATATCCAGCTTTGATCATTTGTATCGCTTCATGAACACCGCTGAACTGCAAGTCTACGGTAGGTTTTTTGATGCCTTTCGAGGTAAAAAGAGAAAAAAGTTTATCTCTTGTGGAACTGCCTTCTTCACGCATCAAAAAAGGCTCCTGGCTCAGGCGCTCTAGCGGGACGGTTTTTCCGTTCAATGGATGGTCTGCTGGGACAATAAAATCATAGCTTAAATTCGTTAAATGAGAGGTGAGAATCTCTTCATGGTGCAAATCCTCGATCACAGCGATGGCCACATCTGATTCATATTGAAGCAGGCTTTCTAAAACCTGAGCGGAGTTTCCACTTTTTAATTCAATTTCCGTTTCAGATGAAGATGTTTTAAAAGCAGCGAGCCAATCAGGCAGTAAAAAGTTGAGTGGTACATAGGTAGAAGCGATGCGGAGCCGCCCCTTTTTTCCGTTTTGTAAAAGTGCAATCTGATATTCTACTTCCTTTTCAGCCTCGAACACTTGCCTGGCATAAGGGTATAGAATTTTCCCCATTTCCGTAAGTGTAATACCTCTGCCATTTCGTTTAAAAAGACGGAACCCGATCTCACTTTCAATGCTTCTAAGCTGAGCCGTCACAGCTGGCTGTGTCAAAGATAGCACGTCTGCTGTTTGTGTAACACTTTTTGTCTCTGCGACTTTTGCAAAAATTCGAAGAGCATGTAAATTCAACTTTGCACCACCTATCAATTATTTTGATGGTTCAATCAAAAACATTCATTAGATTTATTATAAGGCATCCCTTATGGTAAAGATAGCGAAGGGGGAAGGGAAAATGGATCATCGTCAAAAGCAAGTGGTGTCAATATCGCTTATCACAGCATTTGCACTGATTGGGGATTCAATGCTTTATATTGTTCTTCCGATCTATTGGAAAGAGATTGGTTTATCATCTATTTGGGAGGTTGGGCTGTTACTGTCCATCAACCGATTCATCCGCATCCCGCTAACGCCTGTCGTTTGGTGGCTCTATCGGTTTGTCCCAATGAAAACCGGTGTATTGATCGCTATATTGATTGCATCAGTAACCACGATGCTATATGGTGTGAGCGGTTTTTGGCTGCTACTGATTTGCCGCTGCGCTTGGGGGCTGGCATGGACGTTATTGCGTATGAGTGGAATGAGGTTAATTGCTGAGATGGACGAAGGCTCACAGGGGCATTATACGGGCATTTATAATGGGCTTTACCGGCTTGGCAGTTTATTTGGCATGTTATTTGGCGGAATATTTGCCAGCCTGATCGGCTTCCAGTCCATGACACTTGTTTTTGGTTTACTCACATTACTAGGGGTCATTTTTTATGTTTCTTTGGATGAGATTGAAAAGGGAGAAGAGGGGCAGGTGTATCAAGTCATCAAACAGCGGTGGCTTGCACGAGATGTTGTAAAAGTTTTAATGACAGGTATGCTGATCGCACTTGTGATACAAGGGTTATTCGCATCAACACTCAGTCATGTCATTGAAGCAAGGATCGGTGATGGTGAATTTGCTCTGTTCGGCTTTGTCATCGGAGCTTCGGCTTTAAGTGGCATCATTCAAGCGCTCAGATGGGGGTGGGAACCATTTGTAGCACCGAAAACGGGCAGATGGTTTGATGGCCTTGTGATGAAGGAACGAACGCTTTGCTGGATGTTTCTTTCATTTGGAGGTCTCAGTCTTCTGGCGGTCATGCTGAAGGTAAGCGGCTGGTTTCTTGTGATGCTGCTTTTGATCCAGCTGCTGTCAACAGTCTTAACGACATTAACAGATACGCTTGCCTTTCAAAAAGCCTCTGCTCAAACCGATAAAAACCGCTTCCTCGCAAGCTATTCCTTTGTTCAAGATATGGGAGCGGCTTTAGGACCCTTGTTCGGATATACGATGATTCAGTTTTTTGGATCAAACAGCGTCTTTTGGCTGATGCTCATCATAAGCTTATTGCTTGTCAGCATGTGGGCAAGAGGCAGGGAGCTGCATGTTTCTTCTGATCCAGCATAATAAATTCAGGTCTTATACAAAAAAACTGCCTCTTGCGCTGAATGCAAGAGGCAGTCATGGTTTCTTATTCTACATCTGAATCATAGGCTTTTTGCGTCAGCTGGCTGACCACCTCTTTTAACCCATTTGGTTTATGAAACTCAACAGGTGTGCTTCCTTTTTCGAAGACGATTTGATCTGCTTCAACGAGCACGACATACCGATTGTTGAGCTTTGCAATATGGATCGAGTGGCCAAAGTCTGCTAGAAGACCTTTGATTTCCGTCTCGCCTAGACGCATTTTCATTGTGATATCAGGAGTTTGTTCAACAATATGAGAGGCTGCTTGTGTAACCTGCTCTGTATCGAGTGTTTCTCTAATTTCTCGTTTTTCACTCGCTTCCCATATTTCAAGATCCTCTTCAAACTGCTTTAATTCTTCACTTTCATCCTGTAATGTTTCAAAAACCTGTTCCTGTACCATATTCATGACCTGTGATTTCATGATTTCAGGCATGGATTCACCGTATTCGACGAACTTCAAAAAGTCTTCAAAATAACGAGCGTGTGAGGATTGGTGAATTTTCACTTCCGCTTCCTCAGTCATGCCCTCTTCTGGCATAAACGGGTATTGAATTGATTTCATATTTTTTGTCGTAATGGCCATTTCGACTTTTCTGATCAAGGTAGATGTATCAGCGATAGAAGCCACTTTCTGCTCGAAATCGCATTTCATAATAAAGACAAAGGAATCGTCGAAATACTTTTTAGGAACGGCAGAAGCCACTAAAAAAACGCCGCCTCTGACAGCACTTGTATCTAAATATGTGCGAACAAACTGTTCACTGCATTCATTAAACAATTCTTTTGTATCTGCAAATCTCGTTTGATGAAATAGGTTGTAGTTTGGGTTTGAATCGAGCTCATGACCGGGTTCTACAATAAATCGGCCAATTTTGGTCGGTACTTGTTCAGATTTAGGGTGTCTGTCCACTTTTCGTTTGACGATTTTTTTCAGCTCACCGTCTAAAAAGTCCTTCAGCTCACTTTGTTCAAATTCCTCTTGATCTAGTGTTTGATAATGTTTAAATCGTTTATTTGCTTCTTCATCTTTGCCTTCGATTTCTACGACAAAGAATGATAGAAAACGTATCGTAAAATCCATTGATTGGTCACCACTTTTTCTTCTTCGGATATGTTGAGTATAGAAAAAGGAGTGAAAATCGTCAACGAATGGAGAAATATCGTGTCATTATTTCCCGAGAAATGTTTATTGAAAAACACTTGATAATAATTATCATTCTTGATAGAATGATAAAAGAAAAGAAGGAACCTGCCAGTTCCTTCATCTCAGAGAAAAATAGATTATTTTGTTTCAAATGTTTCGCAATCAGTTTCAGTATTGCGAGTCACTTCAGTCATCGTGTTTTTACCAATTTTAATGGTAGAAGCGGTACAGCTGTTTTCAGCCCAGAAACGGCAAGAGTTCACTTCACAAAGAACGTTTTGTGCCATGGGAATTCACCTCCGTGATTCATATTGAGAATGAAGCAAGCTGCCACTTGAATTCATTCAAATCTAGTAGTCTCTTTATAGAAAGAGGCTGTTTGTGCTGATTATGCACATGTTTATCATACCATCTACCCTGAAAATATACAATTTAAACTTTGAAAGAGCGAGAATATGAATCTTGCTCTTTTTTTATTTGTAAAAATAGTTAAATGCTAGGTGGCACACTCTCTCATTTCGACATATGAATAGAGTAGATTCAAAACCTGATGTCGGACAAAGTATGAGGGTACATGTACTGATTTTCCGCATAAAGATAGGGTTTTAATCAAAAATCTTCATAGAGAGATGAGGGGAGAAGATGAAAGCAGTCATTCTCTGCGGAGGAAAGGGAACGAGAATGAGTGAGGTCACACAAGCGCTTCCTAAACCACTTGCTATGATCGGAGATCGGCCTATTCTATGGCATATTATGAAAATCTATCAGTATTACGGTGTAGACGAATTTATCCTATTGCTTGGTTATAAAGGAGAGAAGATCAAAGAGTACTTTCTAAACTACGACTGGCAACACCACAGCATGCAGCTCGATATGGCGACAGGAGAAATGAAGCTATTAGGGAAATCGGAGAACTGGAAAATCACCTTTTTAGATACAGGTGAAGATACGATGACAGGCGGACGTTTAAAGCAGGCACGGGATTACATCGGTGATGAGACTTTTATGATGACGTATGGTGATGGACTGGCCAATATCAATATGTTTCATTTGCTGAAACGTCATCAGGATCTTGGTGCAGCTGCGACTGTCACAGGCATTGAAAAGAAGTCCCAGTACGGGACACTGAAGGTGTATAACGGGATGGCACAATCCTTCTCTGAGAAGACAGACAGTATCGGGATGATCAATGGAGGATTTTTTGTGTTGTCTCCAAAGGTATTTGATTATTTGACAGACGATGACCAATGCGTGTTTGAAGCGGAGCCTCTTCAAAACCTAGCGGATGATGGAGAGCTTGCCGTTTATGAGCATCACGGATTTTGGACAGCAATTGATACGTATAAAAACCTGAAGGAAATCAACGACATGTGGACAGATGGAAAACAACCATGGAAGGTTTGGTGACAGCATGAGCGGATTTTGGAATGGAAAGAACGTATTTGTAACTGGATGTACAGGGCTGTTAGGGAGCTATCTCGTCAAGGAATTAATTGATCAAGGGGCAAACGTGACTGGCCTTGTGCGTGATCAGGTGCCTCGATCGAATTTATATCAAGGCAGTCAATTTGAAAAAATGAATGTGGTGCAAGGCGCATTAGAGGATATGCAAACGATTGAACGTGCGTTAGGAGAATATGAAATTGACACCGTCTTCCATTTGGCTGCCCAAGCCATTGTTGGGGTCGCGAATAGACATCCTGTTTCTACATTTGAAGCGAATATCTTAGGGACATGGAATGTGCTGGAGGCGTGCAGAAGACAGCCGCTGATCAAACGAGTGATCGTGGCATCAAGTGACAAAGCATACGGTGATCAAGAGCAGCTTCCATATGATGAAGACATGCCATTAAACGGGAAACATCCGTATGATGTCTCGAAGAGCTGTGCAGATCTTATTTCTCATACGTACTACAACACATATGGTCTTCCGGTTTGTATTACACGCTGCGGTAATTTATACGGAGGCGGAGATTTGAATTTCAACAGAATCATTCCGCAAACCATTCAGCTTGTGTTAGAAGGGAAGGCGCCGGAAATTAGAAGTGACGGGACATTTATTCGTGATTACTTCTACATTGAAGATGCAGTGAAGGCTTATTTGCTGCTAGCTGAGAAGATGGAGGAAAAAGGGCTGGCGGGAGAAGCCTTTAACTTTAGTAACGAAATTCAGCTGACAGTGCTTGACCTTGTGGATAAGATTTTAAAGGCAATGGGAAGTGAGCTGAAGCCTCGTATTTTGAACCAAGGAACACATGAGATTAAGCATCAATATTTGTCGGCAGAGAAAGCGAGAAAGCTGCTTGATTGGAAGCCTGACTACTCCATTGATGAAGGTTTAGAGAAGACGATTGAATGGTACCGCGAATTCTTTCAAAAATAGAGGTGTAAAAAGATGAACAGCATATATTGTACGGTTCTTTCAAGTGGAAGACTTTATCAAGCCATTGCGTTTTTCTTATCGTTGAAGCAAGTAGAAGATGATGCTGTCATCAAGACGTTATGTATGGATGATGCTGCATTTGATTTGCTTCATCAAATGAATTTTCCGCATGTGGATCTTGTTCATGTACGGGAGCTCGAAACACCTGAGCTGCTAGAGAAAAAAGAGGAACGGGATGCATCGGAATATTGCTGGACCTTAAAGCCGATTTGGATTGAGTGGTTATTTGAACAGGAGCAGGCAGAGAGCGTGACTTATCTTGATGCGGATTTATTCTTTTATGAGAGCCCTCAGGTTATTTTTCAACATCAGCCGAATGCCTCTGTTTTAATTTCAAGAGGGGATATTGTCATTCCAAGCTTTGATGCTGAGGAAGTGAAGATGCTTCAGAAGCTTTTAGGCCGCTATAATTCAGGCTTTCTGCATTTTAAAGGAGATGAAGCCGGACGAAAATGCCTCAGCTGGTGGAAAGAAGAATGCTTAAAAGAATGTAAAAATGCACCGGGAGAAGGCAAGTTTGGCGATCAAGGATATCTGGATCATATGCCGAGGCTGTTTGACAATGTAGAAGATATTGAGACAAAAGGTGTGAATATTGGTCATTGGAACTATGGGCAGCATTCTTATCGGGAGGAGAATGGACGTATTCTTCTGGAGGATGGGCACCCGCTCATTTGCTATCATTTCAGCGGCTTTCGGATTGTGAGCAAGGATGAGATGCAGCAAATTCATGAAAAAGGACGAAATGACCTGCCGTTTTTCCAAGAAGCCTATCGGCAAGTGCTTCGCCATGTGATTGAATCTGTGGAGCAGGTCGATCCGCTGTTTAACGGATATGCCAAACGGGAGGAGGATAACGCATGAACGAAAAGCCAAAGGTGAGCGTCATTATTCCAAGCTATAATGCCAAAGAGCGGTTAGAAGGAAGCCTTTTTTCCTTAACACTTCAGGAAACAGATATTCCATTTGAGGTCATTGTTGCCGATAATGGCTCAACAGATGGCACGATGGAAATGCTCGAGAACATTGAAGTGAACTTTCCGTTTAAAAAGGTGCGTATTCCTGTCAATCAAGGGATTGCAAAGGGGCGTAATCATGCCATTCGCGAGGCGGAGGGAGATCTGCTCATTTTCCATGACAGTGATATGCTGGCAGAACCGAGATTTATTGAAAAGCATGCAGAGGCCCATGCTGACAGGGAGGATCTCGTTATTTGCGGTGTGTGCTGGAAGCGGATTTATCGCTATTTTTACACAGCTTTTGATAAGGATCATATGAAGCGGTTGAAAAAGCAAGGGCTGTATAAACGGAAAATGGAGGACAAAACGCCTCTTTTATCATTGGAAGAAGTCGAAAATGGTGCATTTCTTGAGAAAAGTTTCGATTTGCAGTCTGAGTTTATAGATATCCTGAAAGACATTTTAAATACGTACCACTATGATTTAGGTTCTTATGAGCTGCCATGGCGATTTTTTATTACAAATAACTCCTCTGTCAAACGGAAGCATGTCATGGCACTAGGGATGTTTGATGAAAATATCGTTCGGTACGGATTTGAGGATTATGATTTAGGGATTCGTCTGCATCAGCTTGGTCTCTCCTTTGAATTGCGAGAGGATATCATGAGCGTGCATCAAGAGCATCCAAGTAATTTAACGTCGTTTGATGACATCAAATACAACATTTTGTATATGTGTGAGAAGTACAACAATATTGATTCTATTGATGTCCATTTGGCTTTCTCCGGTCCGTTTTCTCATACTGTGACAAATGATATTGTGAAAGAAGTTCGGCAGCTGCGTGAGAATTCAGCATTTGATGACCTGTTATCTTATTTTTTAGAACTGATTCACTTGATCACAGAGCGGAATGTAGGCATCAAACGCGATAAAAAAGATATGCTGACAGCCAAGCATGTTCCTTTGAAAAAGCTGGCAGAAGCGGCGCAGCTTGCACGGCAGGAGTATGGCTGCACGGTACTTGTAGAAGCCATTCAAGGGCTGACGAAAGAGCTGTTACACGTTGATTTGTTCCAAGTGGATGTGTTGTAAATGGCGTCTTATCACTTTACAACCATTGTGTCGAATACCCACGTCTTTAAGCTTTTGGCGCTGATTCATTCGCTTGAGAAAAACGCTCATGCATTCAAGCTATCGGTTTTATGTGCAGACCCTTTGGCTTACAAGGTGTTAAAGGAGTTCCCTCACCCGAATGTTCAATATGAACAGCTTGAAAACATTGAGGATGACTCCCTGCGCAAGGCAAAAGAGGATCGTACGTTTCATGAGTATTGCTGGACATTAAAACCTGCCTTTTTGCTCAAAACTCTTGAGTCCTCAGATGCGGATTATCTTGCTCATTTGGATACGGATTTGTATTTTTATCATGATCCAGAGGCAATTTTTGCAGAGAATCCAAGCGCTCATTTATTTTTAACGGATCATATGAATTCCAAGCGGTTCTATCGTTATTACGAGTTGTCTGGCCGTTTTAATACTGGGTTTGTAGGCTGTCGTAACACAGATGTTGCCAAACAGGCGGTCACACAATGGAAGGAAAACTGTCTTGCACACTGTACAGTAGAAATGGATACAGAAAAAAAGACGTACGGAGATCAGCGGTATGTGGAAAGATGGGTTGATGATTTTGAAGGGGTTCATATCGTTGCATCTAAAGGAGCCAATGCGGCGATTTGGAACATTGAAAACTACAAGCTTTCAATTGTAAAAGGGGATATGTATCTCGACGAATGTCCACTTTTGTTCTATCATTTTTCTGCTTTTACGATCATTGACGAGAATACCTTTAACCTTAATTGGTATTACTATATGAAAGAACAGAAGCTTGTGGATCATTTGTATATTCCGTATGCCGACTTGGTTCATCAAAAGATTAAACAGGTGCAAAAGGTATTTCCAGAATTTAAGCAAGGGTTTATTGCAAAGAAGCATGTTCCTAATACACATTTCTATGAGATGTGAAAAAAACCGCTCATATTGATTTGAGCGGTTTTTCCTTTTATGATTCATTCCATTTGGAGATGGTTTGGTCGCTGGGAAGTAAGAAGGCTAGGATGCCTAATATCGGTAAAAAGGCAACACCGAGCATGGTAGGCGTTAAGCCAAAGGCATCAATGAATGAACCGAGGGCAACCGATCCGATTGCACCCAAACCAAACGCAAGCCCAACAGTTAAACCAGACATTGTGCCAATTTTCCCGGGAAATAGTTCTTGGGCATAAACAACGGTGACAGAGAAGCTTGATGTCAAAATGAGCCCAATCAGCCCGAGTAAAACATAAGCAAAAACGGGTCCGGCAAATGGCAGCAGCAGGGCAAGCGGGAAGGATGCCAATAAGGAAACTAAAATCACGTTTTTCTTGCCAAAGCGGTCTGCAAGCGGCCCGCCTAAAAATGTCCCAATTGCACCTAGAATGAGAAATAAGAAAATATAAGTCTGTGATTCTTTAATCGTCAAACCGTATTGTTCAATCGCATAAAACGCATAGAAATTCGAAATGGCATTTCCATACCAAGAGCGGGCAAAGATGAGAAAGACGATAATGCCAAGTGCAATGAGTGCTGATTTACGATGAATATCAGATCTAGCAGCTTTTGCAGGTGTTTTTTTCGCTTGGGCCCTAATGGTTTGAAGTCTTCCGGCATACCATCTTGAAATATAAAGTAGGAAACCGACCGCTATCATTCCAACAATTGTAAACCAAGCCACGCCTGTCTGACCGAGCGGTACGAGCATTAATGCAGCGATAAGCGGAGCAAAGGCTTGACCTGTATTACCGCCTACTTGATAGATGGACTGTGCAAGTCCTCGTCTTGGACCAGCTGCCATGTTGGCAACACGGGAGCCCTCTGGATGGAAGATAGCAGAGCCAAGTCCGATAAAGACAACGCAAAGCAAAATGGTAGCAAAAGATGGAGCAAACGCGAGTCCGAATATACCGACAGCACTTGAAAATAAAGCAATCGGAAGTGCATAAGGCATCGGCCGTTTATCTGTGTACCAACCAATAGCAGGCTGCATCACGGAGGAGACCATATTTAATGTAAAGGCAATCAGCCCTAATTGTGTAAAGGTCAGCCCCATTGAGCGTTCCAAAATAGGGAACATCGCAGGAATAACGGCTTGAAGTGTGTCGTTCAGCATATGACAAATACCAATAATCAATAGGATGGGATAAACCGTTGAGCCGGTAACAGAATGTTGAGGTTTATCCTTTGTACGAGCAGCAATGGCCAATGAGACTTCCTCCCTTCATTTATCTGTTTTCTGATTTTTGCATTCTTCTCATTTTATTCATAAGGTGAACTATAAAACAATAGCAAATTGTCATGATTTAGAAAAAAAGAGACACAAGCGCTTGATTGAGCTTGTGTCTCTAAAGAGTTATTTGTAAAAAGAAGCAATCACAGGCTTCATTTTTTGAACGACGAGTCCACTGCCGCCGCGGTTTTTCACACCTTCGATCATGCCGACGAGGACGTAATCTTCTTTTTTAGGATTAAACGCAAGTAAAAATCCATTTTCAGTGCCGTCTGTTGCACCTTGTTTGCTCTTTAATTCTGCCGTTCCTGTTTTAGCGGCAATATCCGCTCCTTCGATTTGTAAGGAGTGGGCTGTTCCGTTTGGACTGGTCACGACCTTAGTCAATGCGTCTTTCACTGTGTTTGCCGTGCCTTCTTTGATGATTTGTTTTGGTGATGCTGTTTTTTCATCTTGAATCACTCGAGGGTAGACAAGCTTGCCTCCTGTGGCAAATGGAGAATAGGCATGTACTTGTTCAATTGGTGACATGAGTAATTCGCCTTGGCCATACGCCGAGTCAGCGAGTAAGATATCCGATTGAATGCCATCGTTCGATATTTGTGCAGGCTTCATTGTAAATGGCATGTGTAAGTCTTCGCCAAACCCAAATGCTTTCACTTTTTTCTCGTAGGTGTCTTTGCCGATTTCGAGTGCTTCCTGTCCAAAATAAATATTGTCTGAGTACACAAGGGCATCGACCATATTTACTTTTTCTTTATCGTGAACCCGTGTGATGCGATAATTTCCCCAAGATTGATCCTTTTGCCATTTCAGTCCGTGAATGGTACGCACTTTGTCAGGCTTTGTGACACCTGTTTCCAGCCCAATGGCGGCTGTAATGGTTTTGAATGTGGACCCTGGCGCATACCGGCTCGCATATCGAGCTTGGAATGGAAGGTCTGGATTTTCACTGTATGCCTGATATTGCTTAGGTGTAATCCCGTTTGTCATGAGATTGACATCGTAGGAAGGGGTGCTGACAAGCGCTAATAGATCGCCTGATGATGGATTCATGATCGTGACGGCCCCTTTTTCGCCTTTCAACTGATCATAGGCTTTTTTCTGTAAAGAAGCATCAATCGTCAGCTTCACTGTTTTTCCATCTTTTCGATCTGATTTTTGCAATGTTTCTTCAATACCTGTTTCATCATGGACGATGAGAATGCTTCCGCCATCTTGTCCGCGTAAGTTTTTGTCAAATGTAAATTCAAGGCCGGTTTTGCCGATGATTTGATCTGCCTTTAATGCTGGATTTCTTTTGATATCATCCGCATTTGCTTTTCCGACATACCCGGTGAGATGAGCGGCGGCTTTGTTATATGGATAGTAGCGCATTTCCTTTGATTGATAGGTGACACCATTTACGTCTTTTGGAATTGGCTCCTGTTTTAACATCGATTTGAGCGGGACAAACGTGTCGTCTGTGACCCATGCTTGTTTCAGCTGATTGTTGATTAGTTCTTCCTCTATATCAAACGCTTTGCTGATCTTTTTGATATTACGTTCTTTTTCTTCTCCTGTTCCGAGCTTTCCTGGGATGACGCCAAGTGCGTTTCCACCAGTTGTTTCTGCCAGTGTACGTCCTTTTCGGTCGACAATGTTTCCGCGGACAGCAGGGTCAGCTTTGACCTTGATGGTATCTCCTTTTTCCATTTGCGGGAAGATGAGATTCGGCTTCCAGTCCACTTTCCACTGGTCGTCCTCTTCGGAAAGAACGCCCTTGTAAGACAGCTTATGCAGCTTGCCAAGAGACGTTTTCATCGTGACATCATAGGAAAATTGATATCCATTTCCTTTGTCCTGTTTTTCAACGTTGAGCTTTGAAATGTTCAGGTCATAAGCACCAATACCGTTGAAAATATTGTCGTATTTTTCGGCTAGTTGTTTTTTTGAAAAGTCATTGGCTTTCAAAGATGCACTTGTCACCTCATCTGCCAGCTTCGTAAAGTCTTTCTTCTTCATATGTTCCGTAAAGTTTTGAGTGGCTTTTAAAGCCTCTTTTTCTTTTGAGAAAAGAGTATCTTTTAAGAAAAAGAAAGCAGCAGCAACTACGATGATGCTAAGAAGAGGGATGATGACTTTTTTCTGTTTCCAAAATGATTTTCGTTGATCCGTATACAATGAAAACACCTCAATTTTTGATTAGATCCTCTATATTTTACAGTGATTGGTCGTGATTTGTATAGTTTCTCCTATGAAAATAGACCAAGGGATCATGTCAAGGTTTGGGTAATGGGGTTAAAAAACAGCTATTTCTAATGAAATATATCTTCATTTTTTCTTATGATTTAAAGGATTTATTAAAAGATCATCGAATGTGAAAAATTAGAAAAAATATGACAAGCGCTTTCATTAGGGGGAATTGTTATCGTTTATAAAAAGGTGAATTTGATTGGACTTGTTCTTGGACCGACACTCTTTTTGCTCATTTTTTTTCTCATACCTGAAGATGAATTGACCTATGCTGCGAGGGTAGTCTTGGGCATTACGGCTTGGACGGCCACATGGTGGGTGACTGAAGCACTTCCCATTCCTGCTACATCTTTATTGCCCATCATCCTGCTGCCGACACTTGGCGGGCTTTCTATGGAACAGGCATCAAGGTCTTATGGAGATCCGATCGTCTTTATGTACATGGGAGGATTTATGATCGCAATTGCCATTGAAAAATGGAAATTACATAGAAGAATGGCCTTACACATTTTAAGGGTGATTGGCACAAGAAGTGATCGCATTGTATTAGGTGTCATGATCGCGACTGCTTTTTTATCTATGTGGATTTCGAATGCAGCGACTGCCCTCATGATGCTGCCAGTGGCACTTGCAGTGATTAAAGAGGTTAAGACAAATAAAATCTTATCTGGTCCATCTCTTGATCGATTCAGTAAAAGCATCTTATTGTCGGTTGCGTATTCAGCGTCAATAGGAGGATTGGCGACACTTGTCGGTTCTGTGCCAAATGCGGTGTTTGCTGCGATGTCAAAAAAACTGCTAGATCGGGAGATTATGTTTTTTGAATGGTTTATGTTTGGTTTTCCTGTTGCGCTGATTCTGCTCATTCTCTTATTTTTGTATTTGACGAGGGTACAGTTCAAGGTAGAACACACAGGTGAAATGAGTGCATCGTTCATTCAAAAGGGATTAGAGGATTTAGGAAAAATGAAAAGAGAAGAAAAATGGGTATTTGTTGTTTTTCTCATGACGGCGTTCTTATGGATTTTTAAGCTCTTTTTGTTTGGAGGGATGACCGTATCTGATACGTCTATCGCCATTTTCGGTGCCATGCTGTTATTTCTCATTCCAGCAACAAATGGAGAGAGAATATTAGAATGGCAGGATATGAAACAACTGCCTTGGGGACTTTTGCTTTTGTTTGGAGGAGGGCTTTCGCTCGCTACGGGCTTTGCAGAAACCAATCTAACAGGATGGATCGGAGAAAATCTACAGCATTTAAACGGGCTTTCGTATATCATGCTGTTGATTATTTTAACGGGAGCGATTCTGTTTATGACTGAAATTATGTCAAATACGGCTGTTGCCAATATGATTATTCCGATAACGGTAGGGCTTGGGCTTGCGATTGGAATCGAGCCGTATGGGTTAATGGCCGCTGCTGCTTTGGCTTCCTCTTGCGCGTTTATGCTGCCGATATCCACACCGCCAAACGCCGCTGTCTTTAGTGCGGATGTGCTGAAAATATCAGATATGGTCAGGGCAGGCTTTTGGTTAAATATCATCAGTATTGTGGTGATTGTTCTTGCGGTCTATTTCTGGCTGCCGATTGTGCTGAAAAGCTGAGTGCATTAAGAAGAAGAAGGCTTTGATCGAATTGAGACGACCGGTGTTTTTGTTTCTTTTGGCTTTGGTGTTTGTGTGGATTTTTTGATGCGCGTTTCCTTTGGCGTGTAATAGGTTGCCCCAATATTGAGCCTGCCTTGAAGCTGGTCAATAGAAAGCTCCCCAAACTCTAAATGGTAATCAATTTTGTCCACGTGCAGGGATTCGATATGAATATGTGTATCCTCTGAGACAGGAGGAGCTGGTGCAGACATTTTTTGCTCAAGAGCGGCGAGTCTTTTTTCTAGCTCAACGACAGATGGGGATGGACTGGATTCAGTTTTTTTAAAGAGTGATTGAATGAAATGTTTCAAGTAGACCACAACCTTTTCTTCTGCCTTGCTCTAGTCTATGGAAAAGCTATCGCATATATACTTATAGAGATGACAAGAAAGGGGAGAAGTATATGCTGCCTACTCAGATTCACATTGCCCATATGAAAACGAATTCGATTGGCACAGGATCATCCATGACGTTTGGCTCGACGTTTGTTCGCAAACATTGCAGTACGATCAAACGAAACAATGGCTTTGGGGAACAGAATGCTGATGGCGTGATCACGATCCTGCCAATTGAAACAATTGATGATCGTGATCAAATAGACGCAGTGAGTATCAATATTCGTCATCTATGATGATAGCAGTCGCTTTTCCTTCATCCTTTTGCAGGCGGATGTAAAGTACACCGTCTTTAAAGGCAGCATTCATTTGACCAAGAATCATTTCTGGAAGGCGGATTTTCTTTTCAAACGGACCATACTTCCCTTGCTTTTGACGAAAGTCCTGCTCGTTAAAAAAGGAAAAACGCTGTCCTTTCACAACCAAATATTCACCATATGATAACACCTGAACATCTTCCTTTCGGTAGCCAGGCAAGTAAATTAAGTATTGAATTTCTGCATGGGTTTCCACCATGTCGATTGGTGGAAACGACGCATCTGATCCCCGCTGATCCTGCTGTGTGAATGTAAATGGAGATGGACCGTTTGCCATAAAGGGGGATCTTTGCTCATCGTCGAAGATCATTTTCCAAAAATCATCTCCATGCATTTGCTGGGCAATATCCATCCACTGTTTCATTTTTTCGAAGTCCATGTGAAGACCTCCCGTTAACATACTTGATGGGTGCTTGCATATACCTATAAAAAGGAGGTTTATCTGTGGTTCAACCAACTCCGTATATCAATATTAATATTTTCATGTTAAAAATTAATTCCTTTGAAAATGCGTCGGCGGTGAATGTCGGACAAAATTTGTTAGCAGAGTGGCAAAACTCAGATAAAAAAAATCAGGGTTACGGACAGAATTTTGGAGATGCCAGCGGTTTTGTCGGTACAAAAAGCCATGTAGATGATCGAGATCAAGTGGACTCACCTGCCTCTTTTTCACCAGCAGCTAAACCCATTCAAAGGAAGTGACGTGTGATGTTATTCTCACCTTCAGTCGTCAATGTCGGTGCTTTTAAAATCAATGCAATGGATCGGGGTGCATCACTGACGCTAGGACCTTATCAGCAGATTGATTATTTTCTCTCGATGAAATTGAATCAAGGTTTTGGTGAGGACAATGGAGATTGTTCACCGCTTGTTATTCCGATTTCAAGCGTGTTAGATCCAGATATGGTGGACTCAAATTCAGTCAAAAACAGCGTGGTTTAAGAAAAAAAAGAGACCGGGAATCCCCGAGTCTCTTTTCTAATTTGTTTCATTCAGATGGCTTTTTCGTCTTGCATAGGTGAAATAGACAACAACACCGATGGCGATCCAGATGAGGAAGGCTCTCCATGTCTCCCATTTCAGTGTGGCAGCCAATGTCATACAAATGATCGCACTGATAATCGGAAGCACAGGCACGAACGGTACTTTAAATGCTGCTTTAAGATTCGGATGTTTTTTCCGTAAAATGATGACCGCAATGGAAATCACCGTGAAGGCTGCCAGTGTACCGATGCTGACTAAATTCGCGAGCGTCGATAAATTTACAAAACCTACGATACAGGCTGCGACTGCACCTGTCAGCCAAGTGTTGGCAACGGGCGTTTGCGATTTTGGATGAACCTTTGAGAAAATATTTGGCATAAGCCCATCGCGGCTCATCGCAAAGGTTAAGCGAACCTGTGCATATACCAAGGCAATGAGAACCGTTGTAATCCCAATAATAGCACCGGCTGATATGATACCCGCCACACTATTCAGGCCAACCACTTGAAGAGCAAATGCGACAGGATCACTGACATTCAGCTTCGTATAGTGAACCATGCCTGTTAAGACAAAGGAAACCCCGATGTATAAAATGGTACAAACACCGAGCGCTCCGATAATCCCAACCGGCATCGCCTTTTGCGGATTTTTGACCTCTTCAGATGCATTGGCGATCGCATCAAATCCGAGGTAAGCAAAAAAGACGGTTGCCGCGCCTGCGATCACGCCGTTAAAGCCCATTGGCATAAACGGTGTCCAGTTTTCAGGTTTGACGTAAGCAAAGCCTGAAATGATAAAGAGTAGGACGATGGCAATTTTGATCAGCACAATGATGTTATTCAGCTTTGTACTTTCTTTGACGCCTCTTGAGACGATAAAGGTGATGAGCAAAATAATGAGTGCGCCTGGAAGGTTAAAGACGGCCCCATCAGCGGCTCCAGGTGCAGCTGATAAAGCCTTCGGTATGTGAAGACCGAATCCGCTGAGCAGTGATTGGAAATAGGACGACCATCCACTTGCCACAGCAGAGAGCGCAATGACATATTCAAGCATGAGATCCCAGCCCATTAAGAAGGCGAGAAATTCTCCAAGTGTTGCGTAGGAATACGTATAGACGCTTCCTGACACAGGAATGGATGAGGAGAATTCAGCATAGCAAAAAGCAGCAAGGGCGCATGCGATCGCAGCCAAAATAAAAGATATAATAATCGCAGGTCCTGCATCATTTGCCGCAGCAACCCCCGTAATGACAAAGATCCCAGTCCCGACCACACAGCCAATGCCAAGCAAGATTAAATCAAACGTATTTAATGAACGACTGAGCCGCTTCGTTTGACTTTCAAGCATGAGCTGGTCGAGAGATTTTTTTCGAAATAAAGAACTCATGTTGACCTCCTAATGGATAAATCTTTTCGTAAGACGAATGTTAGTATATGCGCAAATGATAATTTAGTCAATTGGTTGAAAAACGCTTTAAATCACTAAAGTATTAAACGTCACAACCGAAGAAGTGTATAAAAAGAAACATCCGCCGAGAGATCGAAGGCGGATGTGGTGTCAGACAATCTATGTCTGTTCAGCAAATATTTTTTCATTGTACAGCACACTTGGATGAGTTGGATGATGGGCCGAGGAGGCACGGTGATGTATTTTGGCTTGTTCCAGGTTGCCGAGCTGATAATAACAGTAGCAAAGCTGGAGGTGAGGATACCACGTTTTATATTGTGTCAGTGTGAAAGCTGTTTCGTTTTCAGGAGCCTTCAGCGCCTGCTCATACCAAAAGATGGCTGCTTGATGTTTATTTTGTATTTTTAAATGATCCCCGATCCGGCAGCAAAATTCTGGCCGGGGCTGATCATATAAGAAGGAACGTAATAATGAGGATAAGGCTGCTTCCTCATAGCCTTCCGCATAATAGCAGTCCGCTAAATATTGGCATGTGCGGATTTCATCCTCAATCCAGCACTGTTTTGTGTTTAAAAATTCATGATAAAAACGAATCGCTTTGACACGCTGACCGTTGTCTCTTAATTCATTGGCAAAGTAAAAGAGATCACGGGGCGTCATATCCTCTCCTTTTGCCAGCATGTCTTCATAAATTCGCAAGTTGCGCCCAGGCTCACCAGCAGTTGTTTTCTTGCGTTTTTGATGTGTGACGGCGATATCTGCAGGAAGGATGTTTCCATACACTTGAAGAAACTCATGAACGGCCCCGTACCACTGAAAGTTCAAGGAACGCTTCACAAGGCGATTTCTTCTATATTTGAAATTGACTTGACCGTTTTCATCGAATCCCACATGATAAAACATCGAAACAGCATTCACCGAGGGATCAAGTGTCTGCTTGAGCTGAAGCAGTTTTTGGCGGTCTTCTTCAAGGAGAACATCGTCAGCATCGAGCCATAAAATATACTCTTTCCCTGCATGTGAGAAAGCAAAGTTGCGTGCTTTTGCAAAATGCTGAACCCATTCAAAATCCAGCACTTTTGCTGAAAAGGAATGAGCAATTTCCTTCGTTTGATCTGTTGATCCCGTATCAACGATGATCATCTCATCGACAATGTCTTGAACAGACGAAAGGCAGTCCGCCAGCACCTCCTCTTCATTTTTCACAATCATACATAAGCTAATGGTTATCATCTTTAGATCACCTCTTCATAGTGTATCGAGCATCAAAAGGAAACATTCTTTTCTGCAGCGGGTTTTTTAAAACTAGTTTTCTGCTACTGGCTGATTTAAAATAAAGAAAGAATCTATGTAAGGGCTGATAAAATGAGTTTATTGAATGTTGAAGGATTATATAAAACCTATGGCGAGAAAACGCTGTTTGATCATATTTCTTTTCATATAGAACCAAAGGAACGCATCGGATTGATTGGACCAAATGGAACAGGGAAGTCAACGCTTCTAAAGGTCATTGCAGGACTTGAATCGTTTGAAGAGGGTGACATCACGAAAGCAGGGACACTTGATATCGAATTTCTCGAGCAAGATCCTGAAATGAGCGGGAATGAAACGATTCTTGACTATATTTTTTCAGGAACGGCACCAATGATTCAAACGATGAAGGCGTATGAAAAGGCACTCGCCGATTTAGAGCATGATCCGCAAAATGAGGCAAAACAAGAGGCACTGATGCGCATGCAAAATCGAATGGATCAGGAGGATGCTTGGGATGCGAACCTTTCAGCCAAAACGATTTTGACAAAGCTTGGCGTGAAGGATGTAAGCCGCTCTGTCCATGCATTATCAGGCGGACAGAAAAAACGTGTCGCCATTGCTAAAAATTTAATTCAGCCTGCTGGTTTGTTGATTTTAGATGAGCCAACCAACCATCTTGATAATGCAACGATTGAATGGCTTGAAGGATACTTAAGCCAATATAGCGGTGCTGTCATCCTCGTGACGCACGATCGTTATTTCTTAAATCGGGTGGCCAATCGGATTTATGAGTTAAATCAAGGACAGCTTTATACGTATAAAGGAAATTATGAAGTCTTTTTAGAAAAAAGAGCGGAGCGGGAAGCAGAAGCTCAGGTGAAAGAAACGAAGCGTCAAAACTTGCTTAGACGAGAGCTTGCATGGCTCAGACGAGGAGCAAAAGCAAGAACGACAAAGCAGAAAGCACGTATCGGCAGAGTCGAAGAGCTGAAGGATCAAAAAGGACCTGATGCGAAGGGAGAGCTTGATTTTGCCATCGGTTCGCACCGTCTGGGAAAACAAGTGATAGAGGCAGAAGACTTATCGATTTCATTTGCTGGCCAGACCCTTGTGGAGCGGTTTACAGATTTAGTCGTGCCAGGCGATCGTATTGGATTTATCGGACCGAATGGAGTCGGCAAAACCACTTTACTGAACTGTCTAGCAGGTAAGATTGAACCGACTTCAGGACAATTGACCATTGGACAAACCGTTCGTATTGGTTACTACACGCAGGATCACAAGGAAATGAATGATGAGCTGACCATCATTGAGTACATCAAGGAAACAGCTGAGATCGTCAAGACGTCTGATGGCGCCATTGTAACAGCAGAGCAGATGCTGGAGCGCTTCCTTTTCCCAAGATCGATGCAGCGGACGTATATTCGTAAGCTGTCAGGGGGAGAACGCCGCAGATTGTATTTATTGAAGGTCTTAATGGAAGAGCCGAATGTTCTCTTTTTAGATGAGCCGACGAACGACCTTGATACAGAAACCCTCAGTATTTTAGAGGATTATTTAGAGCAGTTCCCTGGCGTCGTCATCACAGTGTCCCATGATCGTTATTTCTTAGACCGAGTGGTTCACCGCCTGCTTGTCTTTGAAGGAAATGGGCGAATCTCACACTTCCAAGGTGCTTACAGCGATTATATGGAACAGGAAAAAGAGCAGAAGCGGACAGAGACAAAGCCTGCTGAAAAACAAGTAGAAGCTGCGCCTAAAAAGAGAAAAAAACTTTCTTATAAAGACCAGCTTGAATGGGACGGGATTGAAGACCGGATACAAGCATTAGAAGAAAAACATCAGCAGCTCGAAGCCAGCATTGCAGAGGCAGGCAGTGATTTTGGGAAAATTCAAGAGCTGATGGACGAACAAAAAGCCGTTGCGGAAGAACTAGAACAAGCAATGGACCGCTGGACAGAACTATCTCTTATGATTGAGGAAATGAATGAATAAAGATGTGGAAACAAAAACCTGTAGAGCGATCTACAGGTTTTTTTGATAGGAGCATTTGGCATACGCATCATGCTGGTGGATGGATTCCTCATTACGACACTCGACTTGAAAGCCTTTGATCCATGGCTGCTCATATAATTCAATGGCAATTAACCTTGTGATATCTTCTACAAAGCGCGGATTTTCATAAGCCTCTTCTGTCACTTTCTTTTCATCAGGTCTTTTGAGCACGGGATAAAGCGGTGCGCTCGCATTGGACTCAATGATATGTAAAAGAACGGTCTTGATGTCGTCAGGGAGCGCTGCTTGTTCAAACAACTCTACTTGGATGGAAACAGACCCGCGCTGATTATGGGCACCATATTCACTGATTTCCTTGGAACAGGGACATAATGTCGTGACCTGTGCACCGCAGCCCACATGACAGGTCCATCCGTCCTTTTCATGAAAATGGACGTCATATTTGACAGTTGCATGCATCAAGCCTGACTGCCCGGTGACTGGACTTTGTTTTTCCATGTACCATGGAAAGGAAACTTGAACGGAAGCAGAGGATTGATTCATTTTCCGGGCGAGCGCTGCCGTCAATTCTTTTAGGATATTCACATCAAGCGGCTTGCTGCTTTCATAAAACGAGTGCAGCTGTTCAGTGAGACGGCTCATATGAATGCCTTTTTGATGGGCTGGCAGGGATGTACTCAGTGAGAATTCAGCAGTGGTTGTTTGGCGCTGTGGTGCTGTTTTAGATACGATATGTATGGGATAGGACATGCGGCAGATCCCGACTTGTTCAAGATGAAAATAAAAGTCCTGCTCTGTTTTTTGAATGTCAGACATGTCCTCTTTTTGCCAAGGCTTTGTGCCAAGACTTGGCGGTACTGATCCAAATAGCTGGTGCCGTTCTACTTTAGGTGGAAATGAGCGCATATGGTACCTCCTATAAATCGTAATTATTACTATTTATTTTGCGATAACATATGGAATAAATCAAGTGTTAAAACTTTGACGTTTACGTTAAGGTTATAAAGGTGTATAATAAAACATGAATTGATGAGCAGGAGGCACTGGCGATGGAATGGATGAAAATTGATCAAGTGGCGAAAAGAAGCGGACTGACAAAACGGACGATTCGTTTCTATGAAGAGATTGGTTTATTATCAGCACCAAAGCGGACTGAGGGCGGTGTCAGACTTTACTCAGAGGACGATATGGAAGAGCTAGAGAAAGTGATGCAGGCAAAAGAGGTACTCGGTTTTTCTTTACAGGAGCTTCAATCGTTTATGGAAATCGGAAAGCAGCTAGAGTTGAATAAAGAAGGCTACTTGCTGTCGCTTGATCCGAAGGAACGATTAGAGAAGCTTTTAGATATTGATGCGCAGCTGACTGTGCAGCATCAATTGATTACAAAAAAGCTTGAAACGATTCAAGCCTTTAAAAAGGATCTTGAAGCGATGAAAGAAAGAGCGGCTCATGCAATTGAGCAATTACAAAAATAAACACCTCTGCGTGTTTATTTTATTTTGTCAACATTTGAAGGAAAGGTTCTGATGGAATGAAGGAAGAAGAAGTGTTGAAACAGCGTACAAGTCTGCTTAGGCAGCCAAAAGCCGTTTGGGCTGTTGCCTTTGCGTGTGTGATTTCGTTTATGGGAATAGGACTCGTCGACCCGATCCTGCCAGCCATTGCATCGCAATTACACGCATCTCCAAGCCAGGTCTCTCTTTTATTTACAAGCTACTTACTTGTGACCGGCTTTGTGATGTTCTTTACCGGCTTTATTTCTAGTCGGATTGGTGCGAAATGGACGTTATTAGTTGGACTCATTTTTATTATTGTTTTTTCTGCTTTAGGTGGTACTTCTTCTACGATTAATGAATTAATTGGCTTTAGAGGCGGATGGGGCATTGGGAATGCTTTATTTATTTCAACTGCACTCTCTGTCATTGTTGGTGTATCGGTTGGAGGAAGTGCGAAGGCCATTATTTTATACGAGGCAGCACTAGGTCTTGGGATATCGGTTGGACCGCTACTTGGCGGTGAGCTTGGCACAATTTCTTGGCGCGGGCCTTTCTTTGGCGTTGCCGTGTTAATGCTTATTGCTCTTTTAGCGATTACCTTTATGCTTCCACCTATGCAAAAGCCGCAGAAAAAAGTGAAATTATTTGAGGCGGTCGGGGCGTTAAAATATAAAGGACTTTTAACGATGGCATCTGCCGCTTTCTTATACAATTTCGGTTTCTTTGTGCTTTTAGCGTATTCGCCATTTGTGCTCCATCTTGATGAGCATGGACTTGGATATGTCTTTTTTGGATGGGGGCTATTCTTGGCTGTGACCTCTGTCTTCTCAGCGCCAGTCATTCATCGCAAACTGGGGACATTGACCTCGCTTGTCGTTCTGTTTGCTTCGTTTGCTGTGATTTTATTCGGTATTGGGGTATGGACGTCTCATGCTGTGGTCGTGATCTGCGGAATTGTCATTGCTGGGGGAATTCTCGGTATGATCAATACAGTGCTCACGACAGCTGTGATGGGGTCAGCACCGGTTGAACGTTCAATTGCTTCATCCTCTTACAGTGCTGTACGATTTATTGGGGGCGCGATTGCTCCTTGGATTGCCGGAGTTCTCGCTGAATCCTATACAGCAAGTACACCTTATTATGTCGGGGCTGCTGTGGTTCTCTTAGGCATGATCATCCTCCTCCTTGGACGTAAGCATTTGGTGAATATCCAAGCAGGTCATTAATGAGAAAAAGCCTTATATCTTTAGAAGATATAAGGCTTTTTTGTCGTTATAATACTTTTGTTGTCCAAGATTCGCAATTCCAAGTTTCGGTTGCCACATCTTGATAAAATTCAGGTTCGTGAGAAATCAATAAGACGCTGCCTTTATATTCTTTTAACGCGCGTTTTAGTTCTTCTTTTGCATCGACATCTAAGTGGTTTGTCGGCTCATCGAGAACAAGTAAGTTGGTTTCTTCGTTGATCAGCTTGCAAAGACGGACCTTTGCTTTTTCTCCTCCACTTAAAACAGATACACGGCTTTCAATATGTTTTGTCGTTAATCCGCATTTTGCAAGAGCGGCTCTGACTTCATATTGCGTGTAAGAAGGGAAGGTGCTCCATACTTCTTCAATACAAGTATTGCTGTTCTGCTCTTTTACTTCTTGCTCAAAGTAGCCAATATGCAAGAATTCTCCACGTTCCACCTCACCAGAAATAGGTGTGATTTCCCCAAGAAGACTTCGGAGCAGCGTCGTTTTACCGATACCGTTAGCACCGTACAACGCAATTTTTTGCCCGCGTTCCATTTTCAAATTCAATGGGCGGGAGAGCGGTTCATCATAACCGATGACCAAATCTTTCGTTTCAAAAATCAGTTTCCCAGAAGTACGTGCCGGTTTAAAATGGAATTCAGGTTTTGGCTTTTCTGCTGCGAGTTCAATCATATCCATCTTATCCAGTTTCTTTTGGCGGGACATCGCCATATTTCTTGTGCTGACACGTGCTTTGTTTCTTGCGACAAAATCCTTTAGTTCAGCCACTTCCTGCTGCTGTCTTTTATAGGCTGCTTCGAGCTGCTGCTTTTTGACTTCGTACACTTGTTTAAATTGGTCGTAGTCGCCAACATAGCGCGTGAGTTCTTGATTTTCAACATGATAAATCAAGTTGATGACACTGTTTAAAAACGGAATATCATGTGAAATGAGGATAAACGCATTTTCATATTCTTGTAAATAACGCTTCAGCCACTCAATATGCTGCTCATCCAAATAGTTGGTCGGCTCATCGAGAAGGAGAATTTCTGGCTTCTCTAACAGCAATTTCGCTAGCAGCACCTTCGTACGCTGACCGCCGCTGAGCTCCGTCACATCACGGTCCAGCCCGAGATCCGTTAAGCCAAGACCTCTTGCAATCTCCTCGACCTTAGAATCAATGATATAGAAATCATTGTTTGTCAGTGCATCCTGAATGACGCCCACTTCCTCTAACAGCTTTTCCAGCTCATCAGGATCGGCTTCACCCATTTTGCCATAAATGTCATTCATCGCGGCTTCCATTGAAAATAAATAATGGAATGCATCCTGAAGGACTTCACGGATCGTTCTTCCCTTTTCTAGCACGGTATGCTGATCAAGATAGCCGACACGGACATTTTTCGCCCATTCGACTTTTCCTGCATCTGGCTCCAGCTTGCCAGTAATAATATTCATAAACGTTGACTTTCCTTCACCGTTGGCGCCGATTAAGCCGACATGCTCGCCTTTTAATAAACGGAAGGACACTTCGTGGAAAATGGCTCTGTCGCCAAAGCCATGACTTAAATCTTTAACAGATAATATCATTTTTTACACCTCAAATAGATTCAAAACGGCTAGTGCCTCTCATGATTATATCGAACTGTCCGGCTCGATAAAAGCATCAAAAGAAAAATTGCGTTTCAAAGCTGATTTTGAGATACTAAAGGATAGATTGAATGAGGATAAAGGAGATCGACATGACGGAAAATTGGGCATTTTTGAAAGAAGCAAAGCCATTTATTCAAGAGAACTTTCAAGCGGCTGGCTTCGAAAAACCAACAGCTATACAAGAAAAAACAGCAGAGTGGATTACGGAGAAGCGTGATGTGATCGCAGAATCGCCAACTGGAACGGGGAAGACACTTGCGTATGTTCTGCCGCTTTTAAATAAAATTGATGTCAATATCAAGCATCCGCAAGTCTTAATCTTGGCACCTTCAAGAGAGCTTGTGATGCAAATCTTTGATGTCGTGCAAGAGTTCAAACAAGGATCAGACATCAAAGCGGTTTCCTTGATTGGTGGAGCGAACATCAAGAAGCAGCAAGAAAAGCTAAAGAAACACCCGAACATCGTTGTGGCGACACCTGGCCGAGTACAAGAATTAATCAAAATCAAGAAACTGAAAATGCATGAAGTCAAAACGATCGTATTAGACGAAGCAGATCAACTTCTTGTGCCAGAGCATATGAAAACGATCCAAGCGATCATTAAGTCCACATTAAAAGAAAGACAAATCCTTTGTTTTTCTGCCACGTTGAAAGAAGAAACCGTTCAGCTGATCAAAGAAATGACATCTGAACCAGAAGTATTGAAAATTGCTAGAAGTGAGGAAGAAGCGCAGAAAGTGGGTCACTATTATCTGTTATGTGATCAGCGTGACAAAGTGAAACTACTGCAAAAGCTATCACGGCTTGAGGACATGCAGGCGCTCGTTTTTGTGCGTGACATTACGAACTTAAGCATTTATGCAGAGAAATTAGCGTATCACCATGTCGACCTTGGTGTCCTTCATAGTGAAGCAAAAAAAGCTGAGCGTGCTGTAATATTAAAATCATTTGAACAGCGTGAATTCCCGCTCCTCCTTGCAACAGATATTGCAGCAAGAGGAATCGATATTGATGACCTGCCATATGTCATTCATGCAGATATGCCAAATGAAGAGGGCTACATCCACCGTTCAGGCAGAACCGGACGTGCTGGAAAAGAAGGCGCAGTCATCAGTCTTGTCACACCTCAAGAGCAATCAATGCTGAAAAAAATGGCGAAAAAGCTAAATCTTTCGCTTGAAGAAATTGTGTATAAGCAAGGCCAGCTGCAGCTTGCGCCCAAGCAGGCATAAGAAAAGGACCCTTCCACATGGAGGGTCCTTTTTTGTTATGAAATTTTGACAAGCTGTTTTCCGACATTTTCCCCTTTGAATAATCCAAGGAATGCATCAGGAATGTTATCAAAGCCTTCAATGATTGTTTCTTTATATGTGAGTTTGTCTTCTTTTACCCATTGTGCGAGATCCTTCGCTGCCTCTCCAAAACGATCTGAATAGTTGGCAACGATGAATCCCTGCATCAATGCGCTTGTTTTGATGAGTTTTGTTTGCACACGCGGACCGATATCTTCGCTTGCGCTAATATTATAAGAAGAAATGGCACCGCATACTGGAATGCGTGCAAAACGGTTCAAATGATTCATCACCGCATCTGAAATTTCGCCGCCTACGTTGTCAAAGTACACATCAACGCCGTTAGGACAGGCTTTTGCAATCGCATCATCTAAATCATTCGTTGTTTTATAATTAATCGTTTCATCAAAGCCTAATTCTTTTAAATAAGCGAGTTTATCATCAGATCCGGCAATTCCCACGACGTGTGCGCCTTTGATCTTAGCGATTTGTCCCACAACGGAACCAACGGCACCTGCGGCTCCAGAAATGACAACCGTCTCGCCTTCTTTTGGCTGACCAATCGCAAGCAGGCCAAAGTAAGCGGTTTGCCCTGGCATCCCCAAGATGCCTAAATAATAGGACAATGGCGCAATGGACGGATCAATTTTAGTCAGAGATTCAGCTTTGGCAGTGGAATATTCTTGCCAGCCAAGGAATCCAAGGACAAAATCACCCTTTTCAAATTGAGGCGATTTCGACTCAACGACTTCTCCGACGACACCGCCCTGAATCACTTCATTTAGCTTGAACGGAGGTGTATAGGATTTTGTATCCTGCATTCGTCCTCTCATATAAGGATCTACAGAAACATATTTCGTTTGAACCAAGACCTCTCCATCTTGCGGTACAGGTATATCTACTGTTTCAAAATGAAAAACATCTTTTGTAGGTAATCCTTTTGGACGTTTAGCTAATTGAATTTGCTTTTGTTGACTCATGTCAAATCCTCCCTTTCACTTACAGCCTAGATTTACATTAACATGATGCTTCTTTTCGTTCAAAACATACGGTCTTTTCAAAACACACACAAAAAAGCAGCCGCCATCTCATCGAAGGGGACTACTTTTTCTGAAAAGATACAGAGAGGAGCGGCGGGAGACAGCCAAACAGCTGATACACATCCGCATCACGTTCTTTTAACAAATATTCGTTTGCATTTTGCATGGAGGCTTTCATCATATCGCGCGTCACAAAAGGAAAAAGGATATTCAAATATGAGGACAACAGGTCTTGTGGATCTTGATCAATTGACTCGATATCTCCAATGTTAATAATGATGGAAAAGAGATAATCAATGGAGATGCGAAAGTGCTGTTCGGCAAACAATGTAAGCGGCTTTGTATTCGCTTCTTCAGGATTCCACTTTTGAAAAAGCTGTTTCACCAAATCACTGACAACCCAAGCATTAAACTGCTGCTCCGCTGAAAAGTAATACATCAGCTCTCCCTCATTTCTAGCCTCCAGTATAAGAATTGTACAACAAATCAACAGGAATGAACACGATATTTCAGAAAATTTAGTCATTTCAACAGGCTTTTTGTCAAAAATAAGTCGATAGGCATGGTATGTTCATTAAGCAAATTGGATGTGCTCTTGTAAGGTTTAATGTCAAAAGTGACGGGTAAAAGATTCGTAAGACGTTAAAGGAGGAATATAAAATGAAACCTGTTGTAAGAGAGTATTCAAATGATGAAACACTTCAAAGAGATGTAGAGCAATTAAAATCGATCGGTGTTGCAAGAGAGGACATTTATGTTCTATCCCATGACGATGATCGAACAGAGCGTATTGCAAATAATGCAGATGCCAATACGATAGGCTCAAGAGAAGTTGGACTTAAACATGCGGTTGGGAACATCTTTAGTAAAAAGGGAGATGAACTCCGCAATAAAATTCATGAAATTGGTTTCACCAAAGAAGAAGCTGAGACATTTGAAGAACATTTAGATGAAGGGAAAGTGCTTCTCTTTGTCACAGATCATGAAAAAGTGAAAAACTGGGCGTAAACGCCAACTGAAAAAGCCTCTTACTTTTGTAAGGGGCTTTTTTTCATGCTTCCATGTCTGAAGGAGAGACATATATCTTTTTTATGATAATAAATAAATACATAAGTATGGAATAAATAGTAAACGCTCTAATTGAAAATGCCGCTATACCAAAGAAAAACATGGGGAATCAGAAAAAAATAGTCGAAATATCACAAAAAACCATTCGGGAAATAATTATTGTATCTTTCTATTTTGATTTAAAATTAAATAAAAAACTTGTGTAATTTAGTAGATAAATTTCTTAGTTCTATTGGTTTAAATTGTATTTTTATGTAGAAATAATTGTTTTAAGGTCAAAAAACCACGAAAAATACCTGTATTTTCAATTAGGAAATTCATTTTAATGTTTAGGAAATAATTTGTTGACAAAATAAACTAAAAACAATATATTTGGCTTATTCCAGTCATTATGGAATTAGTTGTTAAATTTCTGATGAGTTTATTCGGAGCATCACTTAGTGAAAGGGGGTGGCAGAAACCAAGGCCTAAGCGCCTTTAAGTTACAAAAGTGTCTACTAAAACAAAAAAAAAGAATCATTTACTTGAAAAAAAATGATAGTCATTCTAAACAGTAGATTGGTTTTTCTACTATGAACACTTTGCAAGAGATAGTCAAAAGGCGTTAAGTCCTTATACAAAAGAGAAAGCGGTTTCAATAAAGGATGTGAGTTGATCGAACGGTGAAGGAGGTGAACTCATATGAAAAAAAGAGAGAACAAGCTGAGGCGAGGCGGCCTTCAAACGGCTGCATATGAGGAGGATGAATGCTGAAAAAGAAGAGTGAACATGTGGGATGCTGCTCTCCTTTTTCAGACAAACAGATTTTCCTAAAAAATCCATCTCTCATTCTAACATAAGGTTTTTGGCTTGAAAACCACCTTTGCCCGAAAAGACGATTGTGAATTGAAGGAGGTTTCATGATGAAAAAGGCTTTGTACCATGAAGACAGTGGATTGTATTTAGAAAAGATGCGCATGGCATTCCAAGAGCATTATGAGCAAAGAACAGATATGTGGTCCACTGATCCATCCTTAACAGACGCAGCAGTGATGTCATTAAAGGCATGGCGTTCAAGGGAAAAGAATGCACTTGCTTCTGTACTGGATATCGGGTGCGGCAACGGCCGTGCACTTGAACATTTAAGCGGGCTTTCCGCATATGTCGGTATCGACCTGTATGAGCATGAGGAGTGGGAAGGGTTACAGAAAAGAGAAACAGTTCCTGTCCATTTTGTTCATCAAGATTTTATGTCATGGTCCATGGATCAGGGACGCGGGATGCAGTTTGATTTGATTTTAGATCATGGCTGCTTTCATCATCAACATCCTGATGATCATGAACGTTATTTAAAACAGGTCTCTTCTTTACTTCATGAAGGCGGTGTCTTTTCACTTGTTGTCTGGGGAGAAGAGTGGAAAACAGGATTAATCGGAGAAGATGGCCGTTTTCATTTTTCGTTTTCAGATTCTCAGCTTGGCGAAAAAATTTGTACATCAGGTCTTGAGCTTGTATCCATATCACCATTACAAGCGAAGGCCGGAATAAGCCAGCATCATGTCATTGCCGTCAAAATCTAGTACAAAGGTGAGTGATTCAAAGCTAGCAGAGGTGTTCAAGTTAAGAAAGAGCGTCTGCCAATCAAGGGCGTTTGCTGCTCTGACAAAAAAAGCATATGAACCAAGATTTCTGCTCCTTTGTACTGGAAATGGACAAGGTCTAAAGCGATGAGAGACACTGCACATTCATTTCCTTCTGCGGGAGCACACAGGCAGAGGGAGTGCGTACACATATTCATCACTCCATCACTGCGCTATGGGTGCAGTGATGAATAGGGGGGAGACAAATGAACAAGTTTGTAGATGAATTACAATCAATGATTCATCATTTTACCTTTCAAGAAAAACACTATTTGCTCGTGGGGCCTGTGAATTTGCCAATTTCCATTCAACATGAAGAAGTGCCATTTAAGTGGTATGCCTTCGCACCTGTTGAACGGGATACAAAACCAACGATCGAATCGATTGTCCAAATGAGTACCGCGCAGCAAACCTTTTCCTCTTGTCTCTTATTTGGCGACTTTGAAAATGAACGGCCGCCGCTTGTGCGAATCCATAGTGTCTGCCAAACAGGTGATGTGTTTGGGTCACTGAAATGTGACTGTGGTCCACAGCTTGCATTATCACTGAAGAAAATCACCGATTACGGAAAAGGTATGCTGGTGTATATGGCCAATCAAGAAGGGCGGTCTATTGGGCTGATGGCAAAAGCATTGACGTATAAATTACAGGAAATGCAGCTGGATACTTTTGAAGCCAACCGCCTGATCGGCTGCGGGGATGATGATCGGCATTACGAGGAAGCAGCAGCAGTTTTGCACTATTTAAACAAAGGGAAACCATTGCATTTACTAACGAACAATCCAGATAAAGTCGATTCTATTGCAGCTTACGGTCTTCCTGTTTTGCGGTTTGATCATACGGTCGAAGCCTCTCTCTACAATGAAGCCTATTTAAAGGCAAAAGCAGCCTCAGGGCATATGGTCGATGAGAAGAAATTAATTAATCAATAGACGAGTTTATTGAAAGAAGGCGGGAGAAAAGCGTGAAACCTGATATCAATTGGATTCAAATTCCAAGCGGCTATGCAACGATTGGAAGTAATGAAGAAGATATGAAAAAGGCATCAGAATACTGGAAGGACAAGCTGCTCAATCCAACCTACGGCCGTGAGAAAAAATTTCAAAAATGGCTGTACAAAGAATTTCCATCCTATCAGCCGTATATCAACGAATTTTTTATCTCAGATACGGTCGTCAGCAATGAACTGTATCAAAGCTATTGTGATGAAACAGGACAGACATACCCAGAGAGCTTAACGAACGAAGAGCTTGGCGGGGGAAAAGATCATCCAGCTTGGGGCATGGACATTGAGGAAGCCTTCTCGTTCTGTCAGTGGCTGAGCGGGAAACTGGGGATGGATGTGTCGATTCCTACGGAAGAAGAATGGGAGTATGCTGCCCGGGGAAACACGAGAAATCAATACCCGTGGGGAGATGAGTTTGATCCTTCTTACTGCAATACACACGAATCAAATATTGAAAAAACGACGCCTGTCCGTCATTACGAAAAGGGCAGATCCTTATTTGGTCTTTATGATATGGGGGGCAACGTCGAGGAATGGGTCAACACCAAATATCACGTATATGAAGGCGGCATCGAGGTCGTCGATGATTTAACGGAAACACTCGGAAGTGACTACTACATTTTAAAAGGCGGCTCCTTCGCAAGAGGTGGAGATTTATGCAGAGTCGCAAGAAGACACGGGAAGCACCCAGATCCCGTTTTTCGATTTACTGGTTTTCGTTTAGTGACTCGTCAAAAACAACATATAAAGGTGGGAGTGTAAAACTATGCATAGAGGACCAATTACATCTGTTTTATCAACTCAGCACGACCAAATCGTTTACACTGGCGGCTATGACCGCTGTATTTATCAGTGGAACCGGGAGACAGGAGAAGGAACGTTCATTGGCAGTCACGAGCATATCATTAACTCAATATCTCTTTCTGAAAACGGAAAGTATTTAGCGAGTGCATCGTCAGACTATACCATTCAATTATATGATACAGGCACAAATACACGAATCCGCACGTTGTTTGGTCATGCGGATGATGTAGAAGCCGTCGCTTTTGCGAAGCAGGATACTTTGCTTGTATCCGTATCCAGAGATAGAAGATGCTTAGTCTGGGATATCGAAACGGGTGCTATTTTAAGAGAATTCCATGGTCATAGCAAAGATGTATTAGCTGTATGGATACATGGTGATAAAGCTTACACAACAGGTGATGATGGATACGTCCTTGTATGGCTGTATGAGACCGGAGAAATTGTAGGGGAAATTGGCCCGTTTGATTATGAACTGGATACGATCAGCGGCAGCAATCAAAAAGAAGTATTCGCACTTGGCAGAGATGATGGCACCGTTATTATTTACGATGCGGCGACTTTACAGGAGAAGAAAATCATCAAAGCCCATTTACAGGGCGTCAAGCGCGTGAATTTTTCTCCAAGCGGTAATTACTTGCTGACAGCAGGCTACGACCATTTAATTAAGCTGTGGAATTATGAAACAGGTGATTTAGTCGATACACTGCTGCCTCATAAATATCAGTGGGAGCGCTCGCTTGTCTGGACAGAGGATGAGAAGTCAATACTAGGAGCCAGCTTTGGAAAAACATATTGTGAATGGTCGATTGAAAAGGGCAAAGTCATATCAGATGAGATCGAAATGGCGACACCATCTATCAATGACATTGCGCTGACTGATGCAGGTGATATTATTACCGCATCAGATGATGGAAAATTCAGAAAAAATGGAATGGAAATTGCTAAATCAACGGGCGTTTTAACGAATGGAGTAGCTGTTGCACGGGATGGAAGCTATTATGCGTGGGGAGACCATGCAAGTCAGGTGCATATTGTTCATGAATCATTACAGCAAATGGTTTCGTTTGATCTCAACACAGGTCCGGTCAACAGCGTGTATTTCCACGAGGAGGATCGTCAATTTTATATTGGAACTTACGGCGGTTATGTACATGTCATTTCAACAGAACACTTAAAGGAAATCGGCCGTTCCAAAGCACACGATTGTGCGGTCAAAGCATTAAAGGTAGAAGGAGATCATATCATCACAGCAGCGGTTGAAGGAACCATCTGTCTTTTAGATAAAAAGAGTTTATCCTTAAAAGCGGAATACATCGGTGCGACAGAGCTGTTAAATGATGTCTTTATTGATAGTAAACGAGATCGTATCGCCATTGTCAGCCGTGACAAGAATGTGAGATTGTTTGATTTGCATACTGGAAGAATTTTAGACCAGCATAACGAACACCAGTATTCGATTAAATCGGTCACAGTCACAGACTCTGGCTATATTGTAAGCGGCGATTATTGGGGCTATATCGTAGTGTGGAATCCAGAGCTGGATGTCAACACCGGCCCAATTAGAATTGCCAAAAATGGGATTAGTGCCATCAGACAATTAGGCAATGATGTATACGCAAGCTCATACGACGGCGGGATTTATCACGTTCGAGAAGATGGGACGCATACCGAAGTATTACGCTTATTTGAACAATTTCCGAAAGAAGTAATCTCTCATTAAGAAAAAGAATGTAAGCGGGGGATTCTCATGATAAGTGTTTGCAAGGAACATATGAAAAAAGGTCTGTCTGTACTCAATTGTCCGCATGTGCTCCTCATTAATAAATATGAATGTCGCAAATGCTGTTTTTGTAAACAACGAGCATCTTATAAACTTTTTTATTCCTTGCCTTACTATGATCGATCTGAAAAGAAACGGATGGAAAAAATATAGCACATGAGAATAGAACTCCTTCATTCCCTGAAGGAGTTCTTTCCCTTGAAAGAGAGGAAAGGAGACTTACATGAAAGACGATGTTTTTTATATGAAGCTAGCGATTGCCAACGCAAAGGCCATGAAAGGACAAACCTCACCAAATCCGCTTGTCGGGGCAGTGGTAGTCAAAAAAGGTGAGATTGTTGGAATTGGTGCTCACATGAAGGCGGGCGAACCGCATGCTGAAATTCATGCGCTGCAAATGGCAGGAGATAAGGCGAAGGGAGCTCATATGTATGTGACGCTCGAACCTTGTTCGCATCATGGAAAAACAGGGCCTTGCTCAGAAGCGATAATAAAGAGCGGGGTGAAACGTGTGGTCATTGCCACTGGGGACCCAAATCCGCTTGTAGCAGGTAAAGGGGTCACGATGTTGAAACAAGCAGGGATAGAAGTAGAAGAAGGGATATGTAAACGGGAAGCGGACAGCTTAAATCTTCCTTTTTTTCATTCCATACAATCAGATCTTCCATATGTCATATTAAAAACAGCCATTTCGTTAGACGGGAAAATTGCAACAGCTCATCAAGAAAGCAAATGGATTACGGGAACAGAAGCAAGAAAAGAAGTGCAGCAATTACGTCAAGAAGCAGATGCTGTGGTAACAGGCGTCGAAACCATTATTCAAGATGATGCAGGTCTTATTGTGAAAGATTCAATCGTGACACAGCCCATTCGCGTCATTTTAGATTCCACATTAAGGATTCCGCTTCATGCGAAATGTTTAAACGATCATATGGCAGAAACCATTATTTGTACCTCAAACAAGTACGATCAAAAAAAATATCATCAACTGGTGCAAAAAGGACATCAGGTCTTTATCACAAGCGGAGAAAATCGGACAGACATCCATGATGTGTTACGCATGCTGAAGAAGCGTTCTGTCATGTCGGTACTTGTGGAGGCGGGGGGCAGTGTGAGCGCGTCCTTTTTAGAAGCGTCACTTGTGAACGAAGCCATTATTTATATGGCGCCGTTATTCATTGGAGGAAAAGATGCGCCTACTTTCTTTGAAGGAGAAGGGATGAAAACATTAAAAGAAGCTATCCGTCCGGTAGATATTGATTATCGTATGGTAGGAAAAGATTTAAAAATGACGATGAGACTTCAATGAAAGAAAGACCTTGTGCATAGCGTGCAAGGTCTTTTTATCTTTCTAAATAAAAATAAAAATGTACATACACCTTTCTTGGTCGTGATGAATACGATGGATGGGGGTGATTCTATGAGAAGATGTAGACAATGCGGAAAGACATATCCAACTCATTCGACAGACCACTACCAAAAAGGAAGCTGGTATGATGCGTATAAGGATGATGGCTGGGAATGTGATAGTTGTAAGAAAGGAAGATCAGGGAAGCCAGGAAAATCAGTGAAAAATCCTTGCTGCGGAAAAGATCCTTGTGTTTGTGTGATTCAAGGTCCGCCAGGCGGGAGAGGAAGAAGAGGCCCAGCAGGTCCGGCGGGTGCAGCAGGTCCAGCGGGCCCAGCAGGTCCAGCAGGTCCAATCGGTCCAACAGGTGTAGGTTTAACAGGCATTCTGGCATTTGATCCAGCAGTAGCACCAGCCTACCCAGTAGGGCAAGTGGTGACATACGATGGCAGTACGTATGTGGTCAATTCAGCACCGCCATTAGGGACGCCTGATACATCACCGGACTATACGCTTTTAGCTGCTGCAGGAGCAACAGGTACAGGACCAACAGGTGTTACGGGAGATCCCGGTCCGACTGGGGCAACCGGCGCTACCGGTGTAGGTCTAACTGGAGTTGTTCCGTTTGATGCGGCAGCGGCACCAGGGTATCCAGTAGGTCAAGTGGTGACATATGAAGGCGAGACGTATCTTGTAAACACAGCATCGCCAACAGGTACACCCGATACTTCCCCAGATTATACGCTTTTAGCTGCTGCAGGAGCGACAGGAGTTACGGGCGCCACCGGCACAGGAGCAACCGGTGCAACAGGTGAAACGGGAGCGACCGGCGTCACAGGAGCAACGGGGGAAATTGGTCCAACCGGCGCCACTGGAACAGGAGCAACCGGAGCCACAGGTGAAACGGGAGCGACTGGCGTCACAGGAGCAACGGGGGAAATTGGTCCAACCGGCGCCACCGGCACAGGAGCAACCGGTGCAACAGGTGAAACGGGAGCGACTGGCGTCACAGGAGCAACGGGGGAAATTGGTCCAACCGGCGCCACTGGTACAGGAGCAACCGGTGCAACAGGTGAAACAGGAGCAACCGGCGTCACAGGACCAACAGGTTTAACTGGGGTAACTGGTGAAACAGGGGCAACAGGAGTGACCGGAGCGACTGGAGTCGGTTTATCCGGAGTCGCAGCGTTTGATCCAGCAGTAGCGCCAACTTATCCAGTAGGTCAAGTGGTGACATATGAAGGAGGAACCTACCTTGTTAACACGGCGCCACCAACAGGCACACCAGATACGTCACCAGATTATACGTTATTGGCCGCTGCAGGAGCGACTGGCGTTACAGGAGCAACCGGTACAGGAGTCACGGGTTCCACCGGCGCAACAGGAGTGACAGGACCAACGGGAGAGGTTGGTCCAACCGGAGTCACTGGCGTCACAGGAGCAACAGGAGAAATTGGTCCAACCGGTGCCACTGGTGTTACGGGAGCGACGGGGGAAATTGGTCCAACGGGAGCTACTGGTACGGGAGCCACCGGTGAAACAGGTGCAACAGGGGTCACAGGAGCGACAGGAGAAACTGGTGCCACCGGCGTCACAGGACCAACAGGTGCAACAGGGGTAACTGGTGAAACCGGGGCAACAGGAGTGACTGGAGCGACTGGAGTCGGTTTATCCGGAGTCGCAGCGTTTGATCCAGCAGTAGCGCCAACCTATCCAGTAGGTCAAGTGGTGACATATGAAGGCGGAACATATCTGGTCAATACAGCGCCTCCAACAGGTACACCGGATACTTCTCCAGACTATACGTTATTAGCAGCCGCAGGTGTTACCGGAGCCACCGGAGTAACAGGTGCAACTGGTGTAACCGGTGATACTGGAGTCACAGGAGTAACTGGAGCAACCGGAGCAACTGGGGTGACGGGTGATACAGGAGCAACTGGAGTCACAGGTACAGGAGCGACCGGAGCAACAGGAGCGACTGGAGTCACAGGAGTAACCGGAGCAACAGGAGATACGGGAGCCACCGGAGCAACAGGAGCCACCGGAGCAACTGGGGTAACGGGTGATACAGGAGCAACAGGAGCCACCGGGGTAACGGGCGATACTGGTGCGACCGGAGTAACCGGTGTAGGATTAACTGGCATCCTGGCGTTTGACCCAGCTACAGCCCCAACCTATCCAGTAGGTCAAGTGGTGACATATGAAGGTGGAACCTATGTTGTGAATACAACACCACCAACAGGTACACCAGATACGTCCCCAGACTATACGTTATTGGCCGCCGCAGGTATTACCGGAGCAACAGGAGTAACCGGGGCAACTGGGGTAACAGGTGATACAGGAGCAACGGGAGCAACAGGAGCAACGGGAGCAACAGGAGTAACCGGAGCAACTGGGGTAACGGGTGATACAGGAGCAAC